>JASHRF010000091.1 GCA_030037545.1 Acidobacteriaceae bacterium | reverse complement strand
AACAAGGAGCACTTCTATGAGTGATGTCGTCAATGCAATTGCCCGCGATTTCAAAATGAGCGACACCGAGCAGAAAGTCCGCTACGGTATCGGCTCCGCGGCCGCCGCCGCAGCCATCTTCGCGCCGGTCAGTTACAAGTGGAAGAGCATTCTCACCGCCGTCGCCGCCCGAGCTGATGAAGACCGTGAACAGGATTAAAAGCCATTTCATGGCAGCGGATCCTGCGCGTGTGCATGTTCGACAGTGGCTACCGGCGTTTTCGCAACCAGAGCCACGCCCACAAAGATCAGCACCATGCCCGCCCAGCGCGCAGCGTCCACCGTCTCGCCGAGCACAAACTCGCCGAGTACCGTGCTCACGATGTAAGACGAGGCGATGATCGGGATCACGAAACTCAGGTCAGCCCAACTGAAGAGCGAGACCTGGGCGAGGGTGTAAATAGCGGTAAGCGCCGCGCCCGGCAACAGATAGGGATTTGCCACCAGGTCGAACAGATAGGCGTGGAACGGCACACGGCTGAAGTCGGGCATGACGTCCATCCCTTGCGCCAGCAGCAGGTTGCCGAAGCTGTTGCCGAGTACCGCGACGGCCAGGAACACAATGGTCTTGGCCAGCCGGTGGGAAAGAATCGGGGACCGCATCTCAATCCCGTTAGAGCGCGCGCGCCATCTCTCAAGTTGCTGCGCGCCTTCCTGGAACTGGTTGCATAAATCGAGGTTTCCGACTGCGAGAGAAGGTTCTTGAAATTTCCGGCGCAAGGTTGGGAAGATACAAATCTCAACATGCGGACCGGCTTCCTCTATGGCGGATTGCCACGCCGCGCCCGGGCCACCAGTTTCGCAGTTGCGCGCATCCAATCCGTCAGTGCAGCAACCGCGCAAACGCTCTCACCCATCCGTGGGGCGGACTGGGCATCTTCGAGCAGGTGCCTTCCGCCGATTTCGGCAAGTACCTGGCCTGCATGAACAAGATGCTGACTCCCGGTGGCCTTTTGCTGCTGCATCGCATGACGCCTAGCCGGTCCAGCAGCGTCCACTTTCGCTCCCTGCATCCCGAACTGCCCATTGAGCCGCTCTCCAAAGACCTGGCCGTGGCGGAATCAGGCGGCTGGGAACTCGTGGACATCGAAACCCTGGCCAGCGATTACGAGGAGACGCTGCGCGTCTGGATCGGCCGTCTGCGCCAGAGCGCGAGCGGTGCAGCGAGCGCTCCCGGTTATGCCGGCACAATCGGCCACGCCGGCGCAGACCGCCTTGCCGGCACTTACGCGCACTCTTACCGCGCCTGGCTGCTCTACCTGGTCGAGGTCGCGACCAGCCTCCACGCCCGGGAGCTGCAGGTGCATCGCATCCTGCTCCGCCGCACCCACCGCGCGCGCTCCGTCGTTTGTTGAGAATCCGCGACGACCGCAGTCGAACGACCTGCTTTTCGCAATAATCATTCCTCCATCCGCTCCGATTCGCCACGCGAGCCCACAGTCCCTTGGTCCCTTAGTCCCTTAGTCCCTGTTTCGCCGTCCCTGCTTTTTTCAGCCGG
Organism: Acidobacteriaceae bacterium; assembly: GCA_030037545.1. Classification (GTDB taxonomy): domain Bacteria; phylum Acidobacteriota; class Terriglobia; order Terriglobales; family Acidobacteriaceae; genus Telmatobacter. The sequence goes on along the minus strand of JASHRF010000091.1, from coordinate 16,545 downwards.
TCCCGTATTGCGGCGCCGATTCCAGCTTCCGGCGGCAGCGGGCACAGAATCACCGTGCAGCCTTCCGCATCCAGCTTGCGCAATCCCGCATAGAGCGTGCGCGCCATTTCTTCGGGCGCGTCCCACCGGCCCCACGCATACACCTGATGCAGTGCCGCACTGCGTGGAGCAGCAACTCCCCGCGGCAACAGCACGCCGATGCGCTCACCGCTCGACTGCCGGGCCGCTTCTTCGAGCCGCGCCGCCAGCTCCGGCAGCGCAGCTTCAATCGTGATCAGGCGCGCACGCGGAGCGTAGTGGCGCAGACCCACGCCGGGCGAGGGCAGAGCCTCTGCCAGCGTAGTTGCCGGTGCGGCGTCTTCGCGGAAAAGCTCAACCGGCCCTGCCACCGCGCGAAGCTGATCGGCCGTGACCGCGCCGGGGCGATAAATCACCATGGGCACGCGGCATGGATCGAGCACCGTGGATTCCACGCCGTGACGCGCAGGCCCGCAGTCAATGACTGCATCGATGCGGCCGTCAAGGTCCACAAGCACGTGGTCCGCGGTGGTGGGGCTTATGTGGCCGAACAGATTGGCGCTGGGTGCGGCCACCGGAACCCCGGCGCGGCCAATCAGCTCCAGCGCTACCGGGTGCGCCGGCATGCGCACGCCCACCAGCGACCGTCCGGCTGTCACCGCATCGGGCACGGCGCGCGTGCGCCGCAGAAGCAGCGTCAGCGGACCCGGCCAGAATTCCTCCATCAGGCGAGTCGCCGCTTCGGGAATCTCCGCGACTATCCGATTGAGCATCTCTTTACCGGAAACATGAACAATGATGGGGTCCCACGCCGGGCGCAGCTTGGCCTCAAATATGCGTGCGACGGCTTTCGCGTCGAGTGCGTTCGCGCCCAGCCCATAGACGGTTTCCGTAGGCAGTGCCACCAGGCCGCCGGCGCGCAGGATGGCGGTGGCGCGGTCGAGCGCTTCGCCCGCCTGTGCGCTCTCAAGATGGCCGGGATCGACGATAAGCCGCAGCGTCTTCACACTCTCATTTTCGCCGCTCGCGGCGCCGCAGACCGCGGCTCTCCATGTTTTTTCAGCCGGCATGGTGCGTGTGGCAAAGTCGCCGTCGCCGCGGAATACCGTCTCAAGTCCTCGGTTCTTGAGCTTGCCGTCTTTTTTCTCCGATGGTGGACTCGCCGGCTTTGAGATCCAGATGCTTCACGATTGCCCTATACGCTTCGTCGATGTTTCCGTTTTCGAACAGGCCGAAGTAAGCCCCAGTCGGGCACTCCTTTCGAAGCTGTCGGATCAACTGGACTTCAGGATGGTGCCGTTCGTCTCGATGAACAAAGCCGCCCCAAAAACCAACCACGATCACTTTGCTTTTTCCGCACGAAAGAAACACAGATGTTTGGTGCGATACTCGCAGACTTCCGTGCTCGGCAATACTTTGGGCGCTCAGCCCGGGTGGTTTTGCAACGGCCTGGGCGCTCAGTGATGGCGAAGTGTTGATTTGAGATTCATACGCACCCCCCCGGGGGGGGCATGAGATTCTGCCATGAAGCTCCTTGTTTTCTGATGGTTGGATGCGTTTTCGGGTGCGATTAACATGCAGTTTCATGCGAGAAAACTTAACTTTCCTGCGCTTTTTTGCGCCCGCCGGACCCGGATTCTCGAGCGGCCACGGGCGCCCTGGGAACGTTTTCTTCACAGCATAGCGGAAGGGCGAAATTAACCCGCAACGAAGGGCGAAAATATATTTCCCGCCGAATGAGCGCGATGCGGGCGATGCGGCATTAGCAAGGCCTTGACATCGGCAAAAACGAAGAGGAGGACTCCTTCAACAGGATTGCCGGTTTTTGAAGTGCGATTGCCCTGCTAGTCTCCCGCCCTTCAACTCAGGCAAGCTCCCCAGGCATCTATAATTGTCGCCGCACGACTGGTAACCGCGCCCCAAAGTGCCACATCCCGGGTAAAATCCAACCATCAAGGAGAGAAATCCGCCATGGATGCGAAATCCGGAGCGCAACAGCGCTTTGCTTCAGCCCGCGATGGATTGATCGAGATCAGCCGCCGCATCCACGCCCATCCCGAGCTGGGATTCGAGGAAGAGAAGGCGTCAACGTGGCTCTGCGAGTCTCTGGATGAAGCGGGATTCGCGGTGGAGAAGGGAATCTGCGATCTGCCAACCGCGTTTCATGCGCGCGCCGGCTCCGGATCGCTGCACATCGCCATTTGCGCGGAGTACGATTGCCTGCCCGGCATCGGCCATGCCTGCGGCCACAACGTGATCGCCGCATCCGCGCTGGGTGCCGCGGTCGCAGCCGCCGCGGTCGCGGACGAGGTTGGATTGACCATCAGTGTCATCGGCACCCCCGCCGAGGAGGTGGGGAACGCGGGCGGAAAAATCCTGCTCCTCGAGCGTGGAGCCTTTGAGGGAATTCATGCCGCCATGATGGTCCATCCCGCGCCCTTCGATCTGCTGCGCGCCAAGATGATCGCCGCGTCCATGTTCGACGTGCATTGCACCGGGAAAGAATCGCACGCCTCCGCGTTCCCTGAGCGCGGCGTGAACGCGGCGGACGCGCTCACCATCGCGCAGACGGCGATCGGACTGCTGCGCCAGCACATCCGTTCCACCGATCGCATTCACGGCATCGTGACGAATGGCGGCGCAGCGCCCAACGTGATCCCCGCTCACGCCTCGGCAAGATACATCATCCGTTCCGAGACCGTGGATCAGCTTGCCGACCTGCGCCCCAAGGTCTATCGCTGCTTTGAGGCCGGTGGACTGGCTACCGGCGCGCAAGTCGCCATCACCGGCGGCGACAAGCCTTACGCAGAGATGCTTCACGACGGCGAGATGGCCGATCTCTTCCGCCGCAATTCAGCAGCGCTGGGACGGCCGTTCCCCAACATGGGCGAGTGGGAAACGCGGCCCACCGGTTCCACGGACATGGGCAACGTGTCGCGCGCCATGCCTTCCATCCATCCCATGATGGGAATCAACTCTCTGCCCGCGGTCAATCACCAGCCGGAGTTCACGGCGCACTGCATCACGCCGGACGCGGATAAGGCGCTCGTGGATGGCGCGCTAGCCATGGCCTGGACGTGCATCGATATGGCCACCAGCCCTGAAGTGCGCAACCGCCTGGCCGCAGCGCCAACCGCGTAGATCGGCGTATACTCACAGCTTGCGATGCCTGTCGAGACCGAGATCAAATTCCGCGTCGAGGATTTGGGCCGGTTGAGCCGGCGGCTCGAATCCGCGGGCTTCCGGCTCCAGACGCCGCGCTCCTTCGAGAGCAATGTCCTTTACGACACGCCCGGCCGGAAGATGCGCGCGCGCACTGAAATCCTGCGCATCCGCCATTACCAGGGCCGCTGGACGCTAACCCACAAGCGCCTGCCCGACAACGGGCCCGGCGAGGACGTGCACAAGCACCGTATTGAAACCGAAACCGAAGTCTCTGACGGCGCGTCGCTGGCCGAGGTCTTTCTGGCTCTCGGCCTCGTGCCTGCTTTCCGCTACGAAAAATGGCGCGCCGAGTGGTCCGACGGCCAAGGCCACTGCGTGGTTGACGAGACCCCTATCGGCAACTTTGCTGAGCTCGAAGGCGCGGCGGAGTGGATCGACAGCGTCTCCGCGCGCCTGGGCGTCGACCGCTCCCAGTACCTGACCCTCAGCTACGGCCGGCTCTTCGACCAGTGGCGCCTGGAGCACGGCTGCAGCGCTGAAGACCTCACCTTTGCGGCCATCGAGGCAGCCTGCGCGAGCAAGCACGCCTAGATCGCCGTGGAGCGGCCGGCATTCTCCTTGACAGGCCTCACGGGGACCAGTGTCTGCAATCGGGACAGGCCGCGTTCCAGCGTTGCTTCTCAAAATGACTTTCATCGGCATTCCGGCCCGGAATCATTCCTTTCGTGCCGATAAACAACCTTTGCCTCTTCATTGAGGCAGTGGTATTTGAGAGGGTGCTGCGGGCAGCCGGTGCGCAATGGTGCGGAGCCAACCGGCCTGCCCATTGTGCTCTAGCCTGCGCTCCGCTCCGGCGCACCCACGTCTCTCCGAGCGCGAGCCAAGAGTGTAACGCCTCCAGATCCTTGGTTGTATGCAGGGGCGCCGCGCAAGAGGATAAAATGAGACGTAACGTTCGCTGGCGGAGCAGCAGTTTCGCAATGTCCGAAGTGCCCAGGAATCCAGGCGCTGCGCAGAAAAAAAGCCTTTCCGTCGCGCTCTTCGGCTCCCACCAGGAGCGCCGCAAGACCGTGGCCGAGGCCATGGCTGCGCGACCGGGCGTACGCGTTCGCGAGTTCGACGCTCTGCCCGACCGCTCTGAAATCCCCACCCTCGCGCAGCAATTCAACATCCTGGTCCTGGACGTGGACAGCGATCCCGACCAGGTTCTCGCCCTGGCCGAGCGCATGGTGGCCGAGGGCCGCGCTTATGTGATGGTGTTTTCCGCCAATGCCAACATGAAGCTGGCTCTCCGCTTCATGCGCGCCGGGGTGCGCGAGTTCTTCACCCTGCCTCTTGATGCCACTGAGGTCGGCGCGGCGCTGGCGCGCGCCGTTGAGCATCGCAGCGCGGCGGTAAACGCTCCGGAAAAAACCACCGGAAAGGTTTTCGTTTTTCTGGGCACCAAGGGTGGTTGTGGCGTCACCACTCTGGCCTCCAACTTCGCGTTGGCCCTGGCCCAGGAGTCGGAACAGCCCACGCTGCTGGTCGATTTCGGCCTTCCGCTGGGCGATGTGGCCATCAACCTGGGCATGAAGGCCGAATATTCGGTGGCCACCGCTCTCCAGGATGCCGATCGTCTGGACGCCAATTTCCTCAACACCCTAGTAGCCAAATACGAGTCGGGATTGGAAGTACTGGCCGCGCCCGATCAATTTCCCGTCCCGCCCTTTACCCAGGAAGCCGTCGATAAGCTTACCGCCGTGGCTCTGCAGCATTATGAGTACGTGGTGGTGGACGCCGGCTCGCGCGTCGATCTCCTCGGTGGCGCGCTCTTTGAGCGTGCTGCCATCATCTACCTCATTGCCCAGGTGGGCATCAGCGAGCTGCGCAACGCGCATCGCATGATCTCGCACTATTTCGCCGGCCGCGGCCAGAACCTACAGATCGTGCTCAATCGCTACACCCCCAAGGCGCTGCTCTTCGACGATGCGCAGATCGCCAAAACCCTCACCCGGCCGGCGCAGTGGAAGATTCCCGACGACTGGGCCTCTGCCCGCCGCACCCGCAACACGGCCACGCCCATGGTCATGGTCGATTCGCCCCTTGCCGAGACCATCCGCGACATGGCCCGCAGCGCCGCCGGCCTCAACAGCGACCGCGAAGGCCGGCACGGCCTCTTCCGCCTGCTGCGCTAAGCGAGCCTTCGGCTCGCAGCGATCAGTTGTCAGTTTTCAGTCGTCAGCTGACGGGAGCCTGCAAACCAACACCTTTTCACCGCTAGTGGCGAGCCAAGCGCACATTAGTGTTTGTCATCCTTGAGCACGCGCAGCGAGTGGAAGGATCTGCAGTTGTTTCCTGGTCCCCTTGTTCCTGCCTCTAACTCCCCGCGCCATGGCACTTCTTCCATTTCTTGCCGCTTCCGCACGGGCAGGGATCGTTGCGCCCCACCTTCTCGCCGGTGCGCCGCTGCGTATGCTGGGCTGCTCCGTCGCCCCCGCCCTGGCGCGCCGCTACCGCCAACTCGCGCTCCTTCTTGCGCGCGAACTCCTTCTCGAGCATATCGATGGTGGTCGAGGGCGTGCGCGTAGGAATGGTGATCTCGCGCGGCGCGCCGTCGCCATTGCTGGTGAGCGGTTGGGCGGCGCTGGCCACCTGCGGAGCCCTGGGCACCGCGCCGCGCGGCCGGGCCGGCGCAGCTACCGGCTGACCATCCGGTCCGATGATTTGCATCCGGAACAGGAACCGGACCGTATCTTCCTGGAACTTGGCCATCATGGCTTCGAAGAGGTCGAACGACTCCTTCTTGTAAGCCACCAGCGGGTCCTGTTGTGCGTAGCCGCGGAGTCCGATGCCTTCCTTCAGATGGTCCATGGAGAGCAGGTGATCTTTCCACAGGCCGTCGATCACGCTCAGCATGACCATGCGCTCGTGATAGCGCATGGTGGCCGCGCCCAGGATTTTTTCCTTAGCTTCGTAAGCTTCAGTCAGGCGCGCAAAGATTTCGTCGCCCAGCTCGTGGCGGCTCAGTTCCATGGGCTTGATGGCGGCGGCGCTCAGGCTCAGCCCGAAATGGTCGTTGAGCTTGGTTTCCAGTTCCTTCAGGTCCCACCGCTCGGGGCGCACATTTTCTCCCGCGAACTCGTCGAGCAGATCGCTGAGGATGCCGCCCACGTAATCCTCAAGAATCAGCTCCCGCTGGTCCATGCCCTCCAGCAGTTGCCGGCGCAGGCCGTAGACCGCCTCGCGCTGCTTGTTCATCACGTCGTCGTACTCGAGCAGATGCTTGCGGCTCTCGAAGTTCTGCGCCTCGACGGCTTTCTGCGCGCCCTCGATGCGCTTGGAGATCATCTTGGACTCGATGGGCACGCCTTCTTCCATGCCCAGCCGTTGCAGCAGGCCCCCGATCCACTCCTTCATGAAGATGCGCATAAGGTCGTCTTCAAGGGAGAGGAAGAAACGCGATTCGCCGGGATCGCCCTGGCGGCCGGCGCGCCCGCGCAACTGGTTGTCGATGCGCCGCGATTCATGCCTTTCGGTCCCCAGGATGAACAGACCGCCCGCGGCAATGACCTCGTCGTGCTCCTTCTGCGCGGCTTCGGCATAGCGGCCGTAGGCCTCGCCCCAATCCGGCTCGCCGATTTCGAACTCCTGACCCTGGTAGTAGAAACGCAGGAATCCGGCCGGGGCCATGGGATTGATGGCGCCCTCGGCCACGCTGATGGCGCGCGCGCGGCCGCCCTTCACCAATTCCTGGCGGGCCATGAATTCCGCATTGCCGCCCAGCAGAATGTCAGTGCCGCGGCCGGCCATATTGGTGGCGATGGTGACCATCCCCAGCCGTCCCGCCTGGGCCACTATCTCCGCCTCGCGTTCGTGGAACTTGGCGTTCAGCACCACATGGCGCACGCCTTTGCGCTGCAGGATCCCAGAGAGCCGCTCTGATTTTTCAATCGAAGTGGTGCCCACCAGCACCGGCTGCTTCTTCTCGTGCAGCTCGGCAATGTTGTCGGCCACAGCCTTGTACTTCTCTTTCTCGGTGCGGTACACGACGTCGGGATTCTCGCGGCGCAAGAGCGGTTTGTTGGTGGGAATGACGACGATTTCGAGCTTGTAAATTTTTTCGAACTCAGCGGCTTCGGTTTCGGCCGTGCCGGTCATGCCGCTCAGCTTCTTGTACAGGCGGAAATAATTCTGAAAAGTAATCGTGGCCAGCGTCTGGTCTTCCTTGCGAATGGTGACGCCTTCCTTGGCTTCGATGGACTGGTGCAGTCCATCGCTCCAGCGCCGCCCCGGCATCAGGCGCCCGGTGAAGGTGTCAACAATGATGACCTCGCCATCTTTGATCACATATTCCACGTCGCGCTTGTAGAGCGCTTCCGCCTTGATGGCGGTTTCAACGTAATGCTTGAGTTCCCAGTTTTCGGCGTCGGCAATGTTGCCAATGCCCAGCAGTTTCTCGATCGTCTCCCAACCCGTATCGGTTACTCCAATCGTGCGCTGCTTCTCGTCCACCACGTAATCGCCGCTCAGGTACTTTTCGCCCTCACCCAGCTCTAATCCCAGCTCCCGCACGCGGCGCGTGTCGCTCCACTCCACCTCTTCGCCCTTTTCGAGCTTGGGAATGATGTGGCGCACGCGCTGGTACTTGTCGGTGGTCTGCTCGGTGGGGCCGGAGATGATGAGCGGCGTCCGTGCTTCATCGATGAGGATGGAGTCCACTTCGTCAACGATGCAGTAGTAATGCCCGCGCTGCACGCAGTCCTTGATATCGAACTTCATGTTGTCGCGCAGGTAGTCAAAACCGAATTCGTTATTGGTGCCGTAGGTGATGTCGGCGGCGTAGGCGGCGCGTCGCTCGTTGTCGTCGAGGTCGTGAACGATGACGCCCACGGTGAGGCCGAGGAACTCGTAAATCTTCCCCATCCATTCGGCGTCGCGTTTGGCCAGGTAGTCGTTGACCGTGACCACGTGCACACCGTGGCCGGCCAGCGCGTTCAGGTAGCAGCTCAGCGTGGCCACCAGCGTTTTGCCTTCGCCGGTCTTCATTTCCGCAATCTTGCCCTGGTGCAGCACCATGCCGCCGATCAACTGCACGTCGAAGTGGCGCATTTCCACGGCGCGCCAGCTAGCCTCGCGCACCACCGCAAAGGCCTCGGGCAGAATCTCTTCGAGCGCCTCCTGCTCGGCTTTCGTGATTTCGTCCTTATCCGCCGCCTCACCCAGAGCCTCAACCTGCGCGACGATGCGCGCCTTGAAATCGGCAGTTTTTGCTTTCAGCTCTTCGTCTGAGAGCTTCTCGATCTCCGGCTCCAACGCATTGATCTGCGCCACGACGGGCGTCAGCCGCTTGATGATGCGCTCGTTCGAAGTGCCGAAAACCTTGGTTAAAACCTTCTCGAAATCCACAAAACTCTCCGTATATCAGTGTAAATGGAACGGCGGATGGCTGAAGAATCGTGCCCCCCAACCTTGCGACAAAAAGTCGCAAAGATGCGGGGACGGAGCCGGCTGCGCGCTGCCAATAGCCGCACTGCTCATAGCCGCAAGACGAGGAAATCGACCTCTTCGCCCCGGCGAATCTGCTGCAACTGGCAATTCAGCCGCTTCGCCGGCGTTTCCGAATCGCCTTCGTCGTCGTGTTCCGCGTCTTCTTTTTGTCTCTCCTCGAGGACGAATTCCACGCTCGGCCGATAAAACGCCTGCATGAAGAGAAACATTATTCCCATGGCGGCGGAAGATGGACAAAAGCCCGAGTCTTTCCTGCCCTGACGATGTTTGCGCCTCCACGAGAGGCGTTTCAGTTGATAGTGAACAAGGATTGCGGCGATTGCAAAAAACGGTGCGGAAGAAGCAAAGGCGGCGAGGCCATTGAGCATATCGGCGTTCATACACACCCTTCGAGAGCGCTGGCTGGAGATCGCACGAGGCTGGCCCGAAGCGCATGTCTGCCAAAGCAGTTGAGCGGCCGGACAGTTTATGGGGGAACGAGCTAGGCGAGCCTCGGGGGCGGCGGACGCTGGAAGGAAGTGGGAAGAACAGGAGCCTCTGGTGCGCGGCCGATATATCGGAAAACCCGTTACTTTTGCATGCGGCCGCCCATGCCCTCGCCAGCCTCTTCGCGTCCGTCTATGATGTACACCCATCCGCTCAGCGGCGCGGTGTTGCGGGACTGCGAGGGCAGGACCGGATAATCGAAGCGCAGATCGTTAAAGGTCACGGTCGTCCAAGTGCGGCCGGGCGGTAGCACCGGCGGCGGCAGAGCTTTTTCCGGCATTGGGCCGACGTCGCGCACCACCGCCCACTCGCCGCCCCAAGCCAGATATACGCGCCCCAGAAAAGTGCGCCTGGCCGCATCCACGGCCGCCGTTACGGTGGGTTTGTAGATCACGTCCGTATGTGGATCGGTGATAATCGCGGTCAGCGAGTCCGGATCCCAGGTGTCCACTTCGGCGGTCTGATAGTAGCCCTTAGTCTCGAGCAGCGCGTGCCAGCGATACGGATTGAGCGGGTAGGGCTCGAGCGCCATGTGCTGCACCGGCTCCGACGCCACCTGTGTGTTCGCCAGCATGACCAGCCCCTGATCGTGTTCGCCCCAGCGCCAGAAGATGAGGGCCGCCATAGCGGCGAGCCCGAAACATGCCCAGATTCGTCCGCGAAACGGCGACCGGCGCACCCCGATTTCGCGGTCCGTAAGCCCCAGCAGCCACGGCATCACCAGGGCCAGCAGCAGAATCGCCCACAGCTCAGGCTCAACGATGAACATCAAGCTGCCCTCATACCACCGGTCGCTGAACGGATAAAACAGGCGGATTCCGTAGTTGTTGGTCCAGTCGAGCAGCGGATGAGTGAGGGCTGCAGCCAGGGCCGCGGCATAAAGCCAAAGCCAGTGCACAGGCTGGGCGAACCGGGACTTCCGCGATGGAATGGCCGTAAAATGACCGCTCGTTATCGATGCGCCCTGATCTTCGATCGGAAGATCGGGAACTTCGCGGGATGGGGCGCGGTTTTCCCGGCGCTGCCGGCAGGCCCGGCGCCCCCGGTGATAGATCCACACCACGCCCACCACCAACGCGGCCATCAGCGGCGCGGCCACCAGCGCGTGCGTGACCGCGCGATGCGCGCTCAGCTCCTCGACCGGCCCGGCAAAGCCCATCACCACGTCAATGTCCGCGGCCTCGGCGGCTAGCACCGCGGCCACTGTGGCGTAGGCCGTGCGGCGATTGAAGCCCGCGCGGCCAACGCATGCCCCGGTTAGAAAATGAGTGAGCGGGTCCATGGACCGGTGTGTGTCTTATTTAAGCATGAAACCGGGCACAAATCCTGAAGCCGGAGCACGGGAGCGCATTCTGGCATGAATGGCGCTGCCGGATGGAAAGCGGCGCCGTGCCTCAGTCTTCGCGCAGCGCCACCATCGGTTCCACAGCCATGGCGCGCCGCGCCGGCCAATAGCAGGAGGCCAGCGTGGCCAGCGCCAGCACTGCGGCCACGGAAAGGAAGGTCGCGGGATCCCATACGCTGACCATCACGAACCCTCCCACGGCTTTGGCCGCCAGCAGCGCCAAAGCCAGGCCGATGCCGAGCCCGGCTGCGATCACCGCCAGCGATTGCCGGTAGATCATGCGGAAGACCTCGGCGCGGCTGGCGCCCAGCGCCATGCGCAGGCCGATTTCATGCACGCGCAGGCTGACCGCGTAGGAAACCACGCCATAGAGGCCGATCACCGCCAGCGTCAATCCCAGCCCGCCCATGATTCCCGTCATGGTCGCCCCGATCTGGAAGAGCAAAAGCCCGTTCAGCGAGTAGAGCGCCTCGCGCATCGACTGCACCTGGAAGATGGGCAGTTGCGGCGCCAGATCGTGCACCGTATGCTCCACCGCGGGAACCAGAGCCTCGGGATCCTGCGCGGTCCTCATCTGGAAAACCATCAGTGTATTTCCCTCAATATGCTGCGCGTAGGGAAGATAAATGTACGGCGCCTGCTTGCCTCCGGCGAAGTGCTGGAATTCCGCGTCACGCGCGATGCCCACCACCTCGAGCTTGCGATTTTTTTCGCTGCTGAGCCGGAAAGTGTGACCGATGGCGTCCTGGCCGGGCCAGAATTTGCGCGCCGTGCTCTCGCTCACAATGGAGACGGCTGCGCTCTTGTCATTGTCTGCGCCGGTAAAGGCGCGGCCGCGCAGCAGCCCAATCTCCATCACGTCGAAGTATTCGGGCGAAACAACGTTATAGGCCGCCGTTGCGTCGGAAGGGTTGGCAGGCGCCGGCTCACCATCGACGATCATCAGGTCGTTGGCGCCGTAGTACCCGAATGGAATGGAATTGGCGTGGCTCACCCGCTCGACTCCCGGCAACTGGTGCAGGCGGGCGACAAGATTCGCCGCCAGGTCGCGGCCCTGCTCGGCCGTCATTCCCAATTCATTCCAGTCGATCACAAAGTTCAACACGTGGTCGGGATTGAATCCGAAATCCATGGTTTGCATGGCGCCCAGGCTGCGCGTAAACAGGCTCGCCACCACCAGCAGCACCAGCGACCCGGCGATCTGCGACGCCACCAGTCCGTCGCGTACCCAATGGCGGCCGGCGGTCACGCCGCGCCCGCCTTCGCGCAATACCGCGCACACATTGGCCCGCGCAATGCGCAGCGCCGGCACCATGCCCACCACCAGCCCAGCCAGCGAAGCGATCAGCAGCGAGTAAAGAAAAATTCGCCAGTCGAAGGCGAAGGCGAGATTGATAGGAATGGGCGCGTGCAGGTTGAGATAACTGAGTGCGTTGCTGGCCCACATGCCCAGCGCCACGCCCGCCGCCCCGCCCACGAGCGCCAGCAGCAGGCTTTCGGTGATCGTCTGGGCAAAGAGGCGACTTCGCGCGGCGCCCAGCGCGCTGCGAATGGCCATCTCCCGCTGCCGCACCGTGGCCCGTACCAGCACCAGGTTAGCCACGTTTACGCAAGCCAGCAGCAGCACCATCAGCGCCAGCAACAAAAACAGCCCCGCAATCACATAAACCATATGGGGATTGCCCGAATCGAACCGCACGCTGGGCTCCGGGAAGGCTTCGATATCGAGCTGCTTTTCAATGTCCGGATGCTGGCGCGCGATGCTGTTCGCCACCAGGCTCAACTCCGCGTCCGCCTGCCCCAGGCTGACTCCCGGACGCAGCACTGCGTTCACCTGGAACATCCGGTCCTGCCAGTTGTTGACCTCGTCGGCGGGGCTCCCGGCCACCGGCAACTGCGACAAGGGCAGAAAGGCGTCCATCGAAATAAAAGCCTGATGCAATCCGCCAAAGCCCTCGGGCGCTATGCCCACCACCGTCATCGGGTGCCCATCCAAGGCCACCGCGTGCCCCACAATACCCGGATCGCTGCCGAACTTTTGCTGCCAGTACTTGTAGCCGAGAACAATCTCGGGATCGGCGCTCATCACCTCGCCCTCGTTGGGCGCAAACAGCCGCCCGGCCGCCGGCTTCAATCCCAGCCCCGAAAAGAAATTGCCGCTTACAAAGCAGGTGAGGACGCGCTGCGGATACTGGCCCTCGGACGCCAGGCCGTCGATCGAGATTTTGTATGCAACCACAGAGCTGAACGAGCGCCCGCTCGCGTCGCTGACAGTCTTGTACTCGGGCAGCGAGAAGCCGTTTTGCACGCTCCCGGACCCCTGGCGCAGCACCAGTGTCATCAGCCGGTCGGCGTCGGGCACGGGCAGCGGCTTAAGCAGGACGAAATTCACCAGGCTGAACACCGCGGTGTTGACGCCGATGCCCAGCGCCAGAGTCAGCACCGCGGTGATGGCAAAGCTTGGCGCCTTGCGGAGCTGGCGAAACGCGAAACGAAGATCCTGAATCAAGTTGCCCATCATACCCCTGCGCAAGGCCGGATAGAAGTGGAAATGCAAGTGCCCTGCCAAATGAAATTGGCTGTAAGTGCCTCATTGTAAAGGGAAAATGCCGGCTGGGCTGGGTCACTCGGCAGGCGGACCGTGTGCAGTATTGCAAATCCCTGTCCGAAACTGAACATTGGCAACGGACTCGGGAAGACCGGGTCACTCGAGCAGCGATTTGCCGGAACGCCTTCTGCGCCACCACCACCAGCCGAACCCGGCGATGGCCAGCGCGCTCACGACCGCGATCAAAATCAGGGCGTGGTGGGTGATGAGGCCGACAGCGCCGGTGCCGAATTTGATGACCAGCACGGCCAGCGCCATCCAGCGCACGATGCGGCCGCAGAATACCGCCAGCATATAAAGCGACACGCGCATCTCAAAGACGCCGGCAGCGAAGACGAAAATCTTCCAGGGGGCGGGCGGAGGCAGCAACGAAGGAATCATGACGGCCAGAAACTCCTGGCGCTCGAAGCGCAGGCGCAGCACGTCGAAGCGGGCGCGGTTAATGCGCTTGAGCAGGAACAGCTCGCCTCCGGCGCGGCCGATCCAATAGGGCACCAGGCCACCCAGGGCCGAACCGGCCGCGGCAATCAGTACGTAGATCCAGAACGTGCTTCTGTGGCCAAAGATATAGACGGCCAGCACAGCGTCAATGGGCACCGGGACCGACGCCGAATCGAGGACGGCGACGGCAAGCGCGCCCCACATGCCCAGGCCTAGCAGTCCAGGCAGGATGACGTGTTTCCATTCCGACACGATGCGGGCGAAGAGTGCCTTCACGCAGCCATCCTTTCTGTGGAATGGGATTCATTCGCTGCATGGGGTGAAGTTTTCCGGGGCTGTGAAGTGAATGGGTTGAAAAGCCTTACCGCCGAAATAAAATTGCCACGGCGGATGCGCCAGCGACTTTCCGTCTGGAATACCGTCCTACTGTCAGATACCATTGTACGGTCCGGAACTAAGGCGCCGATTCGCGCGAAAACCGCAGCGATGAGAGAATAGATAGAAGACCCGGATGAGCGGGCGAGGTACGCGTGTTCCGAGAGGTTCCCGAGTAGCAGATGCCCACCAGCGAAGCGACAGCCAACGTTCCAGGCACCGAGCCCGATCCGCAGGTCGCGGCGCCGAGTGGCGAAGGTCTGCGCCCGGCTGCCACCGGCGCTGCCGCCAACGGCAGCGGCAAGGGCAATGGTACTACGGGGACCAAGGCACACAGCACTTCGCGCTGGATCGACTACGACACCCACGAATTGCTGGAGATGATCAGCGAGCTCGAGGACGAGCGGCGCTGGGCGCGGCTGCGCGAAGGGACGCTTTGGGCCGTGCTGGTCCACATCATGCTGCTCTTCGCCGTTTTCCTGTTGCCCAGATACATTCAACTAACACCGGTCATCGACAGCAACAATATCCAGAATCACAAGGACTTCACCTATCTCGACACGCCGTTTTTGCCCAAGCCCAAGGCGGTCACGCCTCTGACGCACCCGCCGCAGATCGACCAAAAAACGCTGGAAGAACTGAGACGGCAAAGCGAAGCGCCGCCGGCTGAGGCTGCGCCGCCTCCGCCCATGCAGCAGGCGCCGGTTGAGCCCAAGCCGCAGCCCGCGCCGCCCATTCCGCCCAATCCGCAGTCGCAGTCGCCGGTGGAAGCGCCGCGACCGGCAGCGGTTCCAGCACGGCCCAATTTCGCGCAGCTTGAAAAGAACCCCGCCGACCAGCTCCAGCAGGAAATGCGCAATGCCATGCGCGGCCACGGCGAAGCGGGCACTGAAGCGCCGAGCGTGGGCGGACTGCCCATGCATCCGGGCGCGGGCACGGGCGGCTTGCAAATTCTGTCGGACACCCAGGGCGTGGACTTCAGTCAGTGGCTGGCGGCATGGTACTACGACACGCGCCGCACCTGGGACCCTCTGATCCCCGATGAGGCCAATCCGCCCATCAGCAAGCAGGGCCAGGTGATGATCCGCTTCAAGGTGCTGCCCAACGGCCGCCTGATGGACGGCAGCGTGGTGCTTGAAGGCCGCTCTGGCGACGTGGCCCTGGACCGCGCGGCATGGGGCGCGCTCACCGGATCAAGCTATCCACCCCTGCCCAGGGACTTTCATGGGCCTTACATCGAACTGCGCGCCTGGTTCCTCTACAACATGGAGCCGCCGCAGCAATAGCGGGCGCCTTGCACTTCATTCGGATGAAGGCTACGCCGTGCGCGGAAAGGCTGCGATCTTCGGCCGGCGGCGGCGCGAGGCGTGCCACAGATCGTACTGCTGTTGCAGGTCAAGCCAGAGGCGCGGCTCGGTTCCAAATGCGTCAGAGAGACGCAATGCCATCGTCGCGGTGAACGAAGCACGACCGTTGAGTAGGCGCGAAAGAGTGGAACGGGCAATCCTTAATCGCTTGGCCGCTTCGCCGACCGGCATGGAACCGATGTATTCGCGAAGGATTTCGCCGGGATGGGCGGGGTTGTACATCATTCTGTCCATAAAACCTCCTTCGCTCTAGTGATAATCCCGGTAGTCCACCAGGATTGCATCTTCGTTTTCAAAGGTGAAGGTCATACGCCAGTTGGCGTTCACCTTGACCGACGAGTGACCGGCTAGATCGCCTTTCAAGAGGTGCAGATCCCATCCGGAAATATTCATGCGGCTCGCGTCCTTGGCCGTGTTAAGGACGGTGAGTTGCCGGTGAAGTTTAATTGCATGCGCGGGCTGGATGCCCGCCTTACTTCCCGTGTAGAAGAACTTCTCCAGTCCAGCGTGCCGGAACGACCGGATCATGGGAATACTGTAGCGTGGAGCGCCTCACGCGTCAAGGCAAAAATGCGAATCCCTTAGCCGCTGCCGCTTTACCTGAATTGGCCATCGGCATTATCCAGAAACACCCCTCTATCCCTCCAGATCAGGTGGATTAGGGCGAAGGTTCAGGGCACAAAAAGCAGAGGCAGGCCAGATGGCCCGCCTTTGCGTCTCTTGATTGGTTGCGTTTATGCCTTCGCCAGCACCGGCTGCCCGAGCTTTTCAGCGATTAGCTCGTGGGCATGGTCGAAGAACTCCTGCAGCGAAATCTTGCCTGCATCCACGTCTGCCAGCAGCGCCTTTTGCGCTTCGTACTCGCGGTTCCTGATGCCGGCTTTGGACTGCAACATGCGCCAGGACTTGCGGCGCTCGACGCAGAACATGACCAATTGACGGCTGAGGGCGCGGTACTCGGTTTTGCCGTCGGCTTCGTACACGATGTAGACGCCGAAGTCGGGGATGAAGCTGCGGTGCCCGGGGTTGAGGTAGCGGCGGTAGACTACGTCCTGCTGGGTGATGCGGACCAGCATGTTGTCGAGCGGGATGAGCTTGGCTGCGGCTTCGGGCTTGATCTTTTTAAGGTGGTTGCGGAAGCGGGCTTCCGTGGTGCACCAGTGGGCGACCGTGTAACGGCGGGTTTCGCCGCTCGCCTTATCTTTGGTTTCGTACCAGTCGAGATCGATGCTGGGGTTGCCCTTGATGTC
>JASHRF010000090.1 GCA_030037545.1 Acidobacteriaceae bacterium | reverse complement strand
ATGTTTTTTGAGGCGCACCGGCTCAGCGTCTTCACTCCGCGCTCCCTCGATGTGGACGTCATTCTCGACCTGATGATTCACGATCTCGACATTGTGCTCACGCTGGCCGCTTCGCCGGTGCGCGAGGTGCGGGCCGTGGGTTTGCCGATTGTTTCGCCGCGCGTGGATATTGCCAACGTGCGCGTGGAATTCGAGTCGGGCTGCGTGGCCAACTTCACAGCCTCGCGGGTCTCCACCGAGCGCGTGCGCAAGCTGCGCTTCTTTGAGCCGCGGCAGTACGTGTCTATCGACTACGCACGGCGCGATCTGCTGGTGATCCGCATGGAAGCCCCGAAAATGGGCGGAAACTCCGCGATTGCCGGCGGACCCAGCGGCGAAGCTGCCGAGCGCCTTGGGCCGGAGATTGATGCGGTCTTTGCTGCAGGCAAGGTGGATGAAGATCTGATCCGCAAGATGGCGATGGCGGGGAAATTTGCCGGCTCCGGCCGCATCGCCGGCCCCGCGCCTGGTTTGTCGTTTGTCAAGCCCGAAGTTGCGCTGGGCGAGCCGCTGCGCCTGGAGATCGAATCGTTTCTCGATTCCGTGCGCACGCGGCAAACGCCGCGCGTTACCGCACGCCAGGGCCGCGCCGCGCTGGAACTAGCGCTCGAGATCCAATTGGCGATGGCCGCGCACGCAGAGCGCGCCGGGCTGGGCGATTTCTTTAATCCCGGCGGGTAGCCCGATTCACGGTGCAGCAATTCGCGGCCACCACCTGCGCACGCGACGGCAGTATGTGTCATATTCGTTCGCGAAGCTGCGGCGAAGGGCCGGTTCCTCGTAGAAAACCACGAACAGGTGCGTGATCAGCAGGAAGACGGCGACAAAGGCGAGCAGCGCGGCCGATCGATAGTAGAGCGCGGCTCCCAAAAGCGCGATGGCGGCGCCGGTGTACATGGGGTTGCGGACGAAGCGGTACGGCCCGCGAACGACGAGGCGGCGCGGGGGATCGAAGGGCGCCGGCGTGCCTTTGCCGATGCACGCAAAGGCAAACACGCAGGAGAGAGCGATGATCGCTCCCACGCTGCCGATCACCAGTCCGCCAAACTGCGGCCAGGCCATCGCGGCGGGGCGCACGACTCCCCCCCACGAGAGCAGGCGCGCGGGGAGATAGATGAGCACGAAGGCGATGAACAGCGTGGCGTAGGCGATGGTGCGAAACAGAACGAACATAGCGGGCTCCTTCTGGCGTGGATCCCGGCCGGCCCGAAGGATATCACCAGACGGCCGGAGAAGTGCAGTTCAGCACGGATGCGGAACGCCCAATAAAAACGATTTTGTTCGCTCGCGGTTCCTTGACCGCACCGCGCTTGGCCTTTTAGAGTTGGCGCGGGAATTGGAATCACAATTCTGTGCCTGCGAAGCGCCTGAAGAGGCGCCATCATGCCCCGAAGGAGAGCCATGAAAAGCACTGGAATCCGGATGCTGGCGGGAGTGTTAATGTGCGGCGCGGCCGCGCTTTTGTTTGCCCAGGATGCGCAGAGGCCGGCCTACCTGAACCCCAGCCTGCCCTCGGAGCAGCGCGCGGCAGACCTGGTGCACCGCATGACTCTCCAGGAAAAAGCGAGCCAAATGGTGAACCAGGCGCGCGCCATTCCGCGCCTGGGCGTGCCCGCCTACGACTGGTGGAGCGAGGCGCTGCACGGCGTGGCGGTGAACGGCACCACCGAGTTCCCTGAGCCCATCGGCCTGGCCGCCACGTTCGACGCGCCCGCCATTCACAAGATGGCCGTCGATATCGGCATCGAAGCGCGTGTGGTCCACGAGCAGGCCCTGAAAGCCAACGACGGGGCCAGCCCGATTTTCCACGGCCTCGATTTCTGGGCGCCGAACCTCAACATCTTTCGCGATCCTCGCTGGGGCCGCGGGCAGGAAACCTACGGCGAAGATCCTTTTCTGACTGCGCACATGGGCATGGCTTTCGTGACTGGAATGCAGGGCGACAATCCGCATTACTATCGCGTCATCGCTACGCCTAAGCATTTCGACGTGCACTCCGGGCCGGAGCCGACGCGCCACAAAGCCGACGTGATGGTGAGCAAGCACGATGAGATGGACACCTATCTGCCTGCGTTCCAGGCCGCCATAACGCAGGGCAAGGCCGATTCCACGATGTGCGCCTACAACAGCATTAATGGCCAGCCGGCCTGCGCCAACCAGTTCCTGCTCGACGACCAGTTGCGCGGCAAGTGGGACTTCCAGGGCTACGTGGTTTCAGATTGCGGCGCGGTGCGCGATATCGTGGATGGCCACCACTACGAGCCCACTGTCGAGCAGGCGGTGGCCATCTCCGTCCAGCGCGGCATGGACAACGAGTGCATCGACTTCCGCGAAAGGGTGACAGACGACCACGATTACAAGCCTTACATCGAAGCCGTGCAGCAAGGCTACCTGAAAGAAAGCGATCTCGATACCGCGCTGATCCGCACATTTACCGCGCGCATGAAGCTGGGCATGTTCGATCCGCCGTCGATGGTGCCGTATACCAAGATCGACGAGGATCAGTTGAACAGTCCTGCCCATCGCGCTCTGGCTCTCGAACTGGCCAACGAGTCCATGGTACTGCTTAAGAATGACGGAGTGCTGCCCCTGAAGACTTCCGGAACGAAGATTCTTGTTGTGGGGCCGCTGGCCAACCAGACCCGGGTGCTGCTGGGCAATTACACCGGCATTCCCACGCACACTGTCTCCATTCTCGAAGGCATGAAGAAAGAATTTGGCGATGCGTCGATTAGGTACGTTGAAGGCACCGGTTTCCTGAGCAAGCAGACCACGCCGGTTCCCGACTCGCTGCTGACCACCGACGGCAAACCCGGCGCTGCGGTCACCTACATGAAGCGGGCCATTGGCGGCCTCGACCAGGACAACACGGCTCCTCCATCCCAGGCCAGCGTGCTTGCCACGCGAGTTGAACCGGGCATTCATCTCGGCGCAGAGTTGCTGCCCGCCGGTGCGGAGAATGCGCAGCCGCTCTCCGTGCGCTGGGAGGCGACTTTGACGCCCACTGAGACCGCCGATTACGAGCTGGGCGTGGAGACCGACGGATTCTTCCGCATGTTCGTCGATGGCAGGTTCTTCGCCGTCGCCAACTATCCGCACGGCATTGAATCCACCACTCGCCGCGTGCACCTGGAAGCGGGCAAGGCGTACAAGCTGCTGGTCGAATACGGGCGCACCACCACTACTCCGCTGCACATGGTGCTGGTGTGGCACAAGACAGATCGCTCAGTCGATCCCGCCGTGGTGGCCGATGCGCAGAAGGCCGACGTGGTAGTTGCGGTCGTAGGCATAACCAGCGAACTCGAAGGCGAGGAGATGAATGTGAACGAGCCGGGCTTCCTAGGCGGCGACCGCACCAAAATCGATCTGCCCGAGCCGGAGGAAAAGCTGCTCCAGACGCTGGCGACCGCAGGAAAGCCGCTGGTTGTCGTGCTCACCAACGGTAGCGCGTTGGCGGTGAACTGGGCCAGCACGCACGCCAACGCCATCCTGGACGCGTGGTATCCCGGCGAAGAGGGCGGCGACGCCGTGGCGCAGACCCTCAGCGGACGCAACGATCCCGGCGGAAGGCTGCCGGTCACGTTCTATACCGGCGTCGATCAGCTTCCGCCGTTCGACGACTACAACATGAAGAACCGGACGTACCGGTACTTCACTGGCAAGCCGCTTTATCCGTTCGGTTACGGGCTGAGCTACACCACGTTTTCCTATAGCGGGCTGAGGCTGGCGGAGAAAACGATCAAGGCCGGCGATCCCTTTACCACTGAGGTCACGGTGACCAACAGCGGCCAGCGCGCCGGCGACGAAGTGGCCGAGCTTTACCTCAATTTCCCGCCGATGCCCGGCGCGCCGAACAAAGCACTGCGCGGGTTTGCGCGCGTGCACCTTGATCCCGGGGCGTCACAGAAGGTCACGTTCAAGCTCGATGCGCGCGATATGAGCATGGTGACGGAAGCCGGCGAGCCGGTTGTGGCTGCGGGCGAGTACACGGTTTCCGTGGGCGGCGGGCAACCGGGGACTGGCGCAAAGGTTCTGACTGAGCATTTCAAAGTGGACGGCACGCTCGACCTGCCTGAATAAGGCAGTTATCAGTCGTCAGTTATCAGTTTTTAGTTTCGCGGGCGAATCTCGGTCTTTGCCAGCCAGGAGCCTTTCGGCCAAAGGAGCAACGTCCGTTGGCCTAAACGCTGGGTCCGATCCTTGTCCGCGCCCCGCGCCGTGGCCCAATTCCGCCAGCGGGGGAACGGTAAGCGACCACCATAGCCATCCGAGAAGCAGGCTTACGAGAGCTACGCAAAAGAAACGCCCAACAAACGCGGCGACGGATTAAAAGGCTGGACCTGCTGGCTGCCCCATCCAGCGCGCGCCAATGCCGAACCCTGCGGCCAAAAGGATCAGAGACGGCAAAAACGAGACCAGGTACCCGCAAGCGACTGCGCGAACAGGCGAGAGCGGAGCTTCTTCATTTTTCATAACGTCGGAAGTATCGAACGAAAGCTTATGGGGCGCTGCTTCCATTCGTCGCGCTTGCCCCATCTTCCTGGACGATTTGCCGCATTTTCAGGTACACCGCATTGGTCCATCCGAAGCCGATCACGTTTTGCTTGTAACCGGTAGTGACTTTGACATTCGCGTTGCCGGTGACGACGTTGTATTTTTCGCGGATGGTGCCGTCGGTGGCGAAGCCGCGGTCGACCGTGTCGTCGAAATGCGTGGCGATGCGCGCGGCGTCTGCGCGGTAGCCGGTCGCGTCCAGACCCGCCACAGCAATCCAGTTGGGGGGCGCCCATCCGTAGGGAAGGTCCCATTGCAGGCCGCTGTCATAATCGCTCGTTGCGAGTCCGCCGGGGCGCTCGAGGATGTCGAGCTTGGCCTCGATGGACTTGGCCTGCTCGCGTGTGGCCACGCCCGACCACAGCGGATACAGCCAAGTAATGTAGGCATAATTCGACGCGCGCGCGTGAACAAAATCCCAATCGACAAAGACGCCTTCCCTGGGCCGCCACAGGTAGCGCTGAATGGCGGCGTTGCGCGCCTGGGCGCGGCGATCCCACAGCATGGCGTCGCGCGGCATTCCCAGCAGGTGAGCCAGGTGCTCCAGGTCGCGCTCGTAACGATAGAGCAGGCAATTCAGGCCCACGGGCGCGTAATCCTGGGTTGCGCCAGAGAAAGGGCCGAAGCGATCGGAAGGGTCGAAGCCCGATTCGCGCATGGCGCGGTCGCCCTTGTAGAATTCGCGACTCAGCCGGTATCCTCCGTACCAGGCACGCAGGCACACCACGCTCAAGCGCACGTCGCAGCTTGTCTGCTTCAATCGCGCGGCCTCTGCGGCATCGGGATGTTCGGAGCCTTTCACCAGAAAGCCGGCGGCGGCGAGGCTGGGATGCTCCACCAGGGCGCGAATGACGTCAGGATAATAGCTGCTGTCGTCGGCCATCTCCGGCACAGGGCCGGAACCGTAATCCCAATAGCGTGCCAGGTGAGTGACGCCGGCCTGGTGTTCGGCCCGCGTCCAAGTCGAGTAATCCTTCTCGGCCAGCGTGTAGGCGCGCTCCAGCCACGCCTGCTCTTCCACGCGCCCGGCCTGCGTGGCAGGAAAGCTGGCCGGGTTCTCGATCACCGCGCGAATCATCGAAGTTAAAAACGGCGGCTGCGAGCGGGTCAGATAATACGTGCGGTTTGCGTTCAATACGCCGCCGTAGTGCTCGATCTCAAACAGAAAATTGTCGACCATCCCTTTGGCCAGCTTTTCGCGGTGTTCGGCCTCGAGCCCCAGGAGGATGAAATAGGAGTCCCAGCCATACATCTCGTTGAAGCGCCCGCCGGGCACGATGTACTGGTTGGGCAAGTAGAGCAGGCCCTCGGCGGACAACTCCTGCGGCTGAATGTCGCCGATTTTGTCGATGCGCCGCGGCAGCACCAGCACCCGGACGTGGCATTCCTGCTCGACGGCGGCGACTTCCGGCGGCTTGGCGAAACCAGCCGGGAGATACAACACCGGAGGGGTGGTCACTTTAGGGTCGACGAGCGAATGACAGTCTGTCATGGAGCGGGTGAGCGAGTCCCACGCGGCATGGATGTAATTGAGAGTTGCAGCGGGGTCGGGCGCGGCGGGCACGGGCTGAGCAACCGCCTGCACAAAAGCGGCGAGAAGGGCCACGAAACAGAATAAGCGTAATTTCATGCCGGCTCCTGAAAACATCATGGAATTGGAGTCGTGATTTCCTGGAGTGTAGCACCGCGCCTATTGCGTCCTGTGCCGTTGGAGTGTGTTCCAGGACACAATTTTTCCTCTCAGCGGATGCGAGAATGTGGCCGCGATCTGCTCGCCCCGCGCCCGCGATCGCAGAAAAGAGCAGAATGTGATCAAGAAGGCCATTCTTGTTGCTGCGATTCTGGCAGCCGCTATCAGCGTTTCCGCCGCACCCCGCAAGGGCCACACCGTGGTGCTGGGTGCGGTCAAAAAGGTGCCGTACTCGCGTGCCGGCGATCCGGCCGGTGCGGAGGTCGGCGAAGATGCTCTCGCCATCCGCGCCCTGCTGGTGGACGGAGTTCTCAAGGAATGGACTACTGGCGATGCGCACGACGTGACCGATCGCAGCTTTGTGGTGCGCCGCGCGATCCGGCTCAATGACGCTCTGCCCGGCGACAAGCCCTCGGCGGCAGGCCAATCGGGCCAGTGGGTGTGGCAGCGCGGGCCGTGGCTGCTCGTTGACCGCACCACTGGCCATGCCCTTCCTCTCAAATTGCCCGATTATGATTCCGGCGTAAGCCAGGTGAGCTGGTTTCGCGACTACGCCGCCTATTGCGGCCTGACGCCCAGCGGCAAGAGCCTTTACGCGGTGGTGGCGCAGGTGGAAGGGCGCAAGCCGGTGCTGGCCAAAAAGCTTTCTGCCTTCGATCCCGCGAATCGCCCCGACCCGGTGTGCGCCGCGCCCGACTGGCAGCGCGATCCGCTACGGGTCACATTCCATCCTGCCGGCGGGCAGCCGATTGGCTTCGATATCATCCCCGGCTCCGCAGTGCTGGTTGAGGACTCGGCCGACGAGCCGGAAACGCCGCAGACGCTTGTGAAGCAGAAGCAATAGGTTGAGGGCAGGTTGTTCCGGGGCTCAAGCCCCCATGCTTTGATGCGCCTCATTCATGAGCCTAAAGGCCTCTGCTCACTCCGCTCGGGAATGGGCGGCCACAAGGGCAGAGCATGGTCAATAGTTCTGCGCTGAGCCCCGAGACTTTTGGCGGGGAGCCGCTTCCACAACATAGTGACGCTCGGTTTCCGCATGCGCACGCGTGGCCGATTTTCCGGAGCCGGCCAATTGTTCCGTAAACTTGCCGAGAACCCAGCTCAGAAACACAATCGCCAAGCCCCCGGCGATAAAACATAACCAATCGGGCCAACCAATCATCACTACGACTCCTGTTCGATTGCGACGCGCAGCCTGCCAGGGCGGCCTGATCGCCGGAGACGAACTGCGCCACATCTCATTGAAATAGGAGGACAATAAGGAATGAGTATCGAGCCTGTAAGAGCTTTATTAAGAACTTATCCGTAAATAGTGTACATGTAGGTACGGGGGGTGCGATAGTTTTGTGCGGGGTGGATTTGTCTGCCTGACGATAGTCTGGATGGCACAGATCAAATCGTGGACGGTATCGGACGAGTTATGGGCCAAGGTGGAACCGCTGATTCCCCGCAAAGAGCGAGTGGCCGACCGCAAATACCAGCGTCGCCCGGGAGCAGGGCGCAAGCCTATGGCGGCGCGGCAAGTGTTTTCGGCCATTGTATATGTGCTGCGCACGGGGATGCAGTGGAAAGCCTTGCCGCGCGCGTTTGGTTCGGCCAGTGCGGTGCATCAGTATTTCCAGGACTGGCAGGAGGCAGGGTTTTTTCTCAAGCTGTGGCAGGCGGGGCTGGCCGAGTATGACGGTATGCAGGGCATCGCCTGGGAGTGGCAAAGTATCGACGGGGCGATGAGCAAAGCGCCGCTGGCTACAGAGTGTGTGGGGCCGAACCCCACCGATCGGGGGAAAAAAGGGACGCAAGCGAAGCTTGTTGGTCGACGGCCGTGGCGTCCCGCTATCGCTCGTCGCCAGCGGGGCCAACGTGCATGACGTGAAACTTCTGACGCCGACGCTGGATGCGGTGGTGGTGGAGCGGCCGGAAACCGACCCTGACCGTGAGCAACACCTTTGCGCCGATGCCGGATATAAGGGTGAAGCGGCCCTGCTGGCGGTCCAGACGCGTGAGTATCGACCCCATATCAAGCAACGCAAGGAAGAAGCTGAGGCCAAACAGAAACAACCCGGCTACAGGGCACGCCGTTGGGTGGTCGAACGCACCCACTCCTGGCTCAACCGCTTCCGCAAACTGCTGGTCAGTTTCGAGAAGACGGAGGCCAGCTATCTCGGCCTACTTTCCTTAGCCGCTGCCTTGATTTGCTGGAGGCAAACTATCACTATTTACGGATAAATTCTTAGTGTGGGGGAGACGTTGCTTCCGAGCTACGCCAAGCCATGAAACCGGACCCCGGGGATTCTGGGCGGTGGAGCTTGAAGCTAGGTTGACATAGAAAAACCCGGAGCGGGGTCTTTTGTCAAGAGAATTTTATTTCCGCACCGCTAGTGCGGCGGCCCCTGGGAATCTGTAGGGTGGCGATTCACGGGATCGGGCCAGTTTGAAACCTTTTCCAACCCAATTCCATCGACTCAAAACAGCCGGGCCTGCGAGGCCTCGTTCGTCCGCACCTCTTCAAGTCCGTCCATTTTCCCCATTCCTTTCCGTGTTGCTGTTCTGAATCAACAACACGGCCACTGTAGCAACAGGAATGAAAACGCGGTAGCAGAACACCTGCTGCAAAAGCAGAGCGCCGGGGTGTTCAACCGCAATAGCGAGAACAGTTGTGAATTGCTGTCTGCAAATTGTCGTGATTTTGTACATCAAAAAGTTGTGGAAATCTACAATTTTGACTTCGATTTGAGACGTCATATCCCATCTTCGCCCTGTTCCACAGGCTTTCCCCTTTTCGTAAACCTTGGCGGCTTTCCGTCCTCAGAAACAACGGTGTCGGGTGAGTATTTAGCCTTCACCTTTTCCGCCTCAATCATTGCCTGTGCTTCCTTGATTTTTCCCGCTTTGACCAGAGCCATGAAATCCTCGACTTGGTTTGGCATTGCCGTCTCCTTTACCAACAGCCTCACGCTGCACACTGAGCCGGCTTCGGAAAAGCGGAGAGGGGGATGAGTGGAAGGGTTGTTCCCTGAAGGCCGTTAAGATGGCGGAAAAGAGGAGCAACGATGACACGCCGTTCACGCCGGACCCATTGCGGGGCCTTTAAGGCGAAAGTAGCCTTGGCCGCCTTGAAGGGAGACAAGACCCTGGCCGAGCTGGCCCAACAGTTTGATGTCCAGCCGAACCAGATCACGGACTGGAAGACGCGGCTGCAAGAGGGCGCAGCCGGTGTTTTTGGCGAGGGCAGGGCTGAACCAGAGGCCAAGGTCGATGTGACTCGGATGCAAGCCAAGATTGGTGAGCTGACGCTGGGAACGATTTTTTAGAAACTGCGCTCATCAAAGCGGGTCTGCTGAGCGCAAAGCGGGGATCGACCCGGAGCACGGACTACCCATTTCCGGGCAGGCGAAGCTGCTCAGGATCAGCCCTTCTGCGATCTACTATCGGCTGCGTCCGATCTCGGATGCGGACCTGATGCGGCTGCGGCGCATCGATG
>JASHRF010000089.1 GCA_030037545.1 Acidobacteriaceae bacterium | reverse complement strand
CACGGCCTGAAGCTGGCCTACCGTCGCGGCTATTATGCCGACGCGCCCGGCGCCTCACCCGGCGCCAATGATCAGACCAGCGCCTTCGCCGCCGCCCTTGCCCACGACGCGCCGGGAGCTACCGAGATTCTCATCAAGGCCCGCGTTCTGCCCGCCACCGATCCGGTATTCCAGGGCGTGAGTCTTCCCACCGGCGCAGCCGGAGAAAAGCCGGCAGCATTCAAGGGTGCGCCGCACAGCTACATCGTCGATCTAACGCTTGACCCGCGCGGAATTGCCTTCGACGTCGCGCCCGACGGAACACGCAAGGCAGCCATCGAGCTGGCCATGGTCGCCTACGACGACAACGGGCAGCAGTTGAATGCCTGGACCCACGCCTTCAACCTTGGCATCAACGCCGCGCAGTGGGAGCGGATCGCGGCCTCGGGTATCACCGTGCGCCTGCCCTTCGACGTGCCCGCCGGCAATGTGGATCTGCGCATCGGCGTCCACGATCTCAACGCCGGCCGCGCCGGCTCACTAGAAGTTCCGCTTCAGGTAGCAAACTAGCACGCTACACAGGCGCGCGTGATAGCCCGCGATTGGACGTGTTGTAAACGTGTAACAGCCCACATGCGCCCGCGACTAGCACAATCTGGTACAAATTCTTCTCAGCGATCTGACCGGCATGATCCCCTTCGCAGGTGGAACAGGTTGTTAACCAGGTTGTTATTGACGCATAGCCGGTCACTCGCCCGCGACATTTTTTGGATCCTTGCGCTCTTTTCTGGTTCAAGGGAGGGCGGGCCGCAAATCCCGAACAAGCCGGACTGCGCCGCTCAACGCCCTGTCCGGCTCGCCGTTACGGCACCACCGCCCACGGCACCGTCGACAGCCGCACGCCCGGCGGCGCAAAGCTGAGCTGCTTGGTCCGCGGATCCCAGGTCAGGTCGAGCGCGTTTTGCTTGGCGCCATTCACCAGGATCGCCACCAGCAGCACATTCCCATACATGCGCGCCGCCGCAATGCGGAAGCTGTGAATGCCGCCGTGGTCCTCCGCATCGGGACTGGCCGGGTTCCAGTCGGACTCGAAACTCGTCGAACCGGCTGGGCCGGAGAATGGATACGCGCTGTGCTGCTGCGGATGCTGTTGCCAGTTGGGATCGTGCATCCACACGCCATAGGCCGCCTGCAGGTCGTTCTTTTCCACATTCTTCATGAAGCGGCTGACCGCCGCGCGCCCGAAGAGGTGATTGTCCCAGTTCCACGGCCAGTCGATGGGCCGCCCGGCCGCCAGCCACCAGGCAATGATCAGCGCCACCAGCCCGCCGGCGATTGACCAGCCAACGATCACGCGATGTCGCGCGCGCGCTTCATCGTATTTGGGAGCATCCATTAAAGTCATCGCATCTCCTCGGATTCAAGCATAAGCCCGCCAGCAGCACTCCACCGCACAGAGACTTTTCGCGAGGACCACCGCTCTTCAGGCTGACCACCCCGTATGAGACGGCCGATTTGTGTTTAAGCCGGAACGCAAGGAATTTCGAGGTCATCCTTGATGCCACTGCCAAATGTTGCCAGCTCCGTTGCCCATTCCTTCGAGTGGACCAGGAGAGTTTCCCGCCCGGCCGGACGAGAACGCGGCGTCTCTTCATCTGCTCTCATATGAGATAGCCCTGATTTCTTCAGCCGCCATACTATCACCCGCATCCGCCGGCCTCGCCTATTGGGGATTGGTGACCGACGCGCGTCTGCTTTGCGAGTGAATTTACAGCGGCTCGCGGCCGATGGCGCGGACGCGCGATTCGAGAGCCAAGCGGTCGAGGGTACCGAGCGGCAGGCTGAGGAAGAGCCGCACGCGGGTTTGGATCTGATGGAAGGACTGCATGAAGGCGAGGCGCTTCTCGTCGTTTGTGCCAGTGACCGCCGCGGGATCGCGAAATCTCCTTTACATTTGTCAATGCGTATATAATTAGGCCCTTGGTTCGTTAATCTTGACCTGTGAGTGGTGAGCGGGTGTTCGTGAAGAATAAGTCTGAATCCGTGCGGTTGGCCGGCTTGTTTGCGGCGCTCGCCGATCCTACGCGCCTGCGCCTGCTCAACCTGATGGCCGGTCGCGAGGTGTGCGTCTGCTATTTTGTGGAGATCCTCGGCCAGAGCCAGCCTAAGATTTCGCGCCATCTGGCCTACCTGCGCCGCGCCGGCATTGTGGCCGCCCGCCGCGAGGGCAAATGGATGCACTACCGTATCGTTCGCCCCGCCCACGCTGCGCTCGCTGCCGTTCTCGACACCGCGCTCGGCTCTTTCGCGTCCGACAAGCAAATGCGGGCAGATCGCGCCAAGCTCGACCGCGCCTGTTGCGCCGGTGACAGCCTGGTGATGCTGAAAAGCGCGCCGCGGCCGGCAGTCCTGGCGCGCTAAAAGGCAGAGCGTTGGAGCGCCCGTTTACTGCGTTCCTTTCATCCTCTCCGCCATCCATTCCCGATAGAGCCCGCATTGCGCGGCGCGCAGCGGCGTGTCGCTGGCCGCGGCCTTGCCGTCCACACCCAAATCGAGATAGTCCTGCGAGCCATCGAGCCGCGGCCACTCCGGCAGGCCCGCGCCATTCGGATCGCCGCCGCGCGCAAAGTTGGTCCAATAGCTTTCCATCAGGTCAGAAAGCTTAAAGTCGACCTCGGTGAAATGCCCGGCGATGTTGCCGAACTTCGGGAAGAAGCCGAAAACGTACGGCAGCTCCGCCGAGTGTACTGCGCCCTGTGCCTCCTGGCCGGGAATGGGACGGTCGAATTCGTATTCGTAGGTCGCGTTCCCGGCGCGGCTGTTCCACAGCGCCTCAGTGGAGATGGGGCAATGAAAGAGAGTGTCCGCGGCCCACTGGTCTGCAGCAGAGCCGTAGAGCGGATCGCTTGCGACGTCCTTCCCGCCGTTGGCCAGTCCGTAAAGCGCCAGCGCCTGCGGCGCCAGGTCGCCGGCCTCGCGCCTGATGGTCGCCCGCAGCCCGTCCAGTGGTTCGTTACTCCCGAATTCGCGCGAATTCGTTCCCAGGAGCAGCGGAATGGGCGCTTCATGCCCGGCCGCAAAAACTTTAGCCGGCGACTGTGGAATGACCCAGCCGTCAATATCCGGCGCGAACCCTCTCGGCCACTTTGTGGCCTCACCACCGAGTTGCGCGATCAGGTCGCTCGCAGGGATCTTGCGCATCGCGCGAATCCCCGCCCCTCCAGCGGGCAAATGCAAATCCGCCAGCGCCGCTTCACCTATGTGCTCTGCCTCGGCCAGCGGCGCCACAGGCGGAGAAAACGCCGCGCCGCTCTCGGCGATCGCTTTCTGGAATAGCCCGCGCGCCAGCGGCGAGGTCATCAAAATGCCGGTGTCCATGCCGCCCGCTGATTGGCCGAAGAGCGTAACGTTGTGCGCATCGCCGCCGAATCTCCCGATATTGGCGCGCACCCAGCCGAGCGCCAGGATCTGATCCATCAGCCCGTAGTCGCCTGACGCATGATGCGGCGATTCGCGCGTGAGCGCCGGATCGGCCATAAAGCCGAAGACGCCAAGCCGGTAATTCAAAGTAACCAGCACCACGCCGTGCCCTGGTAGTGTGCCGTCGTTGTAGAGCTCACCCACACCCGAACCGCCCATATTGGCGCCGCCGTGCAGCCACACCATCACTGGCAGCGGTTGCTTCGGCGGCCATACCGGCGTAATCACGTTCAAGTAGAGGCAATCTTCCCGGCTGCCCTCCGCATCGC
The DNA here is from genome assembly GCA_030037545.1 of Acidobacteriaceae bacterium. GTDB lineage: Bacteria > Acidobacteriota > Terriglobia > Terriglobales > Acidobacteriaceae > Telmatobacter. The sequence goes on along the minus strand of JASHRF010000089.1, from coordinate 7,720 downwards.
GCCGGTTCCACTCGCCCAGCACCGGCTGCGGACAGGGCGCGCCGAAGCTGGTAGCGTCGCGGATGCCCTTCCACGGCCGCGCCGGAACTGGCGGGCGCCAGCGCAAAGGGCCAACGGGCGGTCGCGCGTAAGGAATGCCCAGAAACTCCGCGCCGCCGCCGTGCCTGGCTCGCCCGCGCAGCATATGGCCCGGCGCACCCGCCACTGGCAGATCGCTCTGCGCGCGGTCCGCCGGGGCACCCGCAAAGCAAAGCACCAGCGCGGCCAACATCAGTAGAGCGATGACCGCGCGATATCCATGAGAGCGCCCACATAAGCTGATCACGTCACCTTCTTCCAAATTCCGGGTGAACGAGAATTCTATCAATCTATTCGGTGGCCGAGCCAGGAGTTATCCTGAACGCGGCGCTGCCTGAACGAAGACGCGCCATTGCTCAAGAAAGGTTGAACCGTGTTTCGCTGGCTTGGCGGTTGGTTGGTGCGCATGTTTCTGTTTCTGGCCGCAGCCACACTGGCGGCCTATGGGTGCGACACTGTCGTGTACTTGATGCGCGGATCGCCAAGCGAAACGGTCACCGTCAATCGCTTCATGGGCGTGCCGCTCAAAGGCCAGAAGGAAGAGTACGACTATCTCGGCTCCAGCCAGGTCCCCTGCGCCGTTGCCCTTTTCCCGCACAAGGGTCAGGATCCCTGCTGGCATCTCCGCCGCAATTCCAACCAGTGGGAGAATCTCTGACGGCCAACAGTGATCAGTGACGAATGAACAGCGCACGTCGTCCACTGGAAAGGATCCAGTCGAAAGAAATTCCTATTGCCAAACCATAGGAAGAGATGTACGCTGTTTCCTATGGTGTTGCCATAGGAGGAAGCGCATGGGCGGAAAGACCGACGTTTGGCAAGGCACGCTGGCGCTGATGGTGCTGCGCACCTTGGAATCCATGGGGCCGCAGCACGGCTACGGGCTGGCGCGGCGCATCGAGCAGACCAGCGGCGACCTGCTGGCGCTCAATTACGGCACGCTCTATCCGGCGCTGCTTAAGCTGGAACAGGAAGGATTTATTCGCTCCCGCTGGGGTGTTTCCGAGAACAATCGCCGCGCCAAATTCTACGAGCTGACGAAAGCCGGGGAGCGGCAGTTGAAGCGCGCTACGGCGGAGTGGGAGCAGACCACGGAGATTCTGGCCCGCTTTCTCGCGCCCGCACAGGAGGCCTGATGTTGCGCTTGCTGCAACAGCCGATGCGCAAGTGCAGAGCATTCGCAGCGCGTCTGCTCGGCTTGCTGCGCGCCCGCCGCGCCGATGCCGATTTCGCCGCCGAGCTCGAAGCGCACGTCGCGCTGCACACGGAAGACGGCGTTCGCGCGGGGTTTACGCCGGAAAACGCTCGCCGCCAGGCGCTGATCAAGCTGGGCGGAGCCGAGCAGGCGCTGCAGGCGCAGCGCGAACGGCGTACGCTGCCGTGGCTGGAAAATTTCGCTCAGGATCTTCGTTATAGTCTGCGCACGCTGCGCCGCAGCCCGGGGTTCACAGCCACTGCCGTGCTCACCCTCGCGCTCGGCATCGGCGCCTGTACGGCCATCTTCAGCATGGTTTACGCTGTGCTTCTCCGCTCGCTGCCTTACGGCGACCCAGGCCGCCTGGTCTACCTCTTTACACCCGATCCGTCCCTCCATCTTCCGCCGGAGATTTTCAGCCCAACCAACGCAGATTTTTTCGATATTCAGCGGGAGAACCGCTTGTATTCCAACATGTCCTTTGTCGGTCAGTCTGCTGTTAACTTGGCCGGCCAGGGCGCCGTCGAGCGCATCGGCGCGGCGCGCGTCGATGAGAATTTCTTTTCCACGCTTGAAGCGTATCCCGAGTGGGGCCGCGCCATTTCAACCGGCGACCAACTGCAAGGTCATGACCACGTAGCCGTCATCAGCCACGCTCTTTGGCAGTCGATGTTCGCGGGCAGCCCCGACGTTTTGAAGGACTCGATTTCGCTCGACAGCGTGAATTACCGCATCGTCGGCGTCATGCCGCCGGAATTCGGATATCCGCACGGTACCGATATTCCTTACGGCAACGCGGAGGTGAAGACGACCGAGACCTGGATTCCCTTGGCGCTTACGCCGCAACAGAAGGCGGACCGCGACAACGCCAGCGCCGACGCCGCGATTGCACGTTTGCGGCCCGGAGTCACCATCCGCGAAGCGCAGTCTGAGCTGGGCATCATTGAGGCGCGGCTCGATAAGCTGCATATGCCTCTGCTGCAAGGCTGCGGTGCGCTGGTCAAAAGCTTCCTCGACATAGTTGTCGGGCCGGTGCGCCCGCTCATGAATCTGCTGCTGGGCGCGGTGATCCTGGTGCTGCTGATTGCCTGCGGCAATACGGCGAGCCTGCTGCTGGCGCGAGCATCGGACCGGTTGCGCGAGCTGGGAGTGCGCGCCGCGCTGGGCGCCAAGCGAAGCCGTATCGCCAGGCAGCTTCTTACCGAGTCGCTGCTCATTGGCGTCGGCGGGGGCGCCATCGGTGTGGTTCTGGCCTGGCTCTTCCTGCAAGTTCTGCCCAGTCTCAATCCGGGCAATATTTCCAGGCTTGGCGAAGCGTCGCTCGATGCGCGGGTTTTGCTCTTTGCGGTCGCAGTGTCGGTGCTGGCGAGTGTGCTCAGCGGCATTTTGCCGGCTCTGACCGTTTCGCGGCTTGATGTGACCGGCTTACTCGGCGGCAGCAGCCGCGCGATCGCCGGCAAGCACAGCCGTGTGCAAAGCGCGCTGATCGTGGCAGAGGCGGCGATGGTGGTGGTGCTGATGGCCAGTGCCGGCTTGCTGATTCGCAGCTATATCAATATCGCGTCCGTCAGCACAGGTTTCTCGCGTTCGACAGTGAGCATGAAAATCTCGCTCGATGAACATCCCGGCGTGACGTCGCAGCAGCAGGCGGCTCAGCGCAGCGCATTCTTCCATAGCCTCATCGCCAGGCTGGGCGCTCTGCCGGGAGTTTCAGACGCCGGAGCGATCAACTATTTGCCTCTCAGCGGATCAGAGAGCCTCGACACCATCTGGGTCGATGGATACGCAAATCGGAAAGATCAACTGGCCGAAGGGCGCTCGATCACACCCGATTATTTTCGCGCCATGGGGATTCCGCTGATCGCGGGCCGTGCTTTCACGGAGGCTGACGTTTCGAGCCATGCGCACGTGGTTATCGTCAATCAGCGATTCGCGCAAATCTACTTTGCCGGCCGCAATCCGATTGGAGGGCGGGTCGGCGGAGACAACCGGCATTGGGACACGGTGGTGGGCGTGGTCGCCGATGTGCGCCACTTCAGCCTCGAGGAAGCACCGGAGCCCCAATTCTACCATCCGGATTACGGCGGCTTCGACAGCGCATATATAGCGGTCCGCTCTACGCTACCGTCTCGCACTGTCGCCGCGGAAGCGCGCGCGGTTGTCAGGACCATCGATCCGAGCGTGGCCGTCGCCGATGTCCACACCATGGGCGAATTGGAATCCGAGGCCAGCGCGCAGCGCCGGTTTCAGACCACGCTGCTGACCCTGTTTGCCGGAGTCGCGCTGCTGCTGGCGCTGGCCGGGATTTTTGGCCTGATGTCCTACTCGGTGAGTCGGCGCGAGCGCGAAGTGGGCATCCGCATGGCGCTGGGCGCTCAGCGAGGCGATGTAATGCTGCTGGTGCTCGGGAACGCCGCGCTTCTTCTGGGCCTGGGATTGACCATTGGTTTCGGATGCGCATGGTTTGCGGTGGGCGTCATGAAGTCGTTTCTCTTTGAAGTGGGCGGCCATGACCCACTTACGCTTTGTATCGCCTGCGTCCTGCTTGCCATGTTCGGGTTGCTGGCAGCCATTGTGCCCGCGCGGCGCGCCGCATCCGTGGACCCCATGCAGGCCTTGCGCGCCGAGTAGGAGGTTTTTGATGCCGAAGCTAAAAGCGCTGTGGATGCGATTCTCGGGCTTGCTGCGCGCCCGCCGCGCCGATGCCGATTTCGCCGCCGAGCTCGAAGCGCACGTCGCGCTGCACACGGAAGATGGCATCCGCGCGGGGCTGAGTCGCGAAGAAGCGCGCCGCCAGGCGCTGATTGACCTGGGCGGCGTGGAGCAGACCCGGCAGGCCTATCGCGAGCGCGCTACCATGCCCAGCGTCGACAGCGTGTTCCAGGATGTGCGCTTCGCGCTGCGCCAGATGCGCAAGGCTCCCGGATTCACGCTCACCGCGGTGCTCACGCTGGCTTTGGGCATCGGGGCCAACGCGGTGATTTATATCCTGGTCGACTCCATTCTGCTGCGCCCGCTTCCCTACGCACAACAAAACCGGCTGATGCGCATCAGCGACGAGACCGCGTCAGCTCTTCCCAAGGGATGGATTCGCGCGCTGGGCGAGCACTCGAGGGCCTTTGCGTCGATTGCCGGTTTCGGCCCGGACACCGAATCCAACATCTCGGATTCCGGCACGCCCGATCGCGTCTTCGGCGCCCAGGTCACGGTGAATGCTCTCGATACGCTGGGCATTCGCCCCGCGCTGGGCGAATTCTTCACTCCCTCCGACGCCATCGCCGGCCAGGACCACGACGTGGTTCTCAGTTACGGCTACTGGCGCGAGCACTTCGGCGGTTCGCCCGCGGTCCTGGGCAGTTCCCTGCGCATCGACGGCGTTTATCGCCGCATGATCGGTGTCATGCCGCCGGGCGTTCACTTTCCTTATGCCGAAACGCAATTTGTGATTCCGGTCTCCTTTCGCGGCGGCGACGTCTACGATGCATGGACGGATTTCGATCTGCAAGCCTTTGGCCGCCTTGCTGACGGCGTCACGCCGCGACAGGCGCAGGCCGACCTCCGCCGTCTGCACGGCATTCTCCTTCCACTCTTTCCCTGGCGCATGCCCGATAGCTGGGCCTCAGAGGCGACCGTGATGCCGCTTCTGGAAGCCGAAACCGGGTCCATGCGTCCGCGGCTGCTGCTGCTCTTCGGCGCGGTCGGTCTCATCCTGCTCATCGCCTGCGCCAACGTTGCCAATCTCATGCTGGCGCGGGCTGCCGCGCGGGAGCACGAGATCGCCATTCGCGGCGCCCTGGGTGCTTCCGGCCGCAGGCTGATTCGACAACTGCTGTCGGAAAGCGTGGTCCTGGGCGTGACAGCGGGCGCGGTGGGCCTGGTGGCTGCGCTGGCCAGCTTGCACATCTTCGTTAGCCTGTTGCCCGCCGATACGCCGCGCATCCAGGACATCGGACTGCACAGCGGCGATATTCTCTTCACGCTGGGCACATCGGTTTTGGCGGGAGTGCTTTTCGGGCTCATTCCATCCCTCAAAGTGGCCTCCGTCGATATGCTCACAGCACTGCGCATGGGAGCACGCGGCCTCACCGGCAAGGGCTCGCGCTTCGGCGCCTCCATGGCGCTGGTGGCGGCGCAGATCGGGCTCTCGGTGGTGGTAATCGCCGCGGCCGGCCTGATGCTACACAGCCTTTACAATATTTCGCGCGTCGATCCCGGCTTCCGGACCGGAGGCACGCTGACCGCGGAGGTGTCGCTCGACGCCGGCAGTTGCGGCACGCCGGGCCGGTGCTTTTCGTTTTTCACAACACTGCTCGAGCAATCGCGAAGCATCGCCGGCGTCGACGGCACGGCACTCGCCGACGCGTTGCCGCTCAGCGGGCACGACAGCAATTACGTCTACGATGCCGAGGATCATCCGCGCAGCCCGCGCCAGGGAGCGTTTGTCGCCACCGGACGCATCGTCTCACCCGCTTACTTCAGGGTTCTTGGCTTACAACTGGTGCGCGGCAGGCTGCTCAATGAGCAGGACAACTCAGGCGCCAGCCACGCCGCCGTGATCGACCAGCGCATGGCCGAGCGGCTCTGGCCCAACCAGAACCCGATTGGCAAGCAGTTGGAGAATGTCAGCGACGAACCCTCGCCAACAGTGTTGGATCCGGCCAAGACCTCGATCGTCGTTGGCGTGGTCCAGAATGCGCGCGATGGCAGCCTCGAAGGCGGATTCAACGACGAGGTTTACCTGCCCATGACGCCCACCCGCGACAGTCCCGTGATGTACGTCCTGCTGCGCTCGCGCGGAGCACCGGAGCAAACCGCTGCCGTGCTGCGCCGCGCCGTTGCCGGCATCGACTCTCTGGCGCCGGTCACGCGCGTCCGCACGCTCAACGAGGTGGTCGCCAATTCGGTGGCCGCGCCGCGCACCCTGGCCATACTGCTGCTCGGCTTCGGATGCCTGGCGGTCTTCATCGGCGCGGTGGGCGTTTACAGCCTCATCGCTTACATCGTCAGTTGGCGCGTGCACGAGATCGGGCTGCGCCTGGCGCTGGGCGCGCGGCGATGGCAGATCGTGATGGCCATCGTGCGCCAAAGCCTGCTGCTCGCGGGTTCGGGTTGCGCCGCCGGACTGCTGGCAACGCTGGCGGCCGGCCGTTTGCTGCGCAGCTTCCTCTTTGAAGTCAGCGCCCTCGATCCCATCACTCTGTGCGCGGTTCCGCTGTTGATGGTCGTGGTCGCGCTCGTTGCCGCCTGGATTCCGGCGCGCCGCGCCGCGTCCGTAGATCCCATGCAGGCGCTGCGCGCGGAATAACCCGGCCTGCAGAATTCCCATTTCCAATAGCCGCGTTGAACACCGCGCGCCCAAATTGCGTACCCTGAGAAATATCGGGCAAACGGAAAGAGGAGTTCCATGTGGGCAAGCAGGATCGAGTTCCGTCTGCGCATGCTGATTCAGGTTGTCATCGTAGTTTTAGGATTTTGGGCGCCGTGGATCGAGTTCGCGCATTTTGGTAAGCGCGTATCGCTGCTGGAGTGGCTGGCGCTGGAGGCCAGCCGCACGGGCCTGGTGCGCTTCACCATTGCCGCGCCCGGAGTCATCGTTCTGGGTTCCCTCATCGCTGCGCTGGGCGCGGTGCTGCGCGTCTGGGGCGCGGCTTACCTGGGATACGGCGTCGTCCACCATGGCCAGATGCAATCCGGCGCGCTCATGGCCGACGGCCCGTATCGCTATGTGCGCAACCCCCTCTACCTGGGCGGATGGTGCATGATGATCGCCGTTTCGCTCACCATGCCGCCCAGCGGCGCGCTCTTCACCATCGTGCTCACCGGGCTCTTCTACTATCGCCTGATCCTCGGCGAAGAGGCATTTCTCAGCGGGCAGCTTGGTGAACCTTACCAGAGGTACCTGCAGGCCGTGCCACGGCTCGCGCCCAGACTGCGCACAGCGCTGCCATCCGCGGGCAGCAATCCGCAATGGCTCACATCCTTGCTCACGGAAATCATGCCCATCGGCATCTTTGTTTCGATTGCCTTTTTGTCGTGGCGATATGACAACCTGCTAATGATTAAAGGCATCCTGGTCAGCTTTGGACTGTCGCTGATTGCGCGCGGTATCGCAATGCAGAACATGAAGAAGGCTCCGCAGACGCAATAGGACGAGATAGAAGTAGAAGCTGCTTCATAACCTGCTCATAACCTGTTTTGAAAGGGCACAGCTTCAGTTGTCCAGTGCCGGGACAGACCCCCATAAACCGCGGGCTTTAGCAGGTTGCTGAAAAACTAAGTGGTTTGCATGTTTCACTTCACGTCCGGATCATTTTCGGTTGATGATGGGCCAAGCTGCTGTTTATTTTGGCGCTCTGCGAACCATTTTTGCGGCACGCAGAGACCCGACGACTCCATCAGACAGCGGCTGGAACCGGAATCAGCTTTCGCATCCGCACGAGGTTGTAG
>JASHRF010000088.1 GCA_030037545.1 Acidobacteriaceae bacterium | reverse complement strand
CCATTCATCGTTACAGCACCTTCCTTGGACGTCGCCAGCTTGTCCTTCCCGGCGGAAATGCAAAGCGCTCACGCCGCGGGGCAATCGCGCTTCAAAAACCGGCAATCCTGTTGAAGGACCCTCTTCGCCTTGCGTTGTCAAGGCCTTGCAAAGGCCCACATCGCCCGCATCGCGCTCATTCGGCGGGAAATATATTTTCGCCGCGCGTTGCGGGTTAATTTCGCCCTTCCGCTATGCTGTGAAGAAACGTTCCCAGGCACTCGTGGCTGCTCGAGAATCCGGGGCCGGCAGGCGCAAAGAAGCGCAAAGAAGTTAAGTTTTCTAGCACAAATCCGCATGTTAATCGCACCCGAAACGCATCCAACCATCAGAAAACAAGGAGCTTCATGGCAGAATCCACGTACCCCCCCCGGGGGGGGGGTACATATGAACCTGAATATCAACACTGCCGGTGCACCAATTCCAAGTGCGATTGTCCTGCTTTTCCGGCAAACTGAGCCGCGTCGGAACTCTTCCCCGTGATACGATGTGCGCAAAGCTGAGGACTCCCCCATGCCAGACCGAAAAGTCTTGCCCCACAAGTGCCACTCCTACTTCAAGCTGCGCTCGCAGGTAACGCAGATTGCAGGAGCCGTCCCCTGGACGGTGCCCGCTCTGTGCGCGGAATACAACTGGCCCTCCGGCACGAAAGGCGGCGGCGTTATCGCCATTGTGGAGTTGGGCGGCGGATGGGTCATGTCCGATATGACCTCATTTTTCGAGTCTGTCGGCCAGCCGGTGCCGTCCATTACCGATGTGTCCGTGGATGGCACTGAGAACACGCCCAACCAGAGTGGCTCGGCGGGCGAAGACGACTACGAGGTCGGGCTCGATATTCAGGTCTCGGGCGCGTCGTACTACGCGGCCACGGGCCAAGCCGCCACCATTCGCGTCTACTGGTCGCAGGACATTGGCACGGCGGTGGCCAAGGCCGCCTCGGATGGCTGCGATGTGTGCACCATTTCGTGGGGCTCCGACGAAGCCAACTGGGGCACCAGCGCCGCGGAGCAGATGGAGACGACCGCCGAATCGGCCGTTGCCGGCGGCATGGTGGTATTTGCCGCGGCCGGCGACAACGATTCCAGCGACGGCGGCTCCACGCCCGCCAACGTGGATTGCCCGTCCTCATGCCCCCACGTGATCGGCTGCGGAGGCACCTACAAAACCACCACTGATGAGACTGTGTGGAACGACAATCCGGGCGAGACCGACGGTGAAGGAACAGGTGGCGGCTATTCGACTGTGTTTCCCGTGCAGGCGTTTCAGATCGGCGCTCCGCCCGCGCCCGCCAGCTCGCCTTACGGCAAGGGCCGCATGGTTCCCGACGTGACCGGCGACGCCGATCCCAACACCGGTTACGAAATCTTTGTGCACGGCGCGTCCACCGTGGTGGGTGGAACCAGCGCCGTGGCGCCGCTCTATGCCGGACTCTTTGCGGCGTTCGGAACCAAGCTGGGATTCGTGACACCCACGCTCTGGCAGAATCAGAGCGCCTTCAACGACATTACCGTGGGAAGCAACGGGTTCTACGATGCGGCGGTGGGGCCCGATCCATGCAGCGGCATCGGATCGCCGATCGGTACGCGCATCGCCGCGGTGTTTACCGGCGCGGCATAAGTCCTTTAGACATGTGCATGCAAGGCTGCGGAAGCTCGGTCCGGCGGCACCTCGTCGAGCGGAAAACCGCGCCGTTTCCACTCGTCGTAGCCGCCCAGCAGGGGCCGTACGCGCTCGATGCCCAGCTTATGCAGCGCCATTGCAGTTTTGGCCGCCGTGGCTTCACTCGGGCAGGTGCAAAAAAGCACCACGTCGCGATCGCGCGGGATTTCGTGATGGCGGCGAGTCAGCGCATCGGGCGCAAAGTGCAGTGCACCCGGCAGGGTGAAGGGCTCAGGCAGCAATTCCAGCGGATGGCGCAGGTCGACGATGTAAACCGGCTCGCCCGCATCAAGCAGGCGCTTCAGCTCGTCGGGCTCCAGGCGCGCGGCAGACAGCTTGCGCAGCACCGCCCGGCGGCGAACGATGCGCCCGGCCAGAACGGCGGCAATCGCGGCCAGCAGTAGTACGCCCGAGAAGCGGAACACCCAGGCCAACAGGCGCGGATCGCGCTCCAGCGCGGCGCCGAACAGGCTGCCAGCCACAATCCACGTGCCTGCCCAGATCGCGGCGCCGAGGCCATCGAAGAACAGGAACGGCGTGAAGCTCATGCCGTTCTGCCCGGCGACCGGCGGCGCCAGCATGGCCACGCCCGGCACAAACTTCGCCCATAGCAGCATCGGACCGCGCATGCGCCGGAAAGAGTCCTGGGTGCGGCGGACGCAGGTCGTAGGCTCCAGCGACAACTTGCAGAGAACCCGCAGCACCGCGTTCCCGTAGCGGCGTCCGACAAAGAACCAGGTGCAATCGCATACCAGCACCGAGCTCATCGCTACCAGGAAGACCAACGGCCAGCGCAGCACCCCCTGAGCTGAAAGCGCGCCCGCGGCCAGTAGAACTGGCGTGGCCGGCAGAGGGATGCCCAGTTGCTCGACCAGCACCCAGGCGAAGAGCAGCGCGTATCCGTAGACGATGAGAAAGTGAATAGGCAGAGCCATGGGAGTCCTGTTCCGGGGCTTACACAATATCAGACTATCTGAAGCGGAGATTTTCCTCCCCGGCGACGTCTTAGCGATGGGATGACGGCCGTTGCAATTCGTCGCAAATCTAATTCAAGAGGAAAACCCGGAGTTCGACGATCCAGCGGCCTGTTAAGGTCGCGACTCGGTTTGGCCTTGACAATCTACATTCAGAGCCGTATAGGTAGAATGTCTAGGAGAAATACAATGACCCCGTTGGAAAAGACCGACCTGCTTCAAGGCACACTCGACTTGCTGATTCTTAAAGTCGTTGCACTCGGCCCTGTGCACGGTTACGGGATCTCGCAGCGCATCCGGCAAATTTCTCAAGAGGTCTTGCAGGTACAGCAGGGTTCGCTCTATCCAGCTCTGCACCGGTTGGAAAAACGCGGCTGGCTGCAGGCCGATTGGGGCGAATCGGAAAACGGACGTCAGGCCAAGTTTTATCGCCTGTCAGCCAGGGGCCGCAGGCAATTGGCCGCCGAGGAGCAGAGCTGGACGCGGCTTTCAAAGGCGGTTGCGCTCATTCTTCAAACCGCGGAATAGGGGGCTGCGATGCAGTGGTGGCGGCGCATCTTTGGCTGGCGTGTCGCGGAAGAGGCGATGGAGCGTGAGATCGGCTTTCACATCGCCGAGGTGACGGAAGCATATATCGCGCAGGGGATGGCTCCGGAACAGGCCCGCCGCCGCGCGCAGTTGGAGTTTGGCGGGCGCGAGCAGGTGAAACAGGAGATACGCGAGGTCCACGTTTCCGCGTGGCTTGACGCGGTCGTCTTCAACTTTCGCGCGGCGTTTCGGTTTCTGCGCAAATCGCCGTCATTCTCCATTATCGTCATCCTCACGCTGGCTCTCGGCATTGGCGCCAATAGCGCGGTGTTCTCGGCGATCGACGCGGTGGTTCTGCGCCCGCTTCCCTATCCGCATGGGGACGAGCTGATTGCTCTCTACCAGCACGACAGCAAAGGTCGCAGCGCAAATCGCTTGGTTGCTCCCGCGCGCCTGGAAGACTGGGACCGCATGAACTCCACCATGCAGGCCTTCAGCGGATATTATCTCGATGACAACACCGAAACTTCGGGTTCGATGGCGGAAAAGGTGACCGAAGCGATGGTCGCTCCGCGGTTTTTTGAAGTGATGGGTGTCGGGCCCTTCCTGGGACGCGCATTTACATCGCAGGAAATGCATTTCGGCGGGCCGAGAGCCGTCATCATCAGCTACCGGTATTGGCGGAACCGCTTCCACGGCGATCGGGCAGCTGTCGGTGCCAGGCTCCGCATCGAGGACAAGGACTATCTCATTGTTGGGGTCATGCCCGCGTCGTTTCAATTTCCTAGCCGCGATGTAGACCTGTGGGAGCCGAGCCCGCTGGATGCCCCATTTGAAAGAACCGCAATGGCGCGCAATTTTACCTGGTTTAATGTGATCGCACGCAGGAAACCCGGCGTCACCCCCCACCAGATCGCAGCGGACCTTGTCACCGTTCAAGCCCGCCTTGGCAAGCAGTACCCCCATCCTGACGCCGAGTTAAACGTCGAGGTCGAGCCACTCAAACAGGTAATCGTGGGCAGCACATCCAGTTCGCTGTGGCTGCTTTATGGATCGGTTTCGCTTCTCCTGCTCATTGCATGCTCAAACATTGCGGCGCTCCTGCTGGCGCGGACCACCGACCGCGAGCACGAAGTCTCAGTCCGTTTTTCGCTCGGGGCGTCACGCGATGCTATCGTCGTTCAGTTGTTGACCGAAGTCTTCGGCCTGGCTCTGTTGGGATCGCTTGCGGGACTGGCGGTCGCAGACGGGGCGGTTTACGGTCTTCATTTGCTTGCCAAAACTCTTCCGCGCGCCAACGAGATCGCTCTTGACTGGAGAATTGTGGTTTATACGCTCGCCGCGGCGCTGGCCACAACGGTCTTGTGCGGCCTCTTTCCGGCCATGCGCGGCACGCGAAGAAGCCTGGCCCACTCCCTGGCGCTCACCAGCAGATCGCAGGTTTCCACGCAAAATCCCATTCAGTGGCTGCTGGTCGGCGTGCAGGTGACGCTCGCCGTCACCTTGCTTGTGGGAGCAGGTCTGCTGTTGCGCAGCATGCAAGAGCTTGGCCGCGTTTATCCCGGCTTCGATCCCAAGCATGTGCTGACGTTTCAAGTAAGCGGTTCATGGCAAGAGACCACCGACATGAAGAATGTCGTTGAGCGCATCGACCGCACGCTCGACGGTCTGCGGACGCTGCCCGGCGTAGAAGACACCGCAACATCGGCAACGCTCCCCGGCGTGTCGTCGAAATATCAAATAGAGTTCGAAATCGACGGTCATGTGGATCCGAGTGAAAGAATTCTGGCCGACAGCCACTACGTTTCTGCCGGGTACTTTGCCACCATGCGCATTCCCCTGCTGCTCGGCCAGGTGTGCAGGGAAGCGTCGAATACCAGCGACGTGGTGGTGAATCAGGGCTTCGCCAATCGCTATTTTGGTGGCGCTTCCCCTGTGGGCCATTTGCTGGGCGGCGCGCTCGGCAGCGATTTCGCCGGGACAAGCATGATTCGCGGGGTTGTGGGTGACGCTCGGGAAAATGGAATCGAAACAGAACCCGTTCCCACCGTATACTCCTGCTTCAGCGCGCCCAATCCGTTTCCGAACTACCTGGTGCGGACGCTCGGCAATCCCATGGCGATGGCGAAGACCGTTCGCCGCAGAATCCACGAGTTGGAGCCGAGCCGGTCAGTGTATGCCATGAGCCCGTTGCAGCAGCATCTCGACGATGCCTCAGCGGAGACCCGGCTGCGCACCATTCTGCTCACTCTATTTGCACTGGTGGCGGTGTCGCTGGCGTGCATCGGACTGTATGGCACGCTAAGTTATGTAGCGCGCCTTCGCCGGCGCGAATTTGGAGTGCGCCTTGCGCTCGGAGCCTCGCGCGGTCACGTCGTGGCCGGCTTTCTGGGCCGCGGCTTACGCGTCGGCGCAATCGGGTGCGCTGCAGGCGTCTTGCTCGGCCTGGGATTGAGCCGCTTCCTGAGTGGAATGCTCTATGGCATCACATCCCTGGACCCGATGACGTACGCAGGCGTGGTCGGCTTTGTCATGTCTGTGGCGAGTTTGGCCTCGCTTTTGCCCGCGGTGCGCGCCGCTCAGATCGAGCCTGTACGCGTTCTTCGCGATGAGTAGCGATGAATAGCTAGGAACACCAAGGGTCGCTCGCTGAGCTTTCCTCATCGCAACTGATAATATGCGGAAATTATTCGCCGTTACTGCGAGGCTCCGGCCGGTTGCGAGGCGCTGACCGGAGTCACCGTTGCCGGCGTGCCCTCCGCCTGCTGCTTGGCTTCGAAATAATCGTGATCCCAGAGGTCGCGATAGAACTCGCCGGTCAGCTCCGCGGCGTGCGGGCCGAAGACGGGCCGGCCTCCTTCGAGGAAGAAGACCGTCACCAGGCTCCCTTGCGGCGAATCGGAAAAGGATGCAAACCACCCGAAGCGGGTTCCGTCATTCGAGCACGTTCCGGTTTTCCCAAACACCGGCAGCTCGTGGAAATTGACGCGCAGGCTGCGCGCCGTTCCGTATTCCACCGCGCCCGCCATGCCGTCTTCCAGGTCGGGAATGTACCTGGCGATGTCCAGCACGCGCTTCACCCGGGGCTGGAAGCTGGCTACTTCTTCCGGCGTGGTGGGATGCTGCAGGTAATAGAGCGTGCCGCCGTTGGCGACGGCCGCCACCAGCGCGCCCAGTTGCAGCGGCGTCATGGAGACGCCCTGCCCGAAGCTGCACATGCGGCCAACCCCGCCTTCTGCATCCGGAATCGGTTGGTCGGGATATTCGCCCAGTTGCTCGCCGGCAATGTGGTAGCCGGCCAACTCGCCCAGGCCGAATTCCATGGCGTAGTGGCGCACGCGCTCGAAGCCTAGTTCGCGGCCCAGCTCCTCGAAATATTGATTGTTGCTGTGGGCCAATGCCTGCGTCATATTCATGCGGAAGCCGGGAAGCTGCACCATGGTATCGCGCGTGACCAGTCCCTCTGACAGCGCGGCCAGCGCCACGCTTAGCTTGATGGTCGAGCAAGGCTCGGCGCCCGGCGAGAGCGCCAGCTTCTGGTTCACCATGGCCAGGATGCGCCCGTCCGAAGGATCGATCACCACCGCCGTGCCGTTCATGTCACCCAGCGCGTCCATGGCGGCTTGGCGCACCACCGGATCCTCGCCGGCCGTAATGTCCCCCTGCCCGATATCCCCGCTGATGAACGAGCTGGCCGTGAAGCGTTCGTAGTAGCGGCGATGGCGACGAACGTAGACGGTGCGCCGCAGGTGCGCCCTCGATGAGGTAACGGTCCGCGCCTTAGTGGTCCTCGCTCGATTGTGCGTGGTGGAGTAATGGAGGTTCGAGACCTGTGCGCTGGCGTGCGCGGCAGCGTGATGCGCCGTGGCCGTATGCGCTGTTGCGTGAGCCGTCGTGGTTGCGGCAGCATGATGCTTTTCCGCAATATGACGCGTGCTGACGCTATGCGTCGTGCTGAGCTGCGCCTTTTTGCTTTTGGTATGAGTTGTGGTGGTGGGAGTAGCCGGAGTATTCAGCGCGGATGCGGCGGTTACGCCCAGTCCGCACACAAGCCCAATTGCCAAAACGCAAGACGCCTTCATCCGGCCAACAATGCCTCTCAACTCTTCTGATTTCCTGCTGCTCTTCGGATCGCTTGCCGCGCGTCGGGTTGGACTGCGCGCTTGTTGAACTTATCCCGTTCCCCAAAATCCGCTAATAGATACGCGGACACGACCACCTTGCATCGTGCAAGCCCGTCTCCTCTTTTATGACGCGCAAGCAACCCGCCGGGCTGCCTGCCCATCATCGGCTTCTTCCTAGCCTAACCCGAAAAGACACCTTCCCACTCGGGAAATACGCCTTTTCGAATACAACTTTCAGGGCCGTTTCTCCTACTATAACCCGGCCTTTCCCATTTTCGTACCATATTCCGGCGCTGGTAACATTACCCAGAAAAAATGGGAGGCCTTCTGGCCCTTGGATTGTATCCTTCCCAAATTCCATCCTCGCCAAGTCAACGGTAAACAGTTAATGGCCAAAAGCTAAGAGCTGTTCTTAGAACTTCAGCCGGCGCAGAAACGCCGGCACATCCAGGTCGCGATCCGTCTCTTCATCACGATCCTGAAACAGCGAGGGCGGCGCTTCGGGCTCGTTCCCTTCGGCTTCGGCGCGCGGATCCAGGCTGAGGCTCTGCGCGTAATCCGGCGCTGACGGCGGCTCGACGGCCGGTTCGGCGAGCTCATCGAACCGCGCCGCTGTCGGCTCCAGTACCGGTTCCACTATCGGTTCCACTGCCGGTTCTACTGCCCGCTCCACTGTCGGCTCCAGGGCCAGCTCATGCTCGGCCTCAGGCTCGGGTTCAACTTTGACTTCAGGTTCCGGTTCCAAGACCTTTACAGGGGGCGCATACGTGACCGTAGTGGCCACGGCCGGCTGCGACGATGCGAAGAAGAACGCTTCGTCTTGCCCGTCTTCTTCGCTCATGAAATGCGGAGGCTCCTTGACCGCCTCCGGCTCCGGAGCCCGCGCCGCCTGTGCCGATGCGCCCCCCGGCTCGCGCAGCCAGTTCTCCGGCGCCACAATCGGCACGGACACCACCGGCCCCTCCACTACCGAATTCTCCACGCTCAACATGCGCGCCCGCCGCTCCGGCATCTGGTCGCGAAAGCCGGTGGCGATGACCGTGATCTTCACCTCTTCGCCCATTTTTTCGTCGCGCACCGCACCGAAGATGATGTTGGCGTCCTCGTGCGAAGCGGATTGAATCAGCGTCGAAGCCTCATTCACCTCAGAGAGCTTGAGAGAACTCGATCCGGTGATGTTGATGAGGATGCCGCGCGCGCCGTCGATGGCGCCGGCTTCCAGCAGCGGCGAAGCCATGGCTGCCTGCGCCGCCTCCACGGCGCGGTTCTCGCCGCTGCGCACCGCGGTGCCCATCACCGCCTGGCCCATGCCCGCCATGGTCGTCTTCACATCGGCAAAGTCGCGGTTGATGATGCCCGGGATGGTGATGATGTCGCTGATGCCCTGCACGCCCTGGCGCAGCACGTCGTCGGCGATGCGGAAACTCTCGAAAAATCCCGCGTCCTTGGCCACCGCCAGCAGTTTCTCATTGGGAATCACAATCATCGTGTCCACGCTCTCGATCAGCTCCTTCAACCCGCGCTCGGACTGCTGCAGGCGGCGTTTGCCTTCAAACGCAAATGGACGCGTCACCACGGCCACGGTCAGAATGCCCATCTCGCTGGCCAGCGAGGCGATCACCGGCGCGGCGCCGGTGCCCGTGCCGCCGCCCAACCCGGCCGTGACGAAAACCATGTCCGCGCCTTCCAGCGCCTCGATGATCTTCTCCGAGTCCTCGAGCGCGGCGCGGCGCCCTACATCGGGATTCGAGCCAGCGCCCAGCCCGGAAGTCAGCCGCACGCCCAGCTGCAGCTTGACCGGCGCCTGCGAGAGCTTGAGCGCCTGCACGTCGGTATTGGCGGCAATAAATTCCACGCCTTCCATATGCGCCTGGATCATGCGGTTCACGGCGTTGCCGCCCCCCCCGCCCACGCCAATCACCTTAATGCGCGCGCCACGCACCGGTTCCTCGTGATACTGAATGCGCATCTCTCCGGCTTCGTTTCCCTGCTCTTCCATCGGCTCCACTCCTTTAGCTAAACTTTCCGTTTTCTGTCCAGGTCCGAATATTTCGGATACTTCTTTAATGGTGGAAAATCCACCTTCCAGAAATCCCCTTCGAAAGCTCTCCGCGTGTATCGAGGTTCAGCGAGATGCTGACCGGGACACCATCCATATCGTGATAGGCAGCTTCCACTAAAACCTTCCCCAATTTTCGGCCCGGTCGCCCTGCAAACCGGACGCTTCCCATGCCTCTGTCCCGCATGTCTGATACACGCGCATGGGCCAAACTCCGGTCGATCTTCTCCCCTTCTCCCGCCCCAAAATCCGGATGCCAAAAATCGAATGAGTTCCCGCTCTTCTTCGCCCAGTGTCCTGAAATCATTCATTTCCGGCAGTTCATCGTCCATGT
Source organism: Acidobacteriaceae bacterium (assembly GCA_030037545.1). Lineage (GTDB taxonomy): Bacteria > Acidobacteriota > Terriglobia > Terriglobales > Acidobacteriaceae > Telmatobacter. Next base: position 12,309 of record JASHRF010000088.1, on the reverse strand, counting down.
CACTCCGGAAGCTAAGAGTTAATGGCTAAAAGCTAAAAGCTTTTTCTCAAAAGCTCGCCGCAAATACCGCACGCAACTTGGCGCGCAAACTATGATCCTCCTCCGCCCGAGTTTTGCGCGTGCGGTGCGCATACAAAACCATTCCCACGGCTGCCGCAAAGCCCGGTGCGGCCAGCTCGCCAGGCATCTGGGAGAGCCGCACCGGCACCCCGGTGCGCGCCGGCACGCGCAACTGGCTCTCTGTAACGTCCAGCAGACCGGGCAGCATGGCTCCGCCGCCGGTCAGCACGCAGCCGGCGCCGAGGGCGTTCTCCACCCGGCCCTCACGGAGGCCTTCCCTCACAAAATACAAAAGCTCGCGGGCGCGTGGCTCCAGGATTTCAGCAATCGCGCGTAACTGTAACCGCTGTGGCTGCGGATGAGCGATTTCAATCTCCGCCAACTGAGGCACTGCAGTGACTACGCAGTTTCCGTACCGTCTTTTTAATTCATCGGCTTGTGCCACCGGTATGTGCAATCCGATGGCCAGATCGTTGGTGAAATGCGCTCCACCGATCGGAACTGATGCCGTATACGCCACGGCGCCCTCGCAGAAAACGGCCAGGTCGCTCGAATGCGCGCCGATGTCGAGCAGGCACACACCCAACTCGCGCTCGTCGGCGGAAACCGTGCACTCCGCCGAAGCAATCGACTCCAGCACCGCTTCCGTCACTTCGAGGCCGGCGCGATTGGCGCAGGTTACGGTGCTTTGCAGAGCGCTGCCCGAGCAGGTGGCGATGTGCAAATCGACTTCCAGCCGCGCGCCCACCATGCCCACGGGATCGAAGATGCCAGGGTGGCCATCGAGAACGAACTGGCGCGGTAGCAGGTGAAGAACCTCGCGATCCGGCGGGCGCTCCACCGCGCGCGCGTACTCCACAGCCGTACGTACGTCATCGCGCGTAATCTCACGCATGCGGCTGCCCAGATCCAATCCGCCGTTGGTGTTCAGCCCGCGAATATGCGGTCCGCCCACTCCCACTACGCAATGATCGATGTTGACGCGGGCCGCGCGCTCGGCTTGCTCGTTGGCCGCGCGCACCGTGCGGGCCGCGGGACCAAGCTCGGCAATCATGCCTTTGCGCATCCCCGCCGACTCCACCACGCCGTGGCCACGATAGCGCGGCACGCCATCATTCACATCGGCGGCCAGCACCCGCGTATAGGCGCTGCCTATGTCGAGCACCACGATCAGGGTGTCCTGCTTTGGCGCCATCGCCGTCACCCACCCTGCGCCGGCGGTGCCTCCGCCCGCGTAGAGCGCGGAGCGGATTCCGAAGTGGTTCCGGCCGGATTGCGCCGCGCGGAGTGCAACGCGGTGCGCCGGGCTTCTGCGCGCTTCTTGTCGAGCGCTGCTTTCCGTCGCACTGCCGCGCTGTTGCCTGGTTTTGCGTGTGCGCCCTTGGCCGCCGCATCGCCGTTGCCGGGCGTTGCGGCCGGCTCGCCGGCCTCAGGTTTCGCGTCCGCGCCCATCGCATCTGCTGTGGTCTTGCCGGAAGCCATCTCCAGCACCACCTGCTGGTCGTAGCGCAGATCCACCGCGGCCAGGTGCGGATACTGCTGCCGCCACTCCGCGATGTGCGCCTGGTAACGCTGGTAGCGCTCCAGGAAATGGTCCTCGCCGAAGTGCGCCAGAATGTCTGTGCCCTGCTCTGGCATGAGCACGCGCGCATCCTCAGGATCGGTGAGGTCGATTTCGGAGATTTGCCGCGAATAAAGCTGGCCGGTCGAGTCCAGCTCGGACATCAGCCGCAGATACACGTCCATGCGCGTCCTGCGCGCTGCGGCCGGATCACCGGGATCGATGCCCGTGAGCACCGGGAACGAGTAGTGGTGCCTTGCCATCGCAGCCGCGGACATGGAGAGCAGTACACCATGGGCATCCACCAGCCCGATCTGGTTGCCCTGGCGCGTGAAGGCTACCGGCTGGCGCTCCACAATCGAGACGCGAATCCGGTCCGGAAGCAGGCGCATCACCGTGGCCCGCTCCACCCATGGAATCTGCTCCAACTGCTTGCGGCGCTCGCTGAGCGACACATAGAAAATGTTGCGCCCGATGTCTTCCCCGAAGACAGGCAGCATCTGCGCGCGGCTAATCTCCGTCAGCCCGGTGGCCTGAATGTTTTCGGTGCCGGCGATGCGGAAGCGTGCATCGCGGTCGAGATAGGTCTTGAGCGCCAGGCCCACGGCTGTAAGTCCGCCCAGCACCGTCAGCGCGCAAAGGCCGAAGAAGATGCGTCCGGCCTTCGAAGCCGGACGCCACCACGGGCGGCGCGGCTCGCCGTAACGGAAGCGCGGACGGCTGAAGCGCTGACTGTCGTTGCGTGCATTGTCGTCTTCATCCCCGTCGCCGAATTCCAGCGGCATTCCGGGCAGTACGCGTCCCGCACCGGGCGCAGCCTGCCACGCACGCCGGACACGAGCTTCCGCGGGCGATTCGTTCTCCCACAAAGGAGGCCGGTTTGGGGGTGCCTGATTCTTCACGCCGGAGCAAGGCGGGTGAGAGTCGCCAGAAACAACTATAGCCCGCAATTTACGTGCCTTTTTCCGCATCCGTGCCGGGAGGAATCCGTGCGGTTACGGGGCGTACGGGATCAGGCTTCGAGAATCGGCGGCGACGGCCCGGAGAGAGCCGCAGCAAGCCGCTATCCGCGAAACCGGCGCTACGCCACCGTCGATTCTCGCGCTGCTCCGTACGCCTTAAGCTTGTTGTGCAGGGTTTTGAGGCTGACGCCCAGGATTTCAGCAGCGCGCGTCTTGTTTTGCCCCGTGGCTTCCAGCGTGCGCAGGATCAACATTCGCTCGGCCTCGTCCACCGTTGCGCCCACCTGCACCGGAACCACCCCGGCATCGTAGCTCGCAGCCGCCGGAATCTGCGTCTTGCCAAATCCCGGAGGCAGATGCCCGGCGTCCAGCGGCGCGCCATCGGGACACAGAATCACCGCCCGCTCAATCGTATTGCGCAACTCGCGTGCGTTGCCGGGCCAGTGATAGGCCATCATCCGATCCAGCATGGAGCTGGAAACGCCGGAGACACGGTGGCCGTGCTTCTGGTTCATCTCGCTCACCATGGCGTCGGCCATGGCGGGCAAATCGCTAAGGTGCTCGCGCAGCGGCGGCATGTTGATGTTGAAGACATTAAGCCGGTAATAAAGGTCGGGTCGCAGATGGCCTTCGGCGACGGCCTGGCCGGGATCGCGATTGGTGGCCGCGAGCACGCGCACATCCACGTCCTGCTCGGTGCGCGCACCCAGCCGCCGGAGCTTGCGTTCTTCCAGCACGCGGAGCAGTTTGGCCTGCGTCCCGCTGGGCATTTCGCCCACTTCGTCCAGCAGCAGCGTGCCGCCATTGGCAAGCTCGAAGCAGCCGGCGCGCCGCTCCGCTGCGCCGGTAAATGCGCCTTTTTCGTGGCCGAAGATTTCGCTTTCGATCAGGGTTTCGGGGATGGCCGCGCAATTGACGGCCACAAAGGGATGCGTTTTGCGCGGGCTCAGGTCGTGCAGCGTGCGCGCCACCAGCTCTTTTCCCGTCCCACTTTCGCCGGTAATGAGCACCGGCACGCTCGATGGCGCAATCTGTTCGATAAGAGCGAATATCTCGCGCATCTGCTGGGAATTGCCCACCAGCCGGCCCAGCACGCCGGTCTCGCGCAGCCGCCGCCGCGCCACCTCCAGCTCAATGGCCGTCTTCCGCTGCCGCGTGGCATTGCCCAAAATGGTGCGCAGCCGCGTGGCGTCCACCGGCTTCTGGAGGAAGTCGTAGGCTCCCAGCTTCATGGCTTCAACGGCCTGATCGATCGACCCCATGGCGGTGAGCACCACCACGGCCAGATTGGAATCGAGGCCCATCCCCCCTTCGGCCAGCCTGGTTAACAGTCCCATACCGTCCAGCCGTGGCATCTTCAGGTCAGTGACCAAGATGGCTGGCTCCCAGGCGAGTACCTTCTCCAATGCTTCGATGCCGTCTCGCGCCGTTTGGGTACGGTAACCCCAGCCGGATATAAGCTCCGCCAATCCCATCAAAGCGTGGGGCTCGTCTTCCGCAATCAGGACTTTGATTTCGTTGTTTTCCATGGCGGCTTTCTGCTGGGGCACTCTTAAGTTAAGAGTACCGTCTTATGGCACGAAAATAGAAGAGGGTCGCTGCGCGACGGCATCGACGCCTGGTCGGCGGAAGTGGATGCGTAGGTGCCACGATATTGATTCTTCATCCCGCCGGAGCGCGATAGAGGGCGCGACGACCATCAATAGCGCGATTGCAATGACCGCTGGCCGAAGGATGCTTCCCTGGTTTCGCATTCCAGCTCCCTGCAATCCGGTAATTCCGGACGCAGGCCAGTTTATACGCGAAACCGGAAATCCGCGCTATCGACCGAAACAGTAGGAGACCAGGAACATTCCGTTGTCGATGCCGGGGTTCAGGTTGGCGGTGTCGGCGTTGGAGATGTGATGCAGGCGGAACTCGGCGCGCAGCGAGCGGGCGGGCGACAGAAACCACTCCAGGCCCACGCCGCCGTCGAAGGTGAAATTCTTGGCAGCGGCCCCGGCGATCGGAATCACGCGAGAGGTGAACATCGATCCGCCATGCACATCAAAATACGGCTGCGTCCGGCGCCGGGGCAGAAAGTTCCAGTCCAAGCCCAGCGGGGAAATAGCCTCGCCGTACGTCCAGCGCCGGCCCCCGCAGGTGACCGTTTCCGTGCCCGTGTAGGTTGAGCCACCGGCCTCCTCCCCGCTGTACTCACTTGACTCAGCGCCGCACGTGATCGGGGGCGCGGCGTAATAGGTGTAGCTTTCCGCGTCAGGCGCCGACTGCTGAACCACGATCCGCGCCAGCGGATCACTCTCCAGCGCCACCGGCATCGCCTCCAGATCGTACTGCCAGTTCACCACATTGCCCACATGCAGCCGCCGGTCGTACGAGAATCCGATATTGAGAAGCTTGCGCTGTTCGGCAAGTCCCACCAGGATGTGGCTGGAGTCGTTTGAGAAGCCGGCGAAGAAACCGAAGGTATTCACCCGGGCGAAATAGGGAGCGCGCGGGAACTCCTGCCCGGCCGCGCCACGCGCGAATGCCGCCACGAACAGCAAAACCATGATTTGGACTGCGACGAAAATTGGGTGGAGACGACGCGTCGATAGAGACAGCAACGGATATACCCTTCCTGCAAGCATAGATGAACGGGCACCGAGGACGAGCAGAACTGTGGGCGCGCAACCAGCCTGCAGCCGCGCGTGGCTTATCTTACCGATCGTGAGAAGAGCGTTCGTGTCTGGGACCACTTCGTACCGTGAACTGCGGACACGGCAGGGGAAAGCCGCCGTATACTTCTATCTTGGATGCACGATCCGCTTGATGCGTGACCGGCTGTAAGGGAGTGATCGGATGTCTTCTTCTGCCGTTATCTATGCCCGTGAAAATCATGCGCGGTTCCTCGAGGAATTGAAAGCGCTGTTGCGCATTCCCTCCATCTCCACGTTGCCCGAACACAAGGACGATTGCCGCAAGGCGGCGCAGTTTGTTGCCGCGGAGTTGCGACGCATGGGCATGGAGCACGTGCGCCTGATTGAGACCGAGGGCCATCCCCTGGTCTATGGCGACTGCCTGCACGCTGCCGCAAAGCCGACGGCACTCGTCTACGGCCACTACGATGTGCAGCCTCCCGATCCGCTCGACGAGTGGCACTCGCCGCCCTTCGAGCCCACCGAGCGCAACGGCAATCTCTACGCGCGCGGCGCTGTCGACGACAAAGGCCAGGTGTGGGCCCAAGTCAAGGCCCTGGAATCGCTGCTGGCCGCTAACCACGCTCTGCCCATCAACGTGCGCGTCCTGTTCGAGGGTGAGGAAGAAGTCGGCGGTGAAGGCATTGCCAATTATGTTGCCTCCAAGCCCTCGGACCTGAAAGCCGATTTCGCGCTGGTCTCCGACACCGAGCTTTTTGCGCCCGGCTTGCCCACCTTGTGTGTCGGCCTGCGCGGCATGATCTACACAGAGATCGAAGTGCGCGGCGCCAAGACCGACTTGCACTCCGGCATGTATGGCGGCGCGGCGCCCAATCCCTTTGTAGCGCTGGCGCAGATCATCGCCAAACTCAAGGACGAAAAAGGCCACATCCTCGTTCCCGGCTTTTACGACAGCATCGTGCCGCCCAGCAAAGGAGAGCTGGCCGCATGGCGCAGCCTGCCTTTCGACGAGGAAGAGTACCGCAAGAGCGAAGTGGGAGCGAAGCAGCTTGTCGGCGAGCAAGGCTACAGCGTGCTCGAGCGCACCTGGGCGCGGCCCACGCTCGACGTGCACGGCATGCCCGGCGGCTTTACCGGCGCCGGCGCCAAGACCGTAATCCCGGCCAAGGCGACAGCCAAAGTCTCCATGCGCTTGGTTCCTGGCATGACGCCGGCCAAAACCTTCGCGCTCTACAAGAGCTACGTGGAAAAGATTGCGCCGCCCGGCGTCGATGTGGATGTGCGGCTGATTCATACCGGCGATGCCTGCCTGATTCCCGTCGATAACCAGTACATTCAGGCGGCCACGCGCGCACTGCACGAAGTGTGGGGGCGCGACACCGTTTTCATCCGCTCCGGCGGCTCGATTCCCATTGTCGGCGATTTTGATCGCCATCTCGGCGTGCCCAGCGTGATGATGGGCTTCGGGCTGCCCGACGACAATCTGCATGCGCCTAACGAGAAGTTTAACCTGAAGAATTTTGAGCTTGGGATTGAGTCTCTGATCCGGTTCATGGAAGAGGCCGCGGTCTGAAAGGCCGCCGAAGAACGCGCTGTGAAACGCACCTTGCGCTTGCTTCGCTAGTTGCGTACCTTCTGCGGCACGCACAGGCCACGGATCAAGCCATTACGCTGGCTTCAGTGTCCGGATTGCGCAGCCTTTTCCGGACGTGGTCGATCGCGCGGCCGGGAACCCTCTGGGTGCCGCTCTTGAGGCCGAGCTCGAGACCGGACGCCGGGGCTGCTTTTCCGCGTTTCAAGCGGCCTCGGCCAGCCGCTCGAAGCGCTCGCCGTCGAGCTCCTGGTGCAATCGGGCCAGATCGCCCATCCTGCCGGCCTGCCTGCGTTGCGATGGTTCCTGAACGTGAACGCGCCTGAGGATTTGGAGCGCGCCGCGACGCTTTCCGCGCAGCCCCCGCGCTCCCCGCTTCCCATTGCGTAAGCTGGTAGCAGCTTGCGTATTCTGGCAATGGCCCCATGTCCGATACCCCCTCGCAACCCGAGCCTAAGGAGCCGCTGAAGGCGGAACTTGACGCCCTGGAAACGGCGCGCGCAGTTGCGCCGGAGACGTCATCCCCTGCTCCGCAGGCGGAGGCCGAGCCCATCATCGCGTTCAATCACGTGTCGATTGCTTTTGGGGATCACGTGGTTCTTGATGACGTGAGTTTTTCCGTCCCGCGTGGTGAGACGCTATGCATCCTCGGCCGCAGCGGGGTGGGAAAGTCGGTCGCCCTGCGCCTGCTCATGGGCTTTCTCAAGCCGGATTCCGGTTCCATTCGCGTGGAAGGCAACGAGATCGCTGATCTCGACGAAGAGGGCCTGCGCGCCATCCGCCAGCGCGTTACCATGGTCTTTCAGAACGGCGCGCTCTTCGATTCGCTCAGCGTGCGCGAAAACATTGCCTTTCCCTTGCGCGAGCACGGGGGCCTGACCGAAGATCAAGTGGAGCAGTTAGTGGACCGGTTGATCGGGCTGGTGGGCGCCGAAGACGTTGTGGACCTGCTTCCGGCCAGCCTGTCCACTGGGCGCAAGCGCGCCGTGGCCATCGCTCGCGCTCTGGCTGCGCAGCCCGAGATCGTGCTTTACGACGAGCCCACCACCATGGTCGATCCCCTCATTGCCAAGCGGCTGGGGACCCTGATCCAGCGGCTCAAGCGGCAGCTCGGCTTTACCAGTATCGTGGTCACCCACGACATGCGCTTTGCTGAGCGGCTCGCCGATACAGTGCTGTTTCTGGATGCGGGCAAGGCCAGCTTCTTTGGGCCTTTGTCCGGCTTTCTGGCCTCGCAGGACATGCACGTGCGCCAGTTCCTCACTTTGGACGAGTATGTTTTGCCTACCGGGTAGCCCGGCAGTAGTTAGATGGTGAACCAAATGTGCAAAAATTTTGCTTGCTTTCCCCCCGCCTCTGGGTTTAATCCTTGGTCATCCGGCTTGGCGGCTAGCTCAAATTGTCGGAATCCATGGAAGAGTCCCCCCTCGGAGAGTATGGCATCCGATCCTACGCTCTTCCGCAATCTCGGCATTTTCCCGGCAGAAGTCATCTTCAGGCTTTTTCCGCGCGCGTAGCTTTCCATGCCAGGAGAGGCTGTGCCGGGCTCAGGCAGAGGCAACGCTCGGTTGTTTCGTCGTACCGTTGTTTCGAAGTTACGAGTAGCTGTTGGTTCCTAAGATTCAGCACCGCTTTTTCCAGAGAGCGCGAGCAAGGCGTACTGTGGAGGTTCTGCTAGGCTAGAGATACAGAGCTTTTTCCCCAGGTTTCACCGCAATTGCAATACAAGTTGTCATCGAGACTTCCGGGCCTGCAAGTTATGAATCGTCTCGATTTCGGCTACGTGGAGCGCGCATTTCCCTTGTTTGGTTGTAGTGGTTTCGCGGGCCCGGTGCCCGCTCGTTCCCTTGGTTCGACAAGGACTAGTCTGCGATATGGCAAGCTCGGAATTCTGGCAACGGCTGTCGGCGTCTCTTAACTCGTCACGCGAGTGGGAATCGGGAGTCAACGCGCAGGCGCCCCGGACGGATCACGGGAAGTCCAGGCTCTGGATTGCTGCCGACGTAATTACCATCGTAACTGCCGCGGCCATCGCCACTCTCTACGAATTCCGCACCGGCCCCATGGCCGGCGCGCGGGGATTCTGGCACGGCACGCTGATCCACGGCCGCTCCATGGGCATTCTGCTGGCGCTGCTGTTGGGGTTCACTTTGGCATTGATCGCCAGCAGCCGGCGCATGCACCTCTACGATCCCCGGCGTATCAACGGATTTCTGCATGAGCAGCGGCTCAGTGCAGAGGCGTGCTTCACATCCGGACTGCTACTGACCGGCGCTCTTTATCTGATCCATGCCAGTGACATTCCGCGCACCATCGTGCTCGTCACCCTGGGACTGGTGGGCGCCGCTCTCGCGGCTCGCCGACTCGTGTATCGCATCCTGCTTTATCGCCGCTTCGACCGCGGCGACGGCACGCGCAACGTGCTCATTGTAGGCACAGGGCCACAGGCTCACGCGCTGCGCCATCACCTAGAGAGCATGCGCTCCCTGGGATACAGCTTCAAGGGATTTATCGATCTCGGTGATACCGGCAGCGCGCCCAACGCGCCAAAGAATTTCCGGCCCGGCGATGTGGTAGGTACGCTGGACTCGCTCTTCCAGCAGGCGCGGCAGCAATTTATCGACGAGATCTTCCTCACCACCCGCTGCGATCGGGAAACCGTGCAGGGAGTGCTGGAGCAGGCGCGCGTGCAGGGCGTGGATCTGCGCGTGGTTCCGGATCTCTACGACGGACTGGCCTTGAGCAGTCCGGTGGAGTACATCGGACAGTTTCCCACCATTCCGCTGCATTGCGGCAAGGTGCCGGAACTGGGCCTGGTGTTCAAACGCTGCTTCGACATGGTGTTTTCCGTGGCCACTCTGCTCCTCCTGTCGCCGCTGCTGGCTGTCATCGCGGTCATCGTCAAGCTCGATTCGCCAGGCACGGTGTTTTACTCGTCGGAGCGCATCGGCAAAAAGGGGCGGGTGTTTCGATGCACGAAGTTCAGGACCATGGTGGCGGACGCCGATCGCCGCCGCAATGAGCTTCTGCACATGAACGAGCGCGATAACGTGCTGTTCAAGGTTTCCAACGACCCCCGCATCACGCGCGTGGGTCGCTTCCTGCGTAAGTATTCTCTCGACGAGCTGCCCCAGTTCTTCAACGTTCTGACCGGCGAAATGAGCGTAGTGGGCCCGCGCCCGCCCCTGACCTGCGAGGTTAAGGAGTACAAGCTCAACCATCTGCGCCGGCTCGATGTAACGCCGGGAATCACCGGGCTGTGGCAGGTGCAGGGCCGTCAGGATCCTTCCTTCGCCAGCTATGTTTCGCTCGACGTAACCTACATCGATAACTGGAGCGTGTGGCTGGATTTCAAGATCATCCTGCGCACCATCGGGGTGGTCATGGCGGGCACCGGCTCGTGAGATTGGCATCTGTGCGGCGGCAAACGCGCGGCTAAGACCCTTTCGGAATTGATTATTTTTAATTACTTTTGTAGCCGGCATTGCGGTTCCTGCGCGCAGTATAATGAAGGCAGAGGCGACTTGAGCCAGAGAACGCGCGATACGTTCCGTAGCATTCAATCTTTCCTCCGCCGCCAGACTACGCTGGTCCTGGCCACTGCGGATGACGGAGCCAAGCCGCGCAGCACGCCCCTTTTCTTCATCGCCGATGACCAGCTACGCATGTACTGGTTTTCATCGCCAAACAGCCGGCACAGCCGCAACTGCGCGCGCCATCCGCGCGTCTCGGTCGCTGTCTTTCGCAATACACGGCGCTGGCAGGAGATCCGCGGAGCGCAGATGGATGGGCGGGTTTCCGTGGTCGCCGATCGCACCCTGCGCCGCGAGCTGACCCGCAAATATTGCATTCGCTTCAGGCTGGACGGTAATTTTGAGACCGCAATCCGGCGCAGCGTGTTGTATTGCTTCACACCGGCCCGGGCGCGCTACCTCGACAATTCGCGGAAGTTTGGAAATAAATTCGAACTGTGTCTGTCCAGCGACGCGGCTAAAGCTTCCAGCTCCAGTAGCTCTTCCCGGCGCAACTCCGGCACAGCTTCTGCCCGGCGCGCACCACCTTGCGCTGGTTGAGGATCTCTTCGCAGCAGCGGGCGCAGACGGCACGCGAGCCGTTCTTGCCAATCACTGCATCGACGTCGAAGTTCAGCCGCACTTCCTGGTTTCCGAACATGTCTTCGGCGGGAAGTTGCCGGTAGGTATCGAGGTACACATGCCAGCGGCTGGCAGCGCCGCGAGCGGCTGCAGTGGCGCGAGCACAGATTGGCAACGCAAACAGCCGCATGGCGCGGCCGTTGCGCGTGTCAATAAAGGTAGCTGCGATCTTCCCCTCGTCGGCCGGCCGCAGGGTGCGGTGCCCCATCGAACAGCCAGTGGCCACGCTTACGCCATCGGCGAAGCATCCATCCACCATGGTCAGCACGCGTTTGTTTTTCTGAGGCAGTGCATCGGGAAACAGGCGCACCGCCGAGATGTCCAGGCGCGTGCCCAGAATCTGACGCGGGCACAAGTGCAGGTACGGGAATGGCGGTGGGCGTGGCCATTTCGGGCTGTTCCTATGCTATAGCTACAGCGGCCTGCGCGCCCCGCACCGGCGGTTTACCATTAGGCGTGCTGCGCGGAAATTTCGGTGCGGCTCCCGAGCCACGAACCACGATCCACGAGGTTCGCCCCATGTCGGTCAGAACTATTATCGAGCCATTTCGCATCAAGAGCGTAGAACCCATCCGCTGGACCACGCGCGCCCAGCGCGAAAAACTCCTCCAAGCCGTCCATTACAACATGTTCCTGCTGCCCGCCGATGACGTGCTCATCGATCTGCTCACCGATTCCGGCACCGGCGCCATGTCCACGCACCAGTGGGCGGCCATCATGGAAGGCGACGAAAGCTACGCCGGCAGCCGCAGCTTCGACCGTTTCCGCAACTCCATCCAGGATATCTTCGGATTTCGCCACGTGATTCCCACCCACCAGGGACGTGCGGCCGAGCGCATCCTCTTCGGCGTGGCCTGCAAAAAGGGTGACGTGGTTCCCAACAACACCCACTTCGACACCACACGCGCCAATGTCGAATTCACCGGCGCCGAGGCCGTCGATCTGCTTCGTCCCGAGGGACGGCAGCCGTCGCTCGGCGCACCCTTCAAGGGCAACATGGACGTTGATGGCCTCGAAGCGCTGATCGCCCGTGTCGGACGGGAGTGCGTGCCGCTGGTCATGCTTACCGTGACCAACAACTCCGGCGGCGGCCAGCCTGTCTCCATGGAAAACGTCCGCGAGGTGAGCGCAGTTTGCCGCCGTCACCGCATTCCACTCTACTTCGATGCTTGCCGTTTCGCTGAAAACGCGTGGTTCATCAAGATGCGCGAACCGGGCTACGCGTCGAAGACTCCCAAACAGATTGCGCAGGAGATGTTTCGATACGGCGATGGTTGCACCATGTCGGCCAAAAAAGACGGCATGGCCAACATTGGCGGTTTCCTCTGCACCAACGACGAGC
>JASHRF010000087.1 GCA_030037545.1 Acidobacteriaceae bacterium | reverse complement strand
GGCCCGCGGTTGAGGCGCGCCCGCCGGCCGCAGCCGCGCCAGCCAAGGCCGCTCCGCCTGCGCCCCCGGCAGCCGCTCCTGCTGTTCCCGCGCCACGGCGTATCGTACCGCAGCCGCGTTCGGCGCCGCCCATCGTAGCGCCGCCACCGGCGCCGCCCGCCATTGCTTCCAAACCGCCCGCACGCACCGTTGTGGCCAAGCCTCCCGCCGGCGCCGCTGCGCCCGCGCGCCCCGTGGTTGTGGTTGCTCCCGCACCAGCGCCAGGGGCGGTAAAGCCGCCGGTCCCCAGGGAAGAGCCCACGCGCCCGGTCGAGACCGTCGCCGCCAAGCCGGTTGCCGCGCCTCCACATCTCCCGGTTGCCGAGGCGCCGGTCCCGCCTTTGCCCACTGCCGAGGCTGTTCCCTCTGAGCCTCCCGCGCGAATTACGGCCGCGGCATCCAGCCCGGAACCCGCTCCCGCCAAGGCCGCGGCTTCCGCGCCGGCTCCGCGCCGCATGGTCATGCCCCAGACCGGTCCGCGCCCGGTCTACAAGGCGACGATCGCGCCTCAGCCGCCGCTACCTGCAGGCACGCCCAGCTTGCAGCGCGGCAAGCCTATCTTCGATCGCCGTCCCGTCGGCGCTCCCGGTCAGCGTCCCATGGCCGGCCCTCCAGGATCGTTTTCCGGCGGGCCGCGCCCCAAGCATCCCACCCGCATAGCACCGGGTTCCTCCCCCGGCGCTCCAGGTGCTCCAGGCACGCGGCCAGGCTTTGGCGCTCGCCCCGGATTCGGCGCCCGGACTGGCTTTGGCGCTCGACCCGCTGCCGGCGGCGCTGCGCCTCCTGCTGAAGCGGGCCGTCCGCAGCGTGCCCCTTCACGCGGTCGTGGCCGTGGCCAGCAGCAATACCCCAAGACCAAGGAAGGCCCGATGAAGGGCTTTGTGCCGCCGCCGCGCTACAGCGGCATGCACCTCGGCACCGAGCCTGTTCCCATCAGCCGCGAAATCACCGTCACGGAGGGCATCAGCGTAAAGGACCTGGCTGAGAAGCTGGAAATCCGCGCCAAGGATCTGATCGCCAGCTTGCTCATGAGCGGTATCTTCGTCACCGTGAACCAGTCGCTGGACGCGGAGATGGTCAAGGATGTGTCGGCCAAATTCGGCGCCGCGGCCACCGTCATCAGCTATGAAGAAGAGCTGGCCAATCAGGCCATTGAAGAAGTGGTGGAAGCGCCCAACGCCGACGAGCTCGAAGTTCCGCGCGCGCCGGTGGTCACGGTTATGGGTCATGTGGATCACGGCAAGACCTCGCTTCTCGACGCCATCCGCGAAACCGATGTGGCCGCGGGCGAAGCCGGCGGCATTACCCAGCACATCGGCGCGTATAAGGTGAAATTCGCCAAGGAAGGCTCGCCGGCGTCGGGCCGCGAGATCGTTTTCCTCGATACGCCCGGTCACGAAGCCTTCACACGCATGAGAGCCCGCGGCGCCAAGGTGACCGATATCGTGGTCATCGTGGTGGCCGCCGACGACGGCGTAATGCCGCAGACGCTCGAGGCCATCGATCACGCCAAGGCGGCCGAGGTGCCCATCATCGTGGCCGTGAACAAGATCGATAAGCCCGAGGCCAATCCCGATCGCGTGAAGAAGCAGTTGGCCGATCGCGGGCTGATCCCTGAAGAATGGGCGGCCGGCGGCGAAGGCACGGTGTTTGTCGAAGTTTCGGCCAAGAAGCGCATCAACCTCGACCTGCTGCTGGAAATGATCTGCCTGGTGAGCGATATCAAGGCGCCCAAAGCCATGCCCGGACGCAAGGCGGTGGGCTCGGTGCTCGAAGCCAAGCTGGATCGCGGCCGCGGCGCGGTGGCCACGGTGCTGGTGCAGGACGGCACGCTGCGCTCTAACGACAGCTACATCGTGGGCAACACCTTCGGCAAGGTGCGCGCCATGTTCGACGACCGCGGGCGTTCGCTTGAAGAAGCCGGCCCGTCCTCTCCGGTTGAAGTCCTGGGTCTCGAAGCGATCCCCGACGCGGGCGATACGTTTCTCGTCGTCGCCGATCGTGACAAGGCCAAGGGCATTGCGCAGTACCGCAAGATGAAGGAGCGCGAGGCGCAGTTGGCCAAGAGCTCGCGTGTCTCGCTGGAAGGACTGGCCGAGCAGATTCGCCAGGCTGGCGTGAAAGACCTGCCGTTGATCATCAAGGGCGACGTCACCGGTTCGGTGGAGGTGCTGGCCGACTCGCTGGTGCGCATGTCCACTGAGAAGGTGCGCGTCAAGGTCATCCACTCCGGCGTCGGATCCATTACCGAGAGCGACGTTTTGCTGGCCACGGCCTCCAACGCCATCATCATCGGCTTCAACGTGCGCCCCGAGCGCAAGGCGGCTGAGCTGGCGCAGCAGGAGAGCGTGGATATCCGCCTGCACTCCATCATCTACGAGCTGCAGGACGAGATGCGGTTAGCCATGATGGGATTGCTGGAGCCTACTTTCAAAGAGAATTACCTGGGCAAGGCCGAGGTGATCAGTATCTTCCGCATTCCCAAGGTGGGCACCATTGCCGGCTGCCGCGTGCAGGACGGTGTCATCCGCCGCGATGCCGAGGTGAAGGTGATGCGCGAAGGCGAACAGATCTTCAAAGGCAAGATCGGCTCGCTCAAGCGTTTCAAGGACGACGCCCGCGAAGTGACCAACGGCATGGAGTGCGGCATCGGCATCGCCAACTTCAGCGACCTGAAGAAGGACGACATTCTGGAGGCGTTCTCGACCGAGAAGATGGCGGCGGATTTGGGAGCGCTAACCTCGGCCAAGGCATAGCTCCCGTCCAACCCCAAAGAACCCGCGGCCCAATCAAGCCGCGGGTTTTTCATGTCCGCTCTGGATGAGCGGTTGGGTAGGACCCCCGCGCCCGCGATTTCAGTCCGCGCCGTGGGCCAGGGCGAGCCGCCCGCAAGATTTCCGAACACCGCGCCCCCTTTGGCCGTCTTAGCGTGTGTACAGGGAGCGAGGATGGATTTTGAAGCTTGCACCCCGGCGCAACTCGTGCGGCTGCGGGACCGGGGGAGCACGCGCGTCTTGACCAGGGGCGAAGAGGCGGAGTTCACGGCGCTGGTGGAGCGCCAGTCGCGCTTCGTCTTTCGCGTGGCCTACGCTGTCCTGCTCAACTCCCACGACGCGGAGGACGCGGTCCAGGAGACGTTCTTGAAGCTCTATCACAATGGCGGCTGGCGGCACGCGAAGAACGAACGCGCATTTCTGGCGCGCACCGCATGGCGCGTGGCTATAGACGCCCGGCGCCGTGCTTCGCCGCCATCCGGGTTCACGGCTGCGCCGCAAACGCATCTCGCTTCGGCTCCTGAACCGCCGTCGCTGCGGCCGGGACCGGAGGACTTGCTGCTCGCCGCCAACCGCTACGCTCGGGTTCACGCGATGATTGATGCGCTACCCGAAGATCTTCGTCTGCCGCTGGTGCTTTCGTCATTCGACGAGCTCAGCTCCCGCGAGATTGGCGGCATTCTCGGCATTCCCGAGGGGACCGTGCGCACGCGCCTCAGGCGCTCGCGGCAAGTGCTTCGCCGCAAGCTGGCCGCAATGGAGGAAAACCGCTATGCGTAACCACGACGAACTCGATCTGCTGATCGATGCCGCCCTCGCGACCTATGCCGACCCGGGTCCCGGATCGGAACTTGCCCGCCGCGTTCTCGATCGGATGGCCGAGGAACCTGCGCACGCGCCGCGCCGGCGCTGGCTGCCCTGGGTTTTTGCGCTGCCTGCGGCTGCCTGCCTGCTCCTGGTTTTCTTCGTCCATCCGCGGCAGCGGATCGTAGAGCCGCAATCCGGCCACGCAGATCAAGTTGCTCATCTACAAAAGCCCGGCGTCTTGATCTCTCGAACCGCGCCGCACCTGGCTCCTCCCCGTGTCATGGCGCAACGAGCCATAACCGCGGCCTTCAATCCGCCGTCTGCCGCGCTCGCGGGCAATTCTAAGGCGCTGCCTAAGCTCGACGTCTTTCCAACCCCCGAGCCGCTCAGCCCCCAGGAGCGGGCTTTGGCTGTTCTCGCCGCGCGAACGCCGCAACCCGAGTTGCGGGCCCTCGCGCAATCCCAGCAGCAGGATGTTCCGCTCACCGTCTCCGCCATTCCCCTCATGCAGGAAGTTCCGCTCACCATCGCATCCATTCACGTAATGCCGCTCGAATCGCCCGATAAGGGCGAGAATTAAGGAGAATTCCATGCGCAAGCTTGCGGTCTGCTTCTGTCTTCTGTTCCTCGTCCCGGCTTTTACCTGCACGACCCATGCCCAGGAGGCTGCCAAGGCTCCCGACACGGCAAAAGCGCCGCTGGCGCCTGGCCATTTCTACCACCTCAACTTCGTCTTCGAAGACATCGACGCATCCGGTACGACGGTGAATAGCCGCTCCTTCGCCATGACCGTTGCCACCGCTGGGTCCCAGTCTGGCACCATTACCGCGGGCACCAAGATCCCCATCGCTACCGGTTCCACTGGCCAGGGCAGTAATTCGCAAACCCAGTTCCAGTACATCGACATTGGCGTAAAGATCGCAACGAACCATGTTCATGAAGATGAAGGCCGGCTCTCGTTCAACCTCAAAACCGAGGTGAGCAGTCTGGCCACGCCCGAGGTGATTGCCGGCGTTACCGAACCCGTCGTTCGCCAGAACGTCTGGGACGGGTCGGTCCTTATCCCCATCGGCAAGCCCACCGTCGCTTTCAAAGCCGACTCCCTCGACAATAAGGGCTCCATGAGGGTCGAGGTGACGGCCACGCAGGTCGAATAGCCGAGTTGTCCGGGGCTCTCCGCGGCTGGGCGCCCCAGGTCCCGATTTTGCGGATTCGGGAAGCCGTTGGCGGACTCTCAGCCTGGGGAAACGGCAGAAACGATTATCCTCGAACTTTGTGAAATGAACTGGCTCAATTCCAAATGCAAAGGGCGTCCGCGCGGGACGCCCTTTTTAGTTGGTGAGCTAAAAGCTGTTTCATAACCCTGTTTTGAAAGGGCACAGCTTCAGCCGTGACAATAAGTTCCCCGAAAACGCGGAGGCTTTAGCCCCTGACGGACGATTACAGACGAGTTATGAAACCACTTCTAAAAGCTTCGTTTACGGCAGGTAGTAGCGGAACGAGGTGAAGAACATGTTGTCCTCGCCGTTTGCGCCGCCGTTGGGATTCGGCACGTAATTCGTAAGAGTGGTTCCGGACGGCAGCACTCCACTGCCGGACCACAGGTCGCGGCGGATCAGGCTGTATTGGAGGCCAAAGCGCAGACGGCCCTTGGGCCCGGCGTAGATGTTGTACCAGTCGCCCGCGGTGAACTCCTGCACATCCTTGTTGTTGGCGCCGCAATCGGTCGGAGTAACCGGCGCGGAGGTGGCGTCCCCGTCGGAATCGGAAGCGGAATTCTCGGTGTTGCAGCCGTACATAGCCTCGGTATAGGTGCCGTAGCCGACTTCCTTGCCGAAATCCGCGTCACCCGTGACGCTGTCGAGGACCCAGTCGCGGGCAACGTAATCGCCGCCGTAGTTGAAGTAGAGCATCAGGCGATTGGTGGGATTCACTTCCACGGTGCCGAGGGCTGAGAAGGCATGAATCGGAGAGATGGTTCCATCGGGACGGAGGGTGATATCGGCGATGGTCGAAGAGCCGTAGCGGCCCACGCCCTGCCCCCACAGCCCCTTCAGGCCGATGGTGACCTTCTTGCCGGCCAACGGACCGCGGAAGCCGCCGCCCACGCCGCCGCTCCACACCGTGTTGTTGCAGGGCGTAGTAGCTCCGCAGACCGCCTGGCTGGCGATGTCGTTCGCCGCCGCCGCGGGATAAATCCGGTCGCGGAAGGCGCGGGCGATGCCGAAGAGCTCCCAGTGGCCCCATCCCGGCTCGAGCGCGAGCTTGGCGATCATGTCGGGAGCGACATTGAAGGAATAATTCGCGATCGTGGACCCGGAGGCGCTTTCGCCCGGATTGTAGAGGCCGCCGCTGGTGCCCGCCGAGCCAATCAGCAGGTTGGTGTTCAAGTTCTGTCCGGCCGCGTTCAGGGCCTGAGGGTTCTCAGCCGAGATGCCGAAGAAGAACTTGTTGGCAAAGTCCTTGGTTACGCGGAAGCTGTACTGTCGCGTCCACACGAAGCCGGCTTCGTACTGGGGATCGATGGTGGCCGGCAGAATCTCCGATCCACGCTGCAGCCCCGCAGTGGTCTCGGCGGCCAGCGACCATCCCTGGCCGCCGGAGAAGCTCCAGCCGCCATTGGTCCTGGCCTCGCCCCACAACTGGCGCATGCGCAGCACGTAGCTGTCCGACTGGTTGTTGTTGGAAGTGATGCCGGTGCCCAGCCAGTCCATTTCGTAGTAGCCGGTCAAGGTGAATCTGTCGGTTTTGCCGATGGCCTTGATGGCGATGCGCGACTGACGGCCGGTGCCGCCGAATTCGCTTACTTGGGCGGCTTCGGAGTGGGCCAGAGGAATCCCTGTAAACGAAGTGTTCAGGCCCCCGCCCGTGGCGCCGCTGCGCCAATCGGTTTCACCCGCCAGGAAGCTGCCCGCTGGCGAGATGGTGACGCCCTTGTAGTGAATCGCCTCCGGAGCAGAGATTTCCTTCTTCATCGCTGAGGTTTCGTCTGAGATGGTGGTGGCCAACGAAGCCTGGTTACCCTTGAGATCGGTCACGGTTGATTGCAGCGTTGTCACCGCGGCCGAATTCTCAGTGAGCGACTGCTGCTCTGCGTCGGCTGCCGCCTGGGCCTTGGCTGCGGCAGCCTGCGCATCTGCCGCCGCCTGCTGCGCCTGCTGCAACTGCGCGTCCTTAGCGGCCAGATCGCTCTTCAGGCTATCGATCTGGGTCTGCATCTGTTCGCGCAGTGTTTGAATCTGCTCCTCCACCGTGGGGCCCGGCGGGGTCTCTTCTTTTCGGACCACGTGATGTTTCTTGGTTTGCGGCGGAGGGGCGTCGCTGGTTTGGGCATACGAAACAACGAGACTGGTTGCCAACACCACCGCGGCAACCGCTTGCATTCGAGATTTCATTGGGCCTCTCTCTTGGTTGGGAATAGATGATTCTTCTGGGGCTGCGGCGTGCGCTCGATCCACGGGCGCGCGCAAGACATTTAGGAATGCGTGTGTGCAATCTCCGCCCGGAAAATAGAACCGATGGCGTGGCAATCTCGCGGAGGATTGCAAACTCCCTGTTTGGTTCGATCCAAGCCTCTCAAAGCTCGATGAATATTTAACGAATTTACGGAATATTCACGGTGAAATTGAGCATGCTTTCGCCGTCGATTGGCGAAGAAAATCAGAAGCTGCGCAATGGCGCTGTGGAAAACCGATTGTTCTGCGGATCAACGGCCCGGCAAAGCCGATGAAAATCGGTTGTCTGACCCATCACCCCGCGCGCCGGGAGCCGCGGTGAACCGGCCGCCGACCGTGCTTCGCCGCAAAACCGGGTATCAGATTTTTTATCGATTTTGCGCCCCGCCTGGCTCGTGGCCGGCGCTGATGAGGTTGGCGAGAATGCGATATGCGCCCGGCACCAGCTCCGGAAGCTGGCGGTAGAGCGCGTAGGCCACATAGATATAAGTTCCCTTGCCGGGATGCGTCACCAGCAATCCGCCGCGCTGCGGGTCCTGGCCCGGGTCGGCTGTTTCCGTGAGCGCCGTGTAGCCGGCCTCCCAGCGATTCAGAAACCCGTGGCCGCGCTCTTCCAGCCAGCCGTTGAAATCGGCGCTGGTGATTTTGTTCGGCCGGGAGAGCAGCGGGTTCGAGGGATCGAGCAGGTGGACCGGGGCCTCTTCATCTACAACCCGCTCCGCCATGCCTTTCATGGCAAGCGGCAGCGGCGCCGGGAAGGTTTGGCTCTGGTATTGGACCACCAGCGTTCCACCGCGGCGTACAAATTCGTTGAGGCGCGGCGCCGCGGCAGCCAGTTCCGGCCGCGTGGAATAGGCGCGGATGCCGATCACGATCGTATCCCACTGCGATAGATCGCCCGTTGCCAGTTCGTCGGCCGTGAGCAGGTGCGGCGTGATCCCCAGTTGCTCGATGGCCTCGGGAACCGTGTCCCCGGTGCCCATGATGTAGCCCACACGCAGTCCCGGCGCAACTTTCACATCCACCTTGCGCGTCTTGAACACCGCCGGCTTGTACTGGTTGTAGGGAAGAAGACCCGGGTAGCTCACGTTATGCCATCCGGTCGCGTAGCTGCGCCCGCCGGATTCCGCCACCGCCTGGATAGAGTACGCGCGGAAGCCGGCGTTGTTCGTTGTCACGGAAAAGACGAGCGGCGCAGTGTCGCCGGCGGTTTTGGTAGCGAAGTGGGCCTCGCCGGGCTGCGCGGTCCAGCCTTCGGGCAGCTTGAGCGTGACGGTTCCCTCGGCCGCGGCCTGCGTCTGCACGGTCACGCGCACCGGCAGAGGTGAGCTGTCGAGTGGCAGAATGCGCGCCGCAGGCTCAACCCGCAGGCCGATGGCCGGAGTGACTGCCAGCGGCTCGTAGACGCCGCCCACGCCGGTCACGCGCTGGAGCGTTTGCACCACGCTGCCTAGCCGGATGGGCACGCCGTCAAGGGTAAACTCCGCCCAGGCATCAAGCGGCCAAGGCGCGAAAGAGCGCTCCCGAAATGCCTGATTGGAGAGATCGTAGTACGGCTGTTCGGTGTTGGGGCGCGTGAAATAGGGCTCGGTGGGCTGGGCATCGTCGGGTGCGCTGACGCGAAAGGTAGTATCGTTGGCCCGCGCAGCCGGGCCAGGCGCGGGGCTCTCGCTGTTCGCCTTCCATGGCGATCCGTCGTGGCTTTCGAGCCAGACCCGCTCCAGTTGCGCTGCGCCGTCGGCCTGCGCCGCATGCACGCGCACTTCGAATTCCTCGCCCGGAGTTACGGCGCGCGAGGTCTCATCGGCCGTACCGCCGTGGAACGAATCGCCGCTTCCGCCGTTGGTACGGAATGCAATCATATTCAGCCCCAGCAGATCTTGGAGCGCAGTCTGGAATTCATCGATCTTCTGGCTTAATTCAAATTCAAGATCGGACTTTTGTTGGGCACTGAGATCCTTGCTCTCGCGCACCTGCGCATAAAGAGCAAGCGCCGCACGATACGCCGGCACAAGCTTGCGCGCGCCGTCCGCGCCGCGCTGGTTGCGGCAATCGCTGGCCACGGCACTCACGCCGGTCTGAATCTGCAGGAGTCCATCCGCCAACCATGCCGGAGGATGGTTGCCGGCCAGCGCCAAGCCCTCAATGCTGGTATCGATGTAGACCTCTGAATTCTTGAAAAGGTCGTCATCGCCCTCCCCCCTGCTTTTTCCTAGTCCCGTATTGATTGCCACCGGCGCCACCCCCCACAGGTGATACTCGCCGTCGTCCGGCTCGTCGAGCGCGGGGCTGGCGCCGCCGTACTGCGACTTCTGCTCGCCCCAACCGGTGCGCGCTATCTGCATGTAAGTAAGTCCCAGCACCGGGTCCCATGTGCCCACGGGAATGGTCACGTCCACCGAAAGCGGTCCGTTGATCCACTCTCCGGTTATGTAGTTTTTGAACCGTGCCGGAGCCCACTTGCCGGTGGCGTAATCGAAGATGCCCTTGGCCGTGATAGGGGCGAAGGGCACGCGCGAATAGACGGCCAGCGGCTGCCACGGCTGCAGGCCATCCTTCAACTGATCGGGAAACACCTTGGGATCGCCGGCCGCTTTGAAGACCTCCTGGGCGACCTCGCCCGCAACCTGGTGTTGCCCATGGCCATCGCTCACCCCGCCCACAAACGTGGAGACGATTACCTGCGGACGCACCTTGCGCACCGCCAGCACCGCGTCGTAGAGCACGCGATCATGGCCCCATTTCTGGAAGGATTCTTCCTGCGTCTTGGAAAATCCGAAGTCGACTTCCGTGCCCCACAACTGATGCACGCCGTAATATTCGTCGGCCTTGAGCAGCTCTTCGGTGCGGATGAGGCCCATGGCGTCGTACATTTCCGCCGACATGGCGTTCTGGCCGCCCTCGCCACGCGTGAAGGTGAGTAGCGTGACGCGCGCGCCGAGGCCACGCGTGAGATAGGTTAACAGCGCGCCGTCTTCGTCGTCGGGGTGGGGCACGATGTAGAGCACGCTGGCCGTGGTGCCCAACTGTTTCAGCGTCTGCTCGAGTTGTGCGGCGCCGCGATCTTCCGCCAAAGGCTGCGCGTACATGGAGGACTCGGGCTTGGGAACGGCGTTCAGTTCGCTCTCGGCGGTCGTGAGCGCCTGGGTTTTGCCTGGCTCGGTGTTCTGCGCGCCAACAGACGCAGCGCACACGCACACCAAGACGAGGGCCGCCCGATTTGCTGTCGAAGAGAATCTCCCGCGAAAGTTCATGATCCAGAGCCAGTGTACAATCCGGGAAGCATCCCGGATCAATGGCCTACGAGCATCCAAGCCCGGAACACAGTGCAGGATTGCAGCGCCGCATTGGCCTCGGCTCCGCGGTGCTCTTCAACATGCTGGAGATGATTGGCGTGGGTCCGTTCATCACCCTCCCGCTCATCATCGCCGCCGCGGGCGCGCGCCTCTCCGTCTGGGCATGGATTCTGGGCGCGGCCATCGCCGTGGCTGACGGCCTGGTGTGGGCGGAACTGGGCGCGGCCTTTCCGCGCGCCGGCGGCAGCTATGCGTTTCTCCGCGAGATCTACGGCCCTGAGCGCGCCGGCAACTGGCTTAGTTTTCTCTTTGTCTGGCAGTTGAGCTTCTCCGCGCCGCTGTCGATCGCCTCGGGCTGCATCGGGCTGTCGAGTTTTCTGGGCTATTTCTGGCCGCATCTCGATGACGCTCCGTTGCGCGCGCTGCCCATGCTTCACTATTCCAACTTTGCCGCTGCCGGCGCCTGCCTGCTGGTCACGGCGCTGCTCTACCGCAACTTGAGCTCGATCACGCGCCTGGCGTGGGTGCTCTTTGCCGGCGTCATGGCCGCCATCGCCGGCGTCATTACCTCTGGTTTTTCGCACGCCGCGGCCACCGGCGGCTGGCATATGCCAGCCTCGCCCGCGTTGCCCGCTGCGCTGGCTGCCGGCGGCCTGGCGCAGGCCACGCTCATCGCCACCTACGATTACTGGGGCTATTACAACATCACTTTTCTGGGCAGCGAAGCGAAGCGGCCGGAACGTACCATCCCGCGCGCCATTCTGATCTCGGTGGTCTTGGTCTCGGCGTTTTATATCGCTATGAATCTGGCCGCGCTGCCCTCGCTGCGCAACGTGGCTGCCCATGCCACCGAGAGCGACATGATGCGTGTGCGCCTGGTGGCCAACATTGCCCAATCCGCATTTGGCCACTGGGCAGGGTACACGATCGCCTCGCTGGTGCTGTGGACTGCTTTTGCCAGCGTCTTTTCGCTGTTGCTGGGCTACTCGCGCGTGCCCTACGCCGCCGCTCGCGACGGCAATTACTTTCGCTTCCTGGCTGCGGTGCATCCGCGCCACGGCATTCCCCACCGCTCGCTGGTGGCGCTGGGGCTGGTGGCGATGATCTTCTGCTTCTTTTCGCTTGCGCAGGTCATCACCATGCTGGTCATCACCCGCATTCTGCTGCAATTCTTCCTGCAGCAGTTCGGCGTGATGTTGCTGCGTGTGCAACGGCCCGATCTGGCACGGCCGTTCCGCATCCCGCTTTACCCGCTGCCGCCGCTGGCCGCGATGGCGGGGTTTCTATTCATCCTCGTGAATCGCGCGCATGCATGGGGCGGGCTGGCTGTGGCGGGGCTGATTGCCGTTACGGGCACGGCCATCTATCTCTTCCGCGCACGGCAGATGGGACAGTGGCCGTTTCTGCCCGTAGAATGAAATCCGATGACTCAAAACCTCTTAAGAATTGCCTCAGTTGCCGCGGCCGTTGTGGCAATTACCGGCTGCCGCGGTCCTTCGCGCGATTGGAACGGCACCTGGAAGCTGGACCCGGCGAAGAGCGACATTCCGGGACCGAGTTTTGTGGTTTCGATAACTCGGGACGGCATGTACCAAAGCGGAGGCGGCGGCAGCATCGCGAACTTTCGGTGCGACGGTAGGGGATACCCGTCAATGGAGATCCTCATGTTTTTCTGCACGCAAAAGGATAGTTCCGACCTGGAACTCACTGTCTTGAAGAATGGATCGAAATCGAGCACAGCTCATTGGAAGCTGTCTGCGGACGGAAAGGTGCTGACGGTTGACGGGAGCGAGTTTCAAGCAGACGGATCGGCGACAAAGAACGAGAATCGGTATACGCGCACTTCCGGGTCGGCTGGATTCGCCGGCGGGTGGAGAAATGTGATTCCGCTTCGCGGGGTCGCGGCGATCCGCCAGATCCGGGTCGAGCGTAACATGCTGCACGAGGCATTTCCGGAGAAGCAAACGCATATAGACGCATTTATCGACGGCACAGACACCGCCATCGTTGGCCCAAGGGTCTCGCCGGGGGCATCGATTTCGATTTTAGAGCACCCGCCGCTGGAATTCGATTTCGCTAGCAAGGTGAAAGGCCGAGTTGTTAGCGTAGGAACCATGCGACTCAGCGGGGACGGCCGTTTGCTCACCGAAACGTACTGGCCACCCGGCAGGCCAAGCGACAAAGCTGTTCTGGTCTATGAGAAGCAATAGCATCGAAAAAGCATAGCACTTGATCTTTTCTCTCCCGGTGAAGCCATGAAGCCACGTCCCAGCCGCATCGTTCTTGCTCCCATGCGGCCCGGCGATCTGTCTATGGATGCGCAGAGCCACAAAGCCCAGATGCACGATGCTGAAATTCTTGATCAATTCACGCGCCAGGCAGAGCCTTTTGCCCGGCGCCACGCGCACAGCAACGACGAATTGCTTCAGCAGATGGTCGATTGCGCAGCCGTTGGGCCTGACGATAGGGTGCTCGACGTAGCCTGCGGGCCGGGAGTTGTATCGTGCTTCTTTGCCAAACGCGTGCGCCACGTAACCGGGCTCGATCTGGTTCCCGCCATGCTCGAGAAAGCCCGGACTTTCCAGGCCGAGCAGAATCTGGCCAATGTGACATGGAAGCTTGGATCGTGCACTGATCTCCCCTTTGCCGGTGAAACGTTTGACTGCGTAGTCACGCGCTTTTCGTTCCACCACTTTCTGGATCCCGGGATTGCGCTCCGCGAGATGAAGCGAGTCGCCAAGCCCGGCGGCACGATCCTGGTCTGCGATGTCGCGCCGGATGAGGAGACACAGGAGAGTTTCAACCGTTGGGAACTCCTGCGCGACCCCTCGCACACTCGCGCGCTTACCGGGCAGGAGCTCGAGGAGTTGGGGCGAGCGGCTGGGCTCGAACTCCCGCGCAGGAGTCATTGCAGTCTTGCCTCGGATCTGGAGAACCTTCTGGCGGGCTCTTTTCCCAAGCCGGGATACGCAGAGAAAATTCGCGCCCTCTTCGACGAGGAGACTCAGGCAGGCACAAATCGGCTGGGAGTTGCTGCACGGCGTACAGAGGGGCGCATTCTGATCGCTTACCCGATGGTGCTGCTCGCATGGCGCAAGCCCAAACCAGGTAACTGATTGCCTTTTCAGGTGTCTAATGAATGCACTGCTCCCCAAACGCGAGGTTGACCATGCTCGTTGGCAAGCCGCCCGATATTCCCTCCTCCGAGATCACGCCCAAAAGCGCATATCAGCAGTACGTCAACCGCCGGCATTTTCTGCGCGGAGCAGCCGCGGTGGGCGCTGTGGCGCTGGGTGGCGATCGCCTGGGCGGCATTCTCGCCCCGCGCACCCGCGTTCTGGCTTCGACGAAGCTGAACACCGTCTCCTCGCCCCTGACCACCACCGGCGAGCAGCTCACCAGTCTGGAAGACATCACCCACTACAACAACTTCTACGAGTTTGGCGTGAACAAGGATGATCCGGCAAAAAACGCCGGTGCTCTGCCCACGCGTCCGTGGAGCGTGAAGATCGAAGGCAAAGTGGCCAAGCCGCAGACCTTCGACATTGACGCCCTGCTCAAACTGCGACCGCTCGAGGACCGCATCTACCGCATGCGCTGCGTGGAGGCGTGGAGCATGGTGATTCCGTGGGTCGGCTATTCGTTTTCCGAGCTCATCAAGCAGTGCCAGCCCCTCGCTAGCGCGAAATATGTGCAATTTCTCTCCTATTACAACTGGCACGTGGAGCCCTGGGGATCGAGCGAAACTTCAATCTCCTGGCCGTACTCCGAAGGCCTGCGCATGGATGAGGCCATGAACCCTCTCACCCTGCTCACCTTCGGCCTCTACGGCGATACCCTGCCCAACCAGGACGGCGCGCCGGTGCGCATTGTCGTTCCCTGGAAGTACGGCTTCAAATCGGCGAAGTCCATTGTCAAGATGAAATTCGTGGATAAGCAGCCGGATACCACCTGGAACCTGCAGGCGCCCAACGAGTACGGCTTCTACTCGAATGTGAATCCCAATGTCGATCATCCGCGCTGGAGCCAGAAATACGAGCGCCGCATCGGCCTGCCCTTTTACGAGCAGCGCCGCGCCACGCTCATGTTCAATGGCTACGGAGATTTTGTAGCGTCGATGTACGCAGGGATGAATTTGAAGAAGGATTTCTAGAAGCCATTTCATAACTTGTTTTATGTCAGGGCATGACTTTAGTCGTGCCGAAAAATGTCATAAAACAGAGGGGCTTTAGCCCCTGAAAGGCAGTTGGGCCTGGTTATGAAACAGCTTCTGGGACTAAGGGACTGAGGGACTAAGCTGGCTTGCTAACTCGCTGACGATGAAACGCTCGACTCTCATCCTGGTCAAGACGCTTACCTGGCTGGCCTGCCTGGCGCCGCTCGCGTGGCTCATCTGGGGCGCCGTCACCAACAACCTGGGCGCCGACCAGATCCACACCATCACGTTTGCAACCGGGCGCACCACGCTGCGCCTGCTGCTCATCGCGCTGGCCATTACGCCGGTGCGGCGCCTCGTGCCGCAGTTGAGCTGGCTGATCAAGTTCCGTCGCCTGCTGGGGCTGTTCGCATTCTTTTACGCTTCGCTGCACCTGATGACCTGGGTCGCTCTGTATACCGGCTTCGATCCCCATGCCATGGCCGCTGACATCGTCAAGCGCCGCTACATCACCGCGGGCATGACGGCGTGGCTGCTGCTGCTGCCGCTGGCCGCAACGTCCACAAACTGGTCTATCCGCAAGCTAGGCGGGAAGAACTGGAATCGGCTGCACCGGCTGGTTTATTTTGCCGCCGTTGCCGGCGTCATCCATTACTGGTGGCAGGTGAAATCCGGAGTGCTAACGCCCATAGGCGTTACGGTGATCCTGGCGGTGCTGCTCGCGGCGCGGCCGGTGCTGACGTGGCGGCAACGGCGCAAAGGCCACGCCGCCGTCGTTCGCCCCTTGGTGCCTAGTCCCTGACTTTCAATCGAATTCCAATACCGTTTGCGCCACCGGCGAGAAGCTCTTGCGGTGCATGGGGGTGGGACCCAGCCGCGCCAGCGCTTCAAGGTGTTCCTGGACGCAATAACCCTTGTGCCGCGCCAGGCCATAGCCGGGGAATACCGAGTCCAGCTCCACCAGCAGGCCGTCGCGGTGCACCTTGGCCAGCACGCTGGCGGCGGCAATCGAGAGGCTGGTCGAGTCGCCCTGAACCACCGGCTGCTGCGGGCACGGCCAGTCAATAGTGTCAATTCCATCGATAAGCAGGTAATCGGGGCTCAGGGCCAGCCGCTCCACGGCCAGGCGCATGGCCAGCAATGACGCCCGGCGGATGTTGATGCGATCAATCGTCTCTACATCTACGGCCGCAATCGACCAGGCGATGGCGTTCGCGCGAATCTCCGCATCGAATTCCAACCGCCTTTTCTCGCTAAGTTGCTTGGAATCATTCAGGCCTTGCAGGTAGCAGCCCTTGGGAAGAATGACGGCGGCAGCTACGACCGGTCCGAACATGGGCCCGCGGCCCACTTCGTCGAGCCCGGCAATGCGCAGAAAGCCCAATTTGCGGGCAGCGCGTTCCAGCCTCCAACCGCACACCGGGGCTTTAGCCATGCCCTGAGTATAAGAAGACAGGCGCTGTGGAAAAATGCCAAATATTTTTCTCCAGCGGAAAACCTTCTGTTGGGTAGCGCCATCGTAACCATCGGCGAACAATTTACAGTCTCACTCCGCAACAGCGCTCCGCACCGTTTTCAAGCCAGGGAAGTGAATTCCGCGATTCCTGTTTTGAGGGTCGCGGGCAGCTCAATTTCAAACCAGGAATGGGCGCGCGGATTGCTCCACGCGCAGGGGGTTCCCCGTGACTAATCTCTTTACACTGAACCCGTCCGGCACCAACAAGCAGAGCACCTTAGACCGGCCATCCCGCGCCGATCGGGAGACGAGTATCGACCGACACAGCACCTTCCACCGGCCGGCGTGCGGCGATCGGCAGACCAGCATAGTAGTGAGAACGCAGAGCAAAGGGCGGGAAGTGGTGGGCTTGGACGTGGGCGCAAACAACGCGCGGCGCTATTTTCCCAAAGACGCGTCGGTCATCGAGCTGCAGATCGATCATCTGCAAATCTCCTGCGGGCTGGGACCCGAATTTTGGGACGGTCAGGCGGAGATTCGCGATCGGCGGCTCTGCGCATGGCTGGAGCTTAAAAACTTTCACGGCAAGCTTGGCGAATCGCCCGCTCCATTGGCCATGATTCCGTCGGGCAAGAATTCCTTCCGCCTGCAACCTCTGGCGTTGCGCGCGCATTCGCGCAAGCACACGC
Organism: Acidobacteriaceae bacterium; assembly: GCA_030037545.1. GTDB lineage: Bacteria > Acidobacteriota > Terriglobia > Terriglobales > Acidobacteriaceae > Telmatobacter. The sequence continues at coordinate 15,459 of JASHRF010000087.1, read as the reverse complement.
CGCAGAACAATCATCACCCGACGCCGCTAAATGCAGCTTAGAAGCTGTTTCATAACCCTGTTTTTGAAAGGGCACGGCATCAGCCGTGCCGATAAGTTCCCCAAAACGTGGGGCTTTAGCCCCTGACGGACGATGACAGACGGGTGATGAAACCACTTCTAGGCAAAGCCCCCCCTTGTTTCACTCGAGCGCGGTGCGCAGCTCCACAGCCTGATAGCCAAACGGTGCGCCCGCGCTTTTCCTTTGCGTGCTCTCCTGGCGTGCTGGCCGGAATCGCCGCTTTGGCTCGCCGATCCGGGCCCGCCGATTTCTGTTGATAAACTCGGATTGAATGAATCTCGACCAGCTTAAGCGGGAGATCGAGCGGCAGTTTGCCGCCGGCGCGGCAGCCATTGGCGATGCGGCGGCCATGGAAGCCTTCCTCGCCCTGCGCGCGGCGCTTGAGGCCGGCCAGGTGCGCGCCGCGTGGCCCGACCCCGCCGCGCCCAGCGCCTGGCGCGTGAATGCATGGGTCAAGCGGGGCATTCTGCTTGGCTTTCGTCTGGGTGCGCTCGAAGAGATGCCCGCCGGCCGGCTGTCGTTCGTCGACAAGAACACTTACCCGATCCGCCGGTTCGCGGCGTCCGCGGGCGTGCGCATGGTTCCCGGCGGTTCGTCAGTGCGCAGCGGAGCGTTCGTGGCCCGCGGCGTGGTCTGCATGCCGCCCATGTACATCAATGCCGGCGCCTATGTGGATGAGGACACAATGGTTGACTCGCACGCCCTGGTCGGCTCCTGCGCCCAGATCGGCAAGCGCGTCCACCTCAGCGCCGCGGCGCAAATTGGCGGCGTTTTGGAGCCGGTCAACGCCAGCCCGGTGGTGATTGAAGACGAAGTGCTGGTGGGCGGCAACTGCGGCGTTTACGAGGGCGCGATCGTGCGCAAGAATGCGGTGCTTGCCGCGGGAACGGTCCTGACGCGTGGCACGCCGGTCTACGATCTGGTTCGCGGCCAGGTGCTGCGCGCCAGCGCCGAGCTGCCTCTCATCATTCCGGAAGCGGCCGTGGTCGTGCCCGGCTCGCGCGCGGTGAGCAAGGGCAAAGGACAGGAATGGGGCCTGAGCCTCTACGCGCCCGTCATTGTCAAATATCGCGACGAAAAGACGGACCTGAGCACGGCGCTGGAAGAACTGCTGCGGTAGAGAAGCAATTGTCAGTTACCAGTTGTCAGTTGCCAGTTCGTTGTTCGCAGACGCCGGCTATCAGCCTTCCGCGATCGGCTCAAATCCTCGCTGACTTGCCGATTCCTGGCTTGCTAACCCGCTTATCCGCTGATCAGGAACTTCGACTGCACCTCGTACTTCGAGCCGCCCGCGCCCAGGTGGCTTTCATACAGCAGAAACTCATGCGCCACAAACCTGGGAAAATCAGGCCGGCTCCGCATTCGCGTCAACAGCGCCTTCAATTGCCGCCGTCCCCCATCGCCCTTGGTCCTGGCCAGCGTGATGTGCGGATGGTAAGGCCGGTCTTCGGGCTCAAATCCGCACTTTGCCGTTGCTTCCGCGACACGCTTTTGCAGTGCCATGAGCTGCGGCACCACTTCGACCTCGGCGAAAAACACACCCGCCCGCTCGAACACGCCCAGCGCACCCAGCTGCGCCGGAACCGGCGCCGAGCGCACCTCGGCAAGCCGCGCCTTCAGGCGTTCGAGCTGCTCTGCCGTGGTATTGCCTAGAAACTGCAGCGTGATGTGCCATGATTCCGGCGCCGACCAGCGCAGGCTATCGTCTTGCGTGCGGAGACGGCCGCACATTGCGATCAGCTCGCGAATCAGGTCCTCTTTCAATGGAATTCCCACAAAAAGCCGCATCACCGCTTCAGTGTAAGGCGATTTCATTCAGCGGTGATTTTTGGCGGGCAGGCAATCGGCAGCCTGAACGCTCCTGATCCTTCCCGGGCGCGTTCCACCCCGCGGCTCGAATTTGCGCCAGGGGCGGGAAGGCAACAATCTCAGTGCCCGCACCCGCAGGTTCGCGCCAGCACCTCGGCAAAGTGCAGCGCCTCGCGCCCTCCGAGCTGCGCAATCTGCTCGCGGCAGCTGAAACCGTCGGCCAGGATCACCGTCAGCGGGCCGGCAGATTGGACCGCGGGCAGCAGGCCGTCGCTCGCGATCTTTTTTGACACTTCGAATTTGTCCGCCTCGAACCCGAACGGTCCCGCCATGCCACAGCAGCCGGCCTGGATGGGCTCGACCACCGCGCCGGCCGCGCGCAGCAACGCAATCTCTTTCTCCGGTCCGCCAAATACGGCCTTGTGATGGCAATGGCCGTGGAGCAGGATGCGCGCGCCGCTGAGGCGGCCGGCGGCAAAATCGGGAGCCTGCGCGGCCAGCCAGTCGGCCAGCAGCCAAACATGCTCGCTGAGGAGCTCCGCTCTCTTATCTTTTGGAAAGAGTTCTCGTAACTCATCCTTGAACACGCTGGCGCAGCTTGGCTCGAGAAAAATAAACGGCAGGCCGGCATCGATCTGCGGCGCCATGCGGTCAAGCACATTGGCGAGGTACGCCCGCGCCGCGTCCAGAAATCCGAAATCGTAGAGCGGGCGTCCGCAGCAAATGTGACCGCGCGGCAGCTCGACGGAGAAACCGGCGTTGGTCAGTACGGTTTCCGCCGATTCAAGCGTTGGCGGGTGGTAGTAATTGTTCCAGGTATCGGGCCACAAGACCACTCGCGGCTGGCCGGCGTTCGCGGCTTCCCGGGTCTCGGAACCGAGACCTGGAGTGCCCGTTTGTTTCGCTTCGCGCGCATTTTGAAAGCTCTTCCGCGCCAGCCGCGGTAGTTCGCGCTCATGCGCCACGCCGGCGATGCGTTTGATCAGGGAGCTGGTCAGTCGGCCGGTGAGCAGAGCGTTGGTGAGCGCGGGCGCCACCGATCCGAAGCGCGCCATTTTATCGGCAAAGCCAAAAATGTAATGTTGCAGAGGGCGCGGTCGTCCCTTGTAATGCTGGGCCAGGAATTCGGACTTGTACCGCGCCATGTCCACCTGCACAGGGCACTCGCTCTTGCAGGCTTTGCAGCTCAGGCAGAGGTCGAGCGCCTCATGCACGGCTTGGCTGCGGAAGCCCTGCTCGCGCAGCGCGCCGGCCAGCATCTCCCAAAGCAGGTGCGCGCGGCCGCGCGTGGAGTGCTGCTCCTCGCCGGTAGCGCGGTAGCTGGGGCACATCACGCCGCCTTTGGTGTTGCGGCACGCGCCCACACCCACACAGCGTTCGGCGGCGCGCTCCAGTGAGCCATGATCGGCGGCGAAGGCGAAGTGTTTTTCCGGCTCTTCCGCCTCATGCGCCTGGGCCTGCGCTGTGTAGCGAAGATTTTCGACCGGATCGTAAACCCGCGCCGCGTCGGAAAGCTTGCCCGGATTCATGCGGTTATCGGGATCCCACAGCGCCTTGAACTCGCGGAAAGCTTCCACCAGCTCGGGGCCGAACATTTTGGGCAACAGCACCGCGCGCGACTGGCCGTCGCCGTGCTCGCCGCTGAACGAGCCGCCCAGCTCGACCACTACATCCGCCGCGCGCTCAATGAACTCGCGGAATTTGCGCAGTCCCGCATCGGAGCGGAAATCGAAGTTGATGCGCATGTGCACGCAGCCCTGGCCGTAGTGGCCGTAGAGCGGGCTGCGATAGCCGTACTCGGCCATGAGCGCCACGATGCGGCGCAGATACTGGCCCAGCTTCTCCGGTGGAACGGCGCCATCCTCCCAGCCCTCGTAGCGGTCGGGTTCGCCGGGCACGAAGACCATGGCGCCCAGCGCCGACTCGCGCACTCGCCACACGGCTGCGGCTTCTTCGGGAGTGCAGATGTGCGCCGCTGGTGGCGTGGGCCAGGATTGCGACGCGCGCGCCACAGCTTCGGCTTTGGCCCGCGCATCTTCATCGGAATCCGCGCCCATCTCGACGAGCAGAAAGCCCACACCTTCAGGCAGCCTGTCAATATCCGTCAGCGCCAAACCTTTGCGGCGCATGAATTCCACGAGCAGGGAATCGAAGCCTTCGAGGCCGATGGGCTTATGCTCCAGCGTGCGCGGCACGGCGTCGGCGGCCAGAAATGCGTCGCTGAACCCAAGCACCACCAGGATGCGGTGCTGTGGGCTCCTGGTGAGGTTCAGCGTGGCGCCGACGATGTTGACGCACGTGCCCTCCGAGCCTACCAGCGCCCGCGCTACGTTGAAGTGGTTTTCAGGCAGCAGCTCGTCAAGGTTGTAGCCGGAGACGCGGCGCGGAATGTGCGGGAACCGTTGCCGCACCTGGTCGCCATAGCGGTCGCGCAGGCGCTTGAGGCCGGCATAAATTTGGCCGCGGCGTCCGCCTGCGTGAATGATGGATTCGAGTTCCTGCGGCGCGGTCGCGCCCACCGTCATGCGCGTGCCGTCGTAGAGCACGATGTCGAGCGATTCCGCATTGTCTACGGCCTTGCCGCCCAGCAGGCCGTGCACGCCGCAACTGTTGTTGCCCAACATGCCGCCCAGCGTGCAGCGCGAGTGGGTGGCCGGGTCGGGCGCGTAGGTGAGCCGGTGCTGTTCGGCGGCCTCGCGCAGCCGGTCGAGCACGATGCCTGGCTCCACGCGCGCCAATTTGGATTCGGGATCGATGCCGCGCAGGGCATGCATGTGGCGCGAGTAGTCGAAGATTACGGCCACGTTGACGCATTGCCCCGCCAGGCTGGTGCCGGCCCCGCGCGGCAGCACCGCGGCTCCTGTGGCGCGGCACGCGGCCAGCGCTGTTTCCACGTCGGCCGCGTCGCGCGGAAAAATTACGCCGATGGGAAGCTGGCGGTAATTCGACGCGTCAGCCGCGTAGAGGGCGCGCGAACCGAGGTCAAACTTCGCCTCGCCGCGCAGCGTCTTTTTGAGTTGGGCTTCGAGCTCGCGATGCGCGGAGAAGGATTCGTGCCCAAGCGGCGGCAGATTTCCAAGGATCGGAAGTGCGGAGGTAGTCACGTGTGAATGGTAGCGGAGAACAGGGACCAGGGACCAGGGATCAGCAAGCAGGGAAATGCAACAGCAGATTCTTCGACTCCCGTTGGCGCGGAATGCGCGTCAACATGCGCTGCCGATGACAACGTACAATCAGAATGAGGGTGTTTTGGTTTTGCTGCGCCCTAAGAGCGTGTTTACGACCTCCTGGAGCGTGTTTCAAAAATAGGTTTTGAAAGGGCACGGCTTCAGCCGTGCCGTGCAAAATCCACCGTTTATGCGGCTTTAGCCGCTGAGGGATGGTTCTATTCCCAGACTTTACTGATCCCCGCCCAGAATCGACCCTACAATTCCGCCCAGCAGCCCTCCGCCCACGGTCGCGGCCGCGGTATTCCGCGCCTGCGCCTGTGGCAGATACTCGCTGATCTGGTGCGCCAGGCGCGAAATGGGCAGCGTTTGCAGCCACACCGCACCGGGGCCGACCATCTGGGCCAAAAAGAGGCCATCCCCGCCGAAGACCATGTTCTTGATCCCCGGAACCATGGTGATCTGAAAGCCGACCGTGGTCTGGAATGCGCCCACGTGGCCGGGATGGACGCGCAGCATCTCGCCGGGGGCGAGATTCTTCTGGATCAGCTCACCGGAGAGCTCCAGCCACGCTGTGCCCACTCCGGCCACGCGTTGCAGCAGAAAGCCGTCGCCGCCAAAGATGCCCGCGCCCAGCGACTGCTGGAAGCCGACCGAGATGGTCACCTGCGGCGTGGCGCAGAGGAACCCATGCCGGTGGACCATCCATTCCGGCTGGCCAGGGCCCAGTTCCACGGGCACAATGTGGCCGGGCACGCGCGTGGCGAACGAAACCGTGCCTGGGTACTGCATGGCGCGGTACTCGGTCATAAAGATACTGCCGCCGCCGGCTACGCGCTTGATAACGCCGAACAGCCCGCCCCCTCCGCCCATCTGAGTATGGGTTGTCATCTGGATGGAGCTGGTCATCCACGAGAGCTCGCCGCTCTCTGAAAACACGCTCTCATTGGGCTGAAGATCGACTTCGAGGACGGGCATGGTGGTGCCCTGAATGCGAGCCTGCATGGTGCCTCCTGGGGACAGTTTACGTGATTCGTGGATCGGGGTTCGTCAATTGTGGTTCATGAATCGTGAATCGTGGTTCATGGTTCGTGGTAAGTTTCACACTGCCGGCATATCGGCTATCACCGTCGTTGAATCCCGCTGGCAATCTTCATTCCCCACACTGCCCTGAGCACTGTCGTCCCGTGCCGTCGACGCAGCGGCAATAAGAACGAGCAACGCTTTAGATGGCTCGAACATTGGTTGCAAAGAATGTACCACGATCTGGCCTTGATGACGCCTGATTCTGGCCGTGTTACCGGCTATGTCGCGTTGCAAAGTGAGCAACATCCGCAGAAAGGATAGCGGGGTGTTTGCCCGCATCGCGGGGCACTGGCCGACCTAACGATACCGATCTGGTAACGCCAGCGCGAAACTCCAGGAGGTCGCAGTCTTAGGGAACATTGAAGTTGCTAAAGTCTTGCGCAGTGACTTTCCCAGTTGCCGCGTCAGCCGCAGTAAAAGTAACTGTATAGGTATCAGGCGTTGTGCCGGTCGTTCCGCTCCCGCCGCCACTCGACCCAGTTGCGCCGCTTGATCCACCCCCGCCGCAAGCCGTCAAACAACCGAAGATCAGACACAGCGACAAGATGCCAAATAGGAGACGCTGTCGCGTCTGCCTGACAGGACGGAACAGCAATAGGAGAAGTGCGAAAGCCGAGCCCCCAGCAACCGTCCACGGGCTTTTCTGCTGCGGGTCGACCGCACCGGTTGTAGGCGCTGTGGTGTTAATCGTCAGGGTAGAAGAAACAGCGTTGCTGCTTGCTATATTCACCTGGATTGGAGCGAAACTGCAGGTCGGGATATCAACATCGCTGCTGCTCCTCCCGGTAACTGAACAACTCATGTTTACCGCGCCGGTAAAGCCGCCCCCGGGAGAAACACTGACCACAAAACTGAGTGAGCCGCCGGGGGCACTGATGCCCGTCGAGGGAGTCATCTGGCCAAATGAAAGTTCCAGGTATTGCCCGGCTGTATTCGAGCATCCAGCAGCGCAATTGACGGAGATTGGAACCGATGGTCCCGAACCAACGTAATTGTTGTCTCCGCTATAAGTCGCTACGATGTTGTTAGCGCCATCGCTCAACTGCGTCGAATTCAGATTGATAGCGTCGTAAAAACATATCGCAGTTGTGCCAGTGCATTGAATCAAGGGTGGGGTCGCTCCCAGGATTGTATTGTTGGTTGTGTCGGTGAACGTAATTGTCCCTGTTGGTGAAATGGCGCCAATCGGAGCATTGGCAGTCATTTGTCCGGTCAGAATGAGCTGCTCTCCATTGGTAATGGTGGAGAGGTTGGATGAAACTGAGATCGAAGTTTGGGCCTGCGCAACCGTATAGCTGATCGTAGATGAAGTGCTGGGGTTATAACTCAAATCTCCATAGTAAGTGGCGCTTACGGACTGGCTTCCGGCGTTCATGTAGCTTGTGGCGGCGGCAAATCTTCCGGTTGCATCCAAGGGACCCGAAAGGCCCAGACCGTTGTCGTCAATATAGACTGTGCCCGTCGCGTCAGTAATTGGGCTCGTGCTCCCCACCTGGGAGACGCCGATCGGTTGCGCGCTAAATTGAAGTGGGGTGCCCAACGGAATCGTCGTTCCTGCCACGCTCACCAACTGCCCATTGGACTGAATGGTGTCTACTGCGAGCTGAAGTACACTGTTTTCGGGGCTGACCGTGATCCCCACTGGCTGAGACACACTCCCTGAGTATCCGGTTGTGCCGGGATAACTCGCGTATACGTTATACGTTCCGCCGGGAAACTGGCTGTAAGTCTCAGAAGCCGAGCCGCCGCTGAGGGTTACTCGTGTTGGGGAAACGCTGGTAGTCGCCTGGAGCTGCGATGCATAGTTGTTCTCAATGGCCACATCACCCGTGGCGGCTGTGGGAGTTACAGTTACGTCGATCTGCACCGGGGTTCCGTGCGTAAAGCTGGTTTGACTCAAACTCAGGCTTGTGGTTGTTCCCGTTGTAGTGCCATCTGACCAATTGTTTACAAGGTTTGAAATGTCCACACTACCCAGGCCCGTGGCAAGGTTGTAGCTGGAGCCGGAATTATAGCCGCTAAGAAACCCATTGCTGCCGCAGTTCAAGCTGCCGGCGGCACAGTGGACAGAATTGTTCCCAGTGACAATCTGGTGAAACAAACTGGGCTGGGTCTGAGCCAGCCCGTAGATAATCCAAGCGACTTGACCCATGCGCGTAGAGGCGCCAATCTTCTGATTCACCATCGCCAGAATTCCTGCGAAGGCTGGTGCCGAAGCCGAGGTTCCGCCAACCCCGCTGATGGTCCCGTTCGAACCCGGGCACTGATTGTCGCCACAGATTGCCCACAGCGCTCCATACCGGCCGTTCGCAGCAAGCAATGCAACGTCGGGCAGGTCACGAACGGAATCGTTGTCACTGGGCGGAAATTGCTGCTGCCAAACCGGTTTCGGGTAGGCGCTCTGGCCGCCTCCGCCGGCAACTATGTTTGTAACGCCAGCGCTGTTTGTGTAAACGCTGTTCGCTGCCAGCATTCCATTCGATGCCGGCGAGTTGTTCCATGGGTTTTCGGGAATATATCCGAGAGCTGACGTGTAGTTCGCCGTGTTAGTAGAGGATACGTAGGCGGAAAAGTGATTGGCTAGAATATCGAAGTCCGTGCCTCCCACGGCAATGTCGTAAGGTGTGGCCGCAAGCCCGTTGACTGCCAGACCCATCGTAGCCACCGACTCCGTGTTCGGGTTGTCGCACCCGGCAGACCCCGAATCGCCGCTGGAAACGACTACTGTAATGCCTTGTGCCGCGGCTTGCTCCCAGGCGTTTAGTATCTGCAGGTTTCCAGCAGCGCCCAGTGAGGCCTCGCACTCCCCGTAGCTGAGGCTGAGGATGTTTACCTTGTTGTCGTCCAGCGCACGGTAAATGGCCGGATAAATCCCCGGCTGAAATGCGGTGTCTCCGGCCGTGTAAAGGATTATGTTAGCGCCAGGGGCGAGAGCGCCTGAGACTTCGGTATCGAGCAGCGCTTCCGTTTGATCCTCGGTTTGATCGAGATCGTCTTCGTCGCCATCGTAGACAATCGTAAGCTGGTCGGAAAGCGTGTCCAGTGGAATGCCGAACAGCGTTCGGTAGTTTTGGACATCGTCAAAGTTCAGCCATGAATCTCCGATGACACCGATCGTGACCCCCGTTCCGTCGTACTGGGTTTGGTTCGCAGCCAGAAGAGTATTAAGCGAATTGGGCGCATCGTAGATGGTCGCCGCATCGCCAGGGCTGGTGAAGAGATATTCTGCGGCGCCGCTCGTGATCGTTAATTCCGGAACAAATCGGGCAAGTTGCGGATTCCATTTACCCTCCGGTCCCCTGATAACATTCGAGCGCGGCTTCAAATCATTCAGGCTGGCGACACCCGCGATCACGTTGGAGAGAGATGCCGGAATCTGGGGATCGTTTGAGTTTGCCAAATGCTCCTGCCCGTCGATGAGATAACGATGAATTGTGGTGTGAAATGCAACCTCAAGCTGGCCGACTGTGCCGGAAAAGTCAATGGCCGTGCGGCCCTTGTTCAACTTGTTGATCACGAAGCCTTGCCGCTCGAGCCACGTGCGCACGGTACTTAGATCTGCGTCGGAAATGCCAAACCTTTCACCGAACTGTTCTGGTGTAAGAAACTTCTTGTAGCTTGTCGAGGCCGGAGTCTGCACGTCCTTAAGAAAAGACTGCAGGCTTGCCTCCTGCGCCGAGTTCCGCTTCAGGAGCAGCGTGACATGCATCACCAACAAATTGCCCGCTGCTCGGCCTCGGTCAAAACTAGCTTGCGCCATAGGGAGCGTATTACCGTGCAAGGTAACTAAGGAAGCGCGACCGGATTCGGAGTCGGCCGATCCTGACGGGGACTGCGGCTCGGCAAGAGCCAGAGCAGACATAAGGATTGCACCGGACAGATAAAGAAGCGATGCGGAAATGGTGCGGAATCCACCTCTGCAGCGGATCATGGCATTCCTCGTTAGACCCCTCATCCGTTACGATTCAGGAAGGAAAAGGTGACTGCTCTAGCAAAGAATAGCGAACAAGGCTTTGGTTGCTTGCGAGTTTACTGGTTCATAGGAGCTGGCGTCAACAGTAGGCAGATCGAACCCATCAGCTTCCCGTGAAAGCGTTCAGCTGGATTCCGCCCCGGTCTCTGCTGTTGGGGACCGGACCGGGGAGACACGAAAGCTCAGCTGAAAAGATACCGCCTCGCAAACGGGCATGTCGCAAACTGGTGGCACCGGGGGCAGCCTGACATCGTGAATGGGGCAAGCGCCTGGTTGACCGGCCACTCTGACCTTTGACAATTTTTCGCCGTTCCCGCTACGCCGCCCGTGCCGAACAAATCCCAATTCGTGCGTTCCAAACTCACGTTCTCATTGACTCCCCGCCCGTTTTCCCGTATTCTGAAGACCTTGCGCGGTGTTGCGTCTGAGGTCTGTGTGTAGTCGACCGGACCCGGCTGGCCAATCCTGAGAATGGACCGTCCGGCACAGGCGAATTGGCGGAAGCTGCTGGATTCAGGCCGCCGGAGCCCATCGGGGTCGCGCCCGCAATCCTCACCCGAACAGGTTTGCTGCGGGGCCCCCGACGGGTCTTCGTCGGCGGGGTGCTTGGTAGTGGGTCTTGGGTTACCCGCGCGTGTTTGGTGCGGAATGAAAACGCGCCCTGCGCGCATTTTTTTGCGGATCGCGGTCAATGGCCTCTTTTTCGGGCTCGGCCGCACAGGTTGAAAGGGTAGAGAGATGTCGACCTTTGTTCCCAGCGGCAAGGATATTGCCCGCAAATGGTATGTGATTGACGCCGCGGACGAAACCCTGGGCCGGTTGGCCACCAAGGCCGCCAGTGTCCTGAGCGGCAAGCGGAATCCCCAGTACGTTCCCTACATCGACATGGGCGATCACGTGATCGTGATCAATGCCGAGAAGATCCGGCTGACCGGCCTCAAGGACCAGAAGAAGGTCTACCGGCGCTATACCGGGTTCCCGGGCGGCTTGCGCGAGGAGTCGTTCACGCGGCTGATCAACCGCAGGCCGGAGAAGGTTTTGGAAGAGGCGATCAAGGGCATGTTGCCCAAGACGAAACTGGGCCGCGCCATGGGAACCAAGTTGAAGGTCTATCGCGGCGACAAGCATCCCCACCAGGCCCAGCAGCCGGTGGAATTGAAGTAGAACAGCTTTTTAGCTGCTGGCTTCCAGCTCCCAGCCGATTGGGTGTGGGAGTGGACGCCATACGGAAAAGCCAAAGGCTTGGCCGGGGATGGAGAAGCTGGAAGCTAGAGACTAGAAGCTAGGAGCGAATCGGAGCATGGCAGATCTGGTGCAGTATTACGGGACGGGACGGCGCAAGTCGGCGATAGCGCGCGTCTTTCTGCGCCCCGGCTCGGGTGAGTGGAAGGTCAACGGCAAGGCGTTCGACGGATACTTCGTCACCGAGCAGCAGCGCGTGAGCGCCAAGCGTACGCTGGTAGTGGCCGAGATGGCCGCCAACTTCGACGTGGTGACCACGGTGACCGGCGGCGGAGTGGCCGCGCAGGCTGACGCCGTGAAGTTGGGCGTAGCCCGAGCGCTGATTGAGTTCAACCCCGAGCTGCGGAAGACCCTGAAGGCCGAAGGCCTGCTCACGCGCGACGCGCGCGTCAAGGAGCGCAAGAAGTACGGCCAGAAGGGCGCTAGAAAGAGATTTCAGTTCAGCAAGCGTTAAAACGCTTGCAGTTGTCAGTCATCGGTTTTCAGTTGTCGGTCGATCGTGAATGCAACTGACGACTGATCACTGACAACTTGTTTTTCCACTCTCCCCGCGAGGGGCATCAATTCCGGCCGCACCGGAATGCAATTCAATGAGGAGGAACTTTGGCGACCATCACCATGAAGGAGCTGCTCGAAGCGGGAGTCCACTTCGGGCACCAGACCAAGCGCTGGAACCCCAAGATGAAGGAATACATCTTCGGGGAGCGCAACGGGATCTACATCATCGACCTGCAGAAGACGCTCAAACTGTTCAAGGAGGCGTCGAAGTTCGTCACCGACCTGTGTGCGCAGGGCAAAACGATCCTGTTCGTCGGCACCAAGCGCCAGGCGCAGGACGCCGTCGCCGAAGAGGCGGGCCGCGCGGGCATGCCCTACGTAAACCAGCGCTGGCTGGGCGGGCTGCTCACCAACTGGGTGACGGTGCAGAAGAGTGTCAAGCGCCTTCAGGAACTGGACGAGATGGCCACCGATGGCCGCTACGACCTGCTCACCAAGAAAGAAGTCATCCGGCTGGAGCGCGAGCGCAAGCATCTGCAGGCCAATCTGGCCGGCATTAAGAATATGAAGCGCCTGCCCGACGCCATCTTCGTTGTGGACTCGAACAACGAGACTATCGCCGTGAAGGAAGCGCGCAAGCTGGGCATTCCCGTGGTTGCGGTGGTGGACACCAATTGCGATCCCACGGTGGTGGATTACGTGGTCCCCGGCAACGACGACGCGCTGCGCGCCATCCGCCTGTTCACCTCGAAGATTGCCGACTCGGCCGCCGAGGGAGTGAACCTGGTAGGCGACAAGGCCTTTGAGGAAGAAGCGCCCGTGCAGGTCGAAGCCGCTGCCGCGGGCTCGCCGTCCGACGAAGGCGCCTCCGCCGAAGACGAGGGCTTCGAGGCGGCCTTGGGCAGCGGCATCCGCAAGGCGCCTGCCGCCGTGGCCACGCTTGAAGATGCCGAGGCCGCCGAGGGCGCTCTTTAATCATTTCCGCGCACTCCGAAGCGCATGAATGAGACCAGCGTGGCCGGCCGATATCCGCGTGCCACGCTTTTCTTATGCCGGAGCACAGACTCCGCGCCACCAGCCTGGCGAGGGAGAATAAAGATTGGGTGCCCGCCCTCGCCGCGTCTTTGTCTTTGCGGCTAAGGTGGAGACCACAAACCGGGAACGCAGCCTGTACCCAGTGGCCTGTAGCCAGCAGGCATAGAAGCTACCGGCTACGAGCTTCGGCTGCCGGCTCCCTGAAAAGAAACGAGAGATGATGACCGTGACTGAGAAAATCGACGCCAAATTGGTGAAGGAGCTTCGCGAAAAATCTGGAGCCCCCATGGGCGACTGCCTGAAGGCCTTGCAGGAGGCCAAGGGCGATATGGAAGCGGCGTTTGTGGTGCTGCGCAAGCGGGGCGTGGCCTCCGCGCAGAAGAAGGCCTCGCGCTCCACGAACGAGGGCGCGGTGGGCCACTACATTCATGCCGGCGGCAAGATCGGCGTGCTTCTGGAGCTCAACTGCGAGAGCGATTTCGTGGCCCGCACCCCTGATTTCCAGGAGCTGCTCAAGAACATCGCCATGCACATCGCGGCTAGCGATCCGCGCTATATCAAGCCCGAGGACGTGACCGCTGCCGACATGGAGCGCGAGAAGGAAATCTATCGCGCCCAGGCTGCCGCCACCGGCAAGCCGGCCCCGGTGATCGAGAAGATCGTGGAAGGCAAGATGGCCAAATTCTACGAAGAGGTCTGCCTGCTCGAGCAGCCCTTCATCAAGGATCAGGCCGTCACCATCAAGGAACTGATCGCGCACAAGGTGGGCAAGCTGGGCGAGAACATCACCGTGCGGCGATTTGCGCGCTTCAAGGTAGGCGCGGCCGATTGGACCGTGGCCCAGACCAAGGCTGTGGAAGCCGGAGCGGAGTAAGCCGAGGGATCAGGTTTCAGGGGTCAGGGATCAGGAAACAATCTCAGTGCTCCATCTTTTTGGCAGTTTCATCGCCGAATGGGTGGGCGGCCGTCAAGGCGATCGACAGCGCGCTCCGCGGCGGCCTGCCTGTTGCTATTTTTCCGAGTTCCGGCGTTCGGCGGAGTGTAGGAAACTAATGCCGCACCGCCCACGCCATGCCGTCGGGTCCAGCTCCGGTTTCAATGCGGCCGGCAATCTTGAGTGTCTTGAGATCGATCACCGCGACATTGTGATCCGGACTGCACGCGACATAGGCGCGCGCGCCGTCCGGCTGCATAAGGATGCCGGCCGCCCCATGCCCAACCTTGATGCGATCGATCACCCGCCGTGAAGCAGCATCCACCACCGTGACCTCGCCCGTGCGCAGAGACGAGATCAGCACCCGCTTGCCATCCAGCGTGAACTTGAGCCGGTTCGCGCCCGGCACATCGGCATCGATATGGCCGGCGACCTTTTTCTCCGCAATGTCGATGACCGTTACCGTGCCATCGCCGGCGTTGGCGGCCCACAACTGGTGGCCGTCGGGCGAGACATCGAATCCTTCCGAGCCAGGGCCGGAAGGCAACACCGTTTCATTCCACCCCGAGGTTGGGCGTCCTTCCGGCATGTAAGGGGCCGTCCCCCCCGGCGGCGACGGGGGCATGGTTCCGGGCGCGTTTGAAGAAGCGCCGCCCTCCGGATTCTCAGTGCGATCGATCAAGCTGATCGTTCCCGAGACCACGTTCGAGGTGTAGATGTGATCGAGATCCTTCGACACCATGATCATATGGGTGCGATTCTGCCCCGTTCCCAGCAGCCAGTCGATCTTTTTCGTATCCGGATCGTAGCGGCCGATGATCTTGTTGATCTCCGCCGTGAAATAAAGCTTGCCGCCGGCCCAGGCCAGGCCATGCGGGCTGCGCAGGATGCCCACGTCGATGGGATTAAGCGCCTTCCGCGCCGCCAGATCGAAGACGGCGATGGTGTGGTAAGCGCCGAATCCATAATTCGATGCGTAGGCGTAGCGCCCATCTGCCGATGCGACCACCTCGTGCGGATCGGGTCCAGCGGGTATGCGCGCCACCACTTGCAGCGTGGCCGGGTCGACGATGTCGAGCATCCGGTCCTGCTTGGCCAGCACCAGTAAAGCAGGCGACGGGGTGGGCTGCGCAACGACAACCGTTCCGGCCCACAGAATGGCGCTTGCCGCCAAGCGAAAAATGCGGCGCATAGACACCTCCGCCTTACAGAATAAGGCAGGCTGCCGGCTGCGCCTCCGCCGCGAGTCTCACCCCGGCAACTGGTGCGCCGGCTTCTGCACCGGTACGGCGTCAGGGCCGAGCCCATTCTGTCTCAGAAGGGCAATTTTGCCGGCTCGATCGCGGCCTGCGGTCCGAATTCCTTAGAGCGTGTTTACGATCTCCTGGAGCGTGTTTCAAAAATAGGTTTTGAAAGGGCACGGCTTCAGCCGTGCCAATCAGTTCCCCAAAAACGTGGGGCTTTATTGATTCCTGCATAAGTAATGTCCTATTCAAGACGCAAGGAAAGAGGACTGTGGCGGATGAAGGAGCGCAACAGGTATTCGTGGTTTTGCAGGGAACGAGTGGTATTGCGGGCCACTACCGCCAGTTGATCGACTTCGTGTATGGCGCGATTGGCCAGGGGATTCATTTTCGACCAGGACCAGAGATATT
>JASHRF010000086.1 GCA_030037545.1 Acidobacteriaceae bacterium | reverse complement strand
ACCCTCCGCCAAGGTCTCTTCGACGATGCGGCGTCTCTCCTCCACGGTCCGATACCGCCGTTTGCCGTTGCTCTCCTCTACCGGCTCAATCGCCAATTCCATACGCGCTCCTCCGCGGATACGGTTCTGCACCGCTCCACAAATAAGCTTCGCTGAGCTTAGCCATCAACGCTAGACGGCCAGAAAGAGACGCTTACCCCTTCCGCGTCATACGCATACGTATTTCGGCCGTCGTAGAGCAGGTTCCCGTAGCGGTCGTACGTCCAGCCCAGGTCCAGTCCCGCGTCCACGCCCGCGCTTGCTGTGCCGCTCGTGAGCTGGTTGAAGTCGTCGTAGGTGTAGGTCCACGATCCCATCACCGAATCCGTCATCTCCAGCACGTCGCCGTCGGGTCGGTCGAGATCGTGGGTCTCCCCGGTCCCCAAAAGCGAGGGACCGGGGGCACCCTCAGAGTGTTTGTGGAAGGTCATCTGGACCAGGGCCACCCGCCTGCGGTGAGAATATATGCGAGGGGCCGCGTCGTAGACGTATCAGGCGTTCGAGTTGAGGGCGACGCTTGCATCGTATCGATATCCCGCCACCTGCCTAATGAGGCAGATTCCACGGCCAGTGATCCGGATATTTCTGGCCGTTGAAGCCTGGCACAGCGCACTTGTACTCAGTACGAAATTCTTGGAATTCCCATAATGCACGCGGAGTCGAAAGGGCTGAATCCAAGGGCGCAAGATTTTGACATATCTTGTTCGGATCGAAGCCGGCCTCCGCCGTCCCCGCCGACGAAATGACAGTAATCGCTAATCGATAGTCAGGAGTTATTTCTGTGGCGTCGCCGAACTCTATCTTCACTTTTGATTCCCGCCACGAAAGCCCCAACTTCTGCAGCCCCTTTAATAGACGTTGCATTTCTGGCGCTGAGATGTACACGGTCCTTCCTTCTGGAAGCATCGGCGCAGTATTCAGTCGTTGATCCTGCGAGGTCACAACACGAAAGATCAAAGGCGTATGGAAGTAATTACCGGGAGTAAAGAAAAAGCGGACAGCAGTGTTCAGGCTCACAGAAGCGTCGAGCACATTCAGTCCAGTAGATGCTTGGCAGGGACAGCAAGGCGCTGTTCCGATGGCGGTTAACATGACGATTAGAATCATGCGAAATACTCGACTCATCTGGGTCAATCCCCGCCACGCCCGGAATCCGCCACCTCAGCCATACAGACCGCATGGTGCGCCGTTCCTTCCGATTTCCATGGGGGAGGGAAGCAAACCCGGAATCGACCAGATTTCCGCGAAACGGCTCCCATCTTAGCATATGGTTCACAAAACAAAACAGATAACTTGTGCGGGACTCAGTGACACTTTAGAGGCAGGCGCGCCCGCTCTTACCCGGGATCCAGTAACGCCGAACAAAAAAATGGCGGCGAACGAGCATTGTGAGAGCTATACTTTCTGGCATTCAAGAGGGGGGCAGCCAAAATGTCCACAGTGGAGGCCAGTGTGCGCGAGGCCGACTTCACCCGGCCGAGGATCGAGTTCCGGCGCTACGCTCCGGGAGAGCAAATCGACAATCCGGTCCCCGGAGATTTTCTGCTGACCCATGCAAACGCCTGGACAAGCCGGCTGATCCGCTTTGGCGAAGGGTTACGCTATTGGGGCAAGAGGAGAAAGTTCGCCCACTGGAGCCACACGGCGCTTTTCGTTGATGACGAAGGTGGCATCATCGAAGCTCTGGGCAATGGCGTGCAAAAACGCAACGTTGCTGTCTACCGCGACACGGAATATCACGTCATTCACCTGGTTGATGCCTCGAATGAGGACCGGGCGCACGCCGTCGCCTTCGCCGAGCACTGCCTCAACGACCATTACGGATTTCTGACCATCATCAGCCTGGCGATTACGCTTCTCACGGCGTCAAAGTTCTGCTTCGGCGTGGACGGGCAGATGATCTGCTCAGGGCTGGTGGCGCGGGCGCTGGAGCGGACGGGAGCGATTTTCCAGTATGACTCCTGGCACATGATGCCCGCCGATCTCGCCGAGTATTTTGACGTGACCCCAACTCTAGGCGCCTCAAAAGGAACCATCCCCGCAGCGGATAAGGGCGTCATGCAAAGATCGCACTGAATCGGCGTCAGGAAGCCATCATCCCGATTCCCTGGCCGACGGATGGCGCCTCGCCGATTTCGAGTGCTGAAATCTTGCTGATCTCCGCACCAAGCCGCTGGCCGAGCCGGTTCGCGTTGTCGGTAAAGATGGTCGCTTCGTGGCTGGCGCGCGATATGGCAACGTAGCCAAAGCGGGAATTTTTGCTCCTGGTTCGCCGTGCGCGAAGCCGTAGCCGCCGATCACAATAGCGATCAATGATGCGACTTTGGCAATCGTGCCGGTGAACAGGGTTTGCAGTGCGGTAAAGCCGCTGTCGAAGGGAGAGCCGCTGGATTGGGCAAACGCAGGAACAGAAATCGCAAAGAGAACTGCGATGGCAATTGTTCTGCTGAGGAATAGTTGCTTTCGTGAGACCGGAGAAAAACGCATTGGCAAATTACCTCCATGTGTGATCTGCCGAGGGCGTAGAACGGTGGGGCGGGCTCGTCCAATACTTGATTTCTATACCGCAATAGCTCGCAGCTATTGCCTGCATCCGCTCATCCGAGCAAAGACATCTGCGAAGCCGGCTGCGGACGGACTCGTCCGTTAGGCCGCTTTTTCGCGGGAGCGAAATCCTTGAAAAGCTCTTTCAATTCGCTGGCCAGCAACTGCAACGCCAGCTGCTCGGTTGCTACGTTGTAGACAAATCCGGATTCAACGGACAACTCGGTATCCGTGATCGGAAGCGCCGTCAATTCTTAATCCAGAGAAACGCTCTCGCGGACCAAGGCATATCCTCGTTTGAGTTTGACCATCCACTGTACATCGCCGGGTGCAGACACAAAGATGGATGGCTCTGCGAGGATAAGGGGGCATGGGTTTTCCCCTCTCCGCGATGCCCAGAAAATCCTATCGAGCCACAAGCTGCGCTTAGCGCCTTGCTGAGGACGGGAATCGAGAGAGAACTCACAAGTAACGACGCCTTCAGAGCAGCAGCAAAGAGAGTGCTGGTAGGGGACCTCGGAATCGCGCCGAATATCGTGAACCAACAACTCGGTTACGCAATGAAGGATCGACTTGAGTGCGGAATCAACTGCCAATCATGTCTGCTCGAGAGGCGCGCAATGATGCGGAAGTGGTCGGATTGGGTCGAGCCTCTTATGCTTCAGAGCGCGCACTTGGCCCTCTAGTTCTGTCTGAAAGGAGATGCGAATCGATTAATTCAAATATCGTCCGACAATGCCGCGCACCAGACTTCGACTCTGATGATGCAGTTGCGAAAACATGCTACCAATTCACGTAAGCCCAGAGAAAAATGGGCGACTCGAAGCATCCTTCGCTGGGTGAGATACCAAGGGATTTCAAGTCGGCAAATACATGTCGCTCAGCGTGTTCTTGGAGGCCTTTCCTGCCCGGGGAATAGATTTTAAGCAATAAAATTGCGGTTTTTCGGGCCTTTTCGGCTTTTTTGCGGTGTCCAGACTGCTCCTTTAAGTGTCCACCGCGTCCACCATCAAATCAACAGTCTCGATATCGCGTCGAATGCGGAGGTGCCGATTGTCTGGCTGATGGTGTTTAAGTGCGCCCGTTGCGCCGCGAGCGCGGGCCTCGCTCTCCTGGCGGGCACGTAGATTCGCGAATCACCAGCTCCGGCAGCACCGGCATGGCTTTGGGAAGCAGCTCCTGGCCACGCACGCGCTGTAGCAGGATGCGCGCCGCCAGCTTCCCCATCTCGTTCAGTGGCTGGCGGATGGTGGTCAGGCTGGGGTTGTGGTACGACGCGCTCTGAATGTCGTCGAAACCAATCACAGAGATATCTTCGGGGACACGCAGGCCGTGGTTCATGATGGCGCGCACGGCGCCGATGGCGGCAATGTCGTTATAGCAAACCATGGCCGTGAACTGGCCGGCGCGGTTGAGAAGCTCGCGGGCCGGCTCATACCCCAGCTCCGGAGTTGAAAAACGCAGGTTCAAGGTCACGGTCAACTCGGAGCGAATCTCCAGGTTTAATTCCCGCGCCACCGCTTTAAGGCATTGCCAGCGGTCATCGGCATCCGAACTGTGGCTGCCGCCGCGCATGAACGCGATTTTGCGATGGCCTAACTGTTGGAGATGGTGCAGCGTAAGCTCCGCGGCGCGGCGCTGATCGAGTACCAGGTTCGTCACGCCCGCAATCTCTTGATGGCAGGCAACAGCCACGGCGGGAAGCTTGAGGCTGTGTTGCAGCACGGTATCAATGAAGATGAATCCCTCCACCGAGCGCTCCATCAACATGCGCGGATACTCCTCAATCAGGTCGGGCTTGCGGCGATGGCTCGCGGTGAGATAAAAATAGCCTTCTTCGATGAGCGATTCCTCCACGCCGGTGAGCACCTGGGCGGTGTACGTGTCGCTCAGTTCGGGCACCAGCACGCCGATCGAGAAGCTCTGCTGTTTGCGCAGCGAGCGCGCATAAAAGCTGGGGCGGTAATCGAATTTAGCGGCTGCGGCTTTAACGCGTTCGCGCGTTTCCTGCGGAATGGCGCGCACGCCGGGTGCATCGTTGAGAACCAGAGAAATGGTAGCTGGTGAAAGATTGAGATATTCGCCGAGAATACGCAAGCTGATCGGCTGCCCCGGCGGAGGCTCGCGCCGGGATTTCGTTCGCTTGGTCATTATTTACTTTGTAACACCGCTGAGCGCCAAGAGGACAGAGTTTCTCGCCCGCATTTCAGAGTGCGGATGGTTTGCGTGCCGCTCATCAGCTTAAGCGATTTAGTAAACCGATTCGCCCGCTTTCGACGAACCCAGAGCCGTTCATCGATTGGGTCCGCGCAAATCGAAATCAAGCTTCTGAAAGATAGCCCCGCGCCAGCCCGGTGAATGCGCGAATTTGATTCTCGCACCACGATTCGTTTTTGCGCAGTTCGTTCGTCAGCAGGCTGGCGACAGCGGGCGCAGCCTCAATGGCAGCGCGCGCGTCGAGAAAAAGCGCGCGTGTACGCCGGGCCAGAACGTCCTCGACGGTACGCGCCATTTCGTATCGCGCGGCCCACACGATTTCGCGCTTGCGATACGGCAGCCGCGCATGGAGCAATTCACCCAGACACGGGTCCTGCGCGGAAAGCGCGTGCAGCGCGGGAAGATCGGAGCCGTAAACACGCTCCCATTCCGACACGGCCGCGGAGGTGTCCTGGCTCCAGCCGTGCAGCTTCATTTCGAGCGTTGCGGATTTGTGCGCCGGAAGTGAAGCTACCTGCATGGCGCGATCGATCGCGTCCTGCCCCATTTTCCGGTAGGTAGTCCATTTGCCGCCTAGCACCGTAATGAGCCCGGTGGGCGCCACCAGTATGGTGTGGTCGCGCGAGAGCTGCGACGTTTTCGCGCCTCTCTTGCGCACCAGCGGCCGCAGGCCGGACCACACGCTGAGAATCTCCTCCGGCTTCGGCCTGCGATCGAAGTAGCGGGCGATATGGTCGAACAGGAATTGGCGCTCGGCGGCCATAACGCGCGGCTCTTCCGGAATCTTCCCAGCCCTGTTATCGACCGGCTCGTCGGTGGTGCCGATCATTGTGGCGCCATGCCAGGGAATGGCGAACAGGACGCGGCCGTCAGCCGTTTTGGGAACCATGAGCGCCGTGGAGCCGGGCAGGAACGAGCGCGGCAAAACAAAATGCGTGCCCTGGCTGACGGCCAGCAGCGGCGCATGAGCCCGTCCGTCCAGCGCCAGCGTCTCTTCCGCAAAAACCCCGCAGGCGTTGATGACCGCTTTTGCCTGAATGTCGAAGATCGTGTCTTGCTCGCAGTCGCGTGCCTTAACGCCGACGATTCTTCCGCCGCGTTCGAGCAGCCTCACGGCCGCGACATAATTGAGCGCCGTTCCACCCAGGTCCTCAAAGGTGCGCAGCAGCGCGATGGCATAACGCGCATCGTCGAATTGGCCGTCGTGATAGAGAATGCCACCGCGCAGACCATCGGGATGGATCCCGGGAAGCTGTTCCAGCGTCTCCTGGCGCGAAAGCAACTGCGAATGGCCGAGCGAGAGCCGGCCCGACATGCGCTCGTACACTTTGAGCCCCAGGCCATAATACGGAAGCGAAAAATTGCTGTATGCCGGAACCACAAAAGAAAGATCGTGAACCAGGTGCGGCGCGTTGCGCAGCATGTGGCCGCGCTCGCGCAGCGCGTCGAGAACCAGGGTCAGGTTGAATTGCTGGAGATAGCGCACGCCGCCGTGAACCAGCTTGGTGCTGCGGCTCGAAGTGCCCTTGCAGAAATCGAAGCGCTCGATGAGCAGCGTGCGATAACCGCGCGATGCGGCCTCGACCGCCGCGCCCAAGCCGGTTGCTCCGCCGCCGATCACCAGTACATCCCAGAGTTGGGGCTCGCGGCCCAGCTCGTTCAGCAGTTCTTCCCGTGTGGTCACGCCCGCCCCTGCCCTGTGGACAACATCATAACCGTGCAGGCCGAGAGGCCGAAGCCCATTGATGAATGGAGTAAGGAGTCTTGGTCGGCCCTACGAAAATCGCGTCCGCCGCCACAACAGCGTGCCCACCACAATCAGCGGAACCATGGTTCCGGCAATCAGAACCAGCATCCACGGAATGTCGACGTAGATGCGCTGGGCGCGTGTTCCCACGGCCAACCAGACGAAGATGCCGATTGCGGCCAGCATGATCATCACCTCCCACCAGCAGTGCTCGCGCTTCTGGTCGGCCAGCGGGTCGTCGCCGCCAACCACGGCCGTCACGCTGCTGGCGTCGAGGCGGTAACGGTTGCATTCACGGCGCATGGCTGCGTTCCAGTTTTCGAGCTCGCCCGGCGGCGGCGCGGCCATGCTGATGGAGATGGCGCCGGCGATCATGATCGTGGACCCGGCGACGATGAGCAGCTTTGCGCCCGGCACCAGTCCGGCAAACTCGCCAAACACCAGCGCGCCCCACGCCAGCCCCCAAAGCTGATTGGTGTTGGAGAGCGGAATGCCGCGGCCGATGCCGATGTACTTGGCTGCGTATTGCTGGAAGAGATCGCCGATGACCCAGCAGAATCCGCCCAGGAACGGCCAGAAGAGCATGGTCCGTGCGCGGCGCAGCGCGACCAACAGCGGATGGCCGCCGCCATAAAAAACCAGGCCGAGCGCGAGGATGGCGCCCAGCTCGCCGAAGGTAAAAATGGTGACGAACGAAAGCGGATTCATGCCGCTGATGTAAGCCTTGCGATAAGGAATGTACATGGTGCCCAGCAGGACGCCTGCGCCGAGCGCGGCCATGATGCCGATCAATGCGCGGCCGGGCGCACTCGCGGACTGTGCAGTCGCCACAGCCAGCACCGCGGCGCCAAAAACAATTGCACTCGCCCCGCCAATCACTTTGGCCCAGTCGCGCGCGCGCGAACCGCGCAATTCCTTAAACAGCAGACATCCCCAGAAGAGCCCGACCAGACTATTCGTATTCCAGAGCGGAAACGCAATGGCCAGGCCCACGTTGCGCACGGCGAAGATGGTGAGCGTGTTGGCGACGGCCCACAACATACCGCCCAGCAGCGCCCACACGATCAGGTGCGGCCTCCCGCGCAGATCGGTGACGACGAAGCCGGTGCCCTTGAGCATGGTAGGCAGGCTCCAGCGCGCGACAAATGCGCCCATCACCATGCCCATGGAGATGAGGAACGGCGAAAAGCCTTCGGTCACCAGCTTGGTGGGAGCTTCGGCGCTGCCCAGCCACACGGCCGCGGCCAGGCCGCAAAAAACGCCGAGCTTGTGCAAGGACAGTGTCGATCGCGCAGGGGCTGCCATGGCGGCGTCATTCAAAGACTTACCTCCGGGGATTTGCGCAGGGCGCTTCACTTCAGCGACATCAGCAGCACGGTTCCAAGAATCAGCACGATCACCGGAACCCATAGGTGAACGTCGGTGAGGATACATACCAGGCGGGATTTTGTCGCCGAAGATGTTTTCGCCGGCGGTGGCTGCGATGGCGTCATGCGGAGATCTCCTTGAGGCGCACGGGACGGTGCTCCCGGAACGATTTGCCCGCAGCCAGCGCCATGACCGCGGAGATGCGGCTGTCTTCGCCGGTGACGGGCACGGGTTTACCCTCGCGTATGGCCTCGACAAAGGCCTGCAGTTCGGCAGCAAAGGCTTCGATGTAGCGTTGCATAAAAAAGTTCAATGGTAGATCGGTGTATACGGATTTTTCGCCGCTGACGACCACCTGGTTGGGATAGCGATTTTCGCTCGCGATTTTCCCCTTGCTGCCCAGGATTTCTACGCGCTGGTCGTAGCCGAAGGTAGCCTTGCGGCTATTGTCGATGGTCCCGATAGCGCCGCTGCTGAAGTGCAGCGTCACTACCGCGGTGTCAAGATCGCCGGCCTCACCAATAGCCGGATCCACGAGCACGCCGCCTGCGGCATAAACCTCTTCCACCTCGTCGCCGAGCAGAAAGCGGGCCATATCGAAGTCGTGAATCATCATGTCCAGAAACAATCCGCCGGAGGGACCGAGATAGGAGATGGGCGGCGGCGCAGGATCGCGGCTCACAATGTGGATGAGGTACGGATTGCCGATTTCGCCGCCGGCCACGGCCTGGCGCACGCGCACGAAATTCGAATCGAAGCGGCGGTTGAAGCCCACCTGAAGCTGCACGCCTGCATGTTTTACAGCCTCCAGCGACGCGTCGATTTTTTTGAGGCTCAACGCAACCGGCTTCTCGCAGAAGATGTGCTTGCCGGCGCGCGCGGCCTGTGCAATCAGCTCAGCGTGGGTATCGGTGGAGGTGCAGATGAGCACCGCGTCAATGCCGGGATCGGCAAAGATCTCCGTCGTCGAAGCGGACACGCGCCCGATGCCGCAACGATCCGCCAGCGCCTGCGCGGCCTCGCGATGGATGTCGGCAACGGCGGCAATCTCCGCTTCCGGCACGCGAAAGGCAAGCGTGTCCGCATGAACGCAGCCAATCCGCCCGGCGCCGAGAATTCCGAATTTGAGCTTTGCAGTCATAGGTGTCTCGCCGGTAGATGCGATCCCAGTAGCGCGAGACCGGCTTGAAGAAATCGTTCATGCCTGTATCCTGCGTAGCCGGCGACTCAAGCTGCTGCAGCACAGGCGCAACGCTGCGTCGCGCGAAGATGCCGCCGGGCAGCAGCAGCCGGTTAATAGTGGCCAGCGCCGCGCCGGTGATCATGTTGGTTGCGCCGGGTTCGATGGACGACGTGCAGGCATAGGCGCGCAGGCGATTACTGGCCTTGGCGAATCCCGATGCGAAGTATACGCCCGCCTGCTCGTTGCGCACCAGGATGCAAGGAAAATCGGGATTCTGCTGCAGCGCCTGCCCAATCCCGGCGACGTT
>JASHRF010000085.1 GCA_030037545.1 Acidobacteriaceae bacterium | reverse complement strand
GTGATATTTCTGCAGAACGGCCCATATATTGCGGCCCGTGGGTGCTCAACAAGGAGAACATCGAGAACAAGCAGGCGACGCGCTTCCTGGAACAGGTCCGGGCAAACAAATCGCACCCCACGACGGCTTCTCCACTCCAAGCGGTTCTCGATTTATCAATCACATAACGAAATGGGGCATTATGAAGACGGCTTGTGCTTGTTCGCGAAGCGGCTGGAACGCGGGCGGTTCATCTGGCCCAAGGCTGAGAGTGGGATAGTGCGGCTCAGTCGCGCGCAACTTTCGATGCTTCTCGAGGGCATTGATTGGCGCAGGGTGGAGAGAACCTGGACGCCCGCAGTCGCGGTCTGATGATAACGCTGATTCTCCTGTATTCATGCGGCGATTGTTGAGGTTTTCCACTTCTCCTCGTGGCATACTGCGTCCATGGATCACGCATCGCTGCTGGATCTGAATTCGCTCGATCGTGATGCATTGTTGGCGCTGTTTAGCGCATTCCAGGAACAGCAAGAGCAACTCGGCGCGATGCTGGCAGCGCGCGATGAAGAGTTGCGTCGTTTGGAAGCGGAGATCGAGTCGCATGTGAGCGCTATCTGAAACCCATCTTGTGCGACGGTGGGCGAAAGTTCACTGTTGAGGCATGAGACAGCGCAAAGCGGAAGCATGGGCGAAGTGGCGTGGTCTGGTTGCGGAGCAAAAGCAGAGCGGACAGAGCGTAGCGGCGTTTTGTCGGGAATGGAGTCTTCCGAGCAGTCAGATGTTTGCCTGGAAGAAGAGATTGCGCGAAGCAGAGACGGCGCAGTTCGTGGCCGTGGAATTGGACGCGGCTCCGGAAGCGAAGTCGCAGCTCGCCGCATTGCACAGTCCCGCCATAGAAGTGCGGTTGAGCCATGGCCGGAGCATTTTGGTGGCGCCCGGTTTCGACGCGCATCATCTGCGTACTTTGCTTTCGGTGTTGGAAGCGGAAGCATGATCGGGCTTCCCAGTTTGCACACGCTGGACGGCACGCAGGGAGCGCGGATCGACACGTGCGGCCGAAGTACTCCTGCTCAGGCTGCGACCGTGTTGTTAAAGCAGCGGCGCCATCGCGGCCCATCGAGCGCGGACTTGCCGGGCTGTCCTTGCTGGCCCATGTGATCGTTTCGAAGTACTCGGACCACCTGCCCCTATATCGGCAGTCTGAGATTTACGTACGCCAGGGAGTTGAGATTCCGCGTCCCACGCTGGCCGGCTGGGTCGGTGCGTCGAGTGACTTGCTCAGCCCTCTTGTAGACGCGATCCGGAAGCATATTCTCGCCGGTTGCAAGCTGCACGCCGACGATACGCCCATACCTGTACTCTCGCCCGGCAGCGGCAAGACCAAGACCGGCCGCCTCTGGACCTATGTCCGTGACGACAGGCCCGCCGGCGAACAGACGCCGCCGGCCGTTTGGTTCGCCTACTCCGCAGACCACAAGGGCGAGCATCCGCGACAGCATCTGAAGACCTTCAAGGGTGCTCTGCAGGCCGACGCCTACGCCGGGTTCCATCATCTATATGGCGATGACGTTTATGAAGCCGCCTGCTGGGCCCATGCGCGACGCAAGTTCCACGAGATCCATGTCATTCATGCCTCGCCGACAACTACCGAGGCGTTAGCCAGGATCGGCGCCCTCTATGCCATCGAGGAGGAGATCCGCGGAAAACCCGCCGATCACAGGCTCAGTGTTCGTCAGACGCGTGCAAGACCATTGCTCGATGAACTGCGCAGCTGGATGGAGAAGTCACTCCGCTCCTTGTCCACGAAGAGCGAAACCGCGGGTGCGATCCGTTATGCGCTCTCGCGCTGGCGCGCCCTCACCCGTTACACCGACGACGGCATGTTGGAGATCGATAACAGCGCCGCCGAACGGGCGCTGCGCGCCGTTGCTCTCGGGCGGAAGAACTTCTTGTTCGCCGGATCGGACTCAGGTGGCGAACGCGGCGCAGCTATATACTCGCTCATCGGCTCAGCCAAACTCAACGGCCTCGATCCCGAGCTCTATCTGCGCACTGTGCTCGCTCAAATCGCCGAACATCCGGTAAATCGCATTGCCGAGTTGCTGCCCTGGAATCTCACCCCAAGTAAGACCGAGACTACCAAAGCGTGCGCTCCATATACCCGCTCGACCGAGCCAACGTCGTCATGACATCAATCGTCGCAGGAAAAGCCTAAACTGATAGCAATGGCAGGAGGTACTAGCAGGAGATCCTCCAATCGATTTGGAGAAGTTGGCTGCTGGAGTCGGGAATAGCGATAATACCGACTCTTTACCGTAGTTTTTTCGGCTGTGCCTAGATCGTCTATACTGTGCTGGACCGGAAAAAGTCCAAGAAAGGAGATTGCACAGGCTCACTACCAAGCTGGAAAAGACTCCTCTCGTCTCTGCAAGCAGCGAAATTCGGCAATGGGACGCTGATCGCGATAGTAGAGATTGGCGTAAAACGAGCAAGACATTTTAACAGCTTGGTAGTGATAGCGGGAATCATCAGCGGACGTCGCGTCCATTTGGACGAATTAAATTGTCTCTGATCGATTTCTTGGACAAATAAATTGTCCGTTGGAAAAATTTATTTGTCCCTGGGCAAGGGAGCACGACATGGCCAAAAGCGTTAATAAAGTCTTCCTGTTAGGCAACGTAGGCAAGGACCCTGAGATTCGCTCCACGGGCGGCGGCACCATGGTGGCCACCTTTGGGCTTGCCACAAGCGAACGCTCCAAGGATCCACAAGGCAATTGGCAAGACCGTACGGAGTGGCACAACATCGTGGTCTACGCGCGGCTGGCAGAGATTGTTCGCGATTACGTGAAAAAAGGTTCTAAGCTCTTTGTCGAGGGGCGGCTCACGACCCGCAACTGGGAAGACAAGGAGCACGCGGGCGTCAAGCACTATCGCACCGAGATCGTCGTCAACGACCTCTCGCTGCTCTCCGGGCGCGAAGAGGGCGCCGGCGGTTACAGCCGCTCCAGCAGCGCTCCCGCATCGGCTGTCGATCAGCGTCCTCCCGCCGGCCAGAACGACTACGCGCAAACCGCAGAAATCTCCGACGAAGACATTCCTTTTTAGAATCGAGTTGTCCTCCCGAGCGGATGCGGCGGGTTCCATCCTTTCGCTTTTTTCTAGCGAAAAGGCGGGAAGCCACGAACTCCAGCCCATGATCCTTGAGCTTCGACGAGAGCCCTCCGCGGAGGACTCTCGCTGCTTCTTGAGCAATTCCACGCTGGCCTTGGAATCGATCAGATGAATCCGCCTATCGGCACCCGGCGTCGCGCCTTTCTCCATCAACGCAATGGTCTGTTCCGGCGTCAGCTTGGGGTCCAGCGCAATCAGCTTGGCCGCCAGGTTTCCGCCTGCGCGTTCCACCCGCTCACTCCGGGCGCCCCGTATAGTGTCCTACGCGATGCACATCGGCGTGGTCTTCAAGCGATTCCAGGTGCGTAGTCACCTCAGCCGGCGTCTCCAACCCCTGCATCAGTTTCTCTTCCACCTGCGTGGCCAGCCGGTGCGCTTCGCCCAGCGCCATGGCGTGCGGAAACAGCAGGTGCACTTCGATGATCTGGCGATAACCAGTGGTGCGGAAGCGCACCCCGTGATATTCGATCCCCAGCTCCGCGCACAGCTCGTCGAGCCGGCGCCGGATGCGGCGCCCAACCTCGGGATCGGAGTAGTCGAGCAGGCCCTTGAACGATTGCGCCATCAGGCGCCCGCCCGACCAGAGAATATTGACCGCAACCGCGTAAGCTACCAGCGGGTCGAACGGTTTCCAGCCGGTCAGCATCACCAGCAGAAGGCCGGCCACTACGCCGAAGCTCGTCCAACTGTCGGTGAGCACGTGCTTGCCGTCGGCTTCCAGAATCAGAGAGTGCGTGCGCCGCCCCGTGCGCAGCAGGTACCATCCCAGTCCGGCGTTCAACACGCCCGCAGCCACAATCAGCGTCGTGCCGCTGCCCAGATCGTCCAACACCAATCCGTGACGCCATTTTTCAGTGGTTGTGTAGACGATGCTGGCCGCGGCCAGCACGATCATCGCGCCTTCGAATCCCGCGGAGAAAAACGTGATGCGCTCGTACCCGTATTGAAAATGCGGCACGGCCGGCCGCAAGCTGAGCCACAGGCTGAAGGCGGCAAAGCCGACCGCTACAACGTGCACCACCGATTCGGCGGCATCGGAAAAAACGGCGGACGACCCGGTGACCCAGAAGGCCGTCACCTTGGCGGCCAGCATCAGCACGCCCACCGCCAGCGACAGCCGCATGGCCAGCCGCGCCTGCCGCCAGGATTCGCGCGGCGCTGCCGCTAAATAATCCGCCGAATCCTTCATCTCCGGCTCCGTTCCCATCGCCATGGCCGCAGCGCTCTTCTCAGCCCAGCCATGCCGCACCAATTGTAACCGGCGCATAATTGCCAGAGCGTCCTGGTTGAAAATCCCTGCACCCCGGCGACCCCCATGCGAATCTAGATGGAGGTGAGCACCACCTGATGGCGCCGCATTCCGCGGCCTGAGCATTCTCCAGATACGCCCGCGCCGGCGCGCCCCACAAAACAGAGCCCTGGCATCAAAATCCACGAGGGCCGCTGCCGGGAAATCCCGCGGCAAACCGCGTTGCAACACTTCAGGAGCGATTTTTGTCCGATTTGGAGGCCACACTACCGGGCGCAGGCGGGGTAGATCAGCCCGCCGCAGCGACAGTCGACGAGCACGCCGCATGGAAGCCGCGCGTCAATCCCTGGCTCATCGCCATGACGGTGGCGCTGGCCGCGTTTATGGAGGTGCTCGACACCACCATTGCCAATGTGGCTCTGCCCCACATCGCCGGCAGCTTGGGCGCCAGCGAAGACCAGAGCACCTGGGTGCTCACCAGCTACCTGGTCTCCAATGCCATTGTGCTGCCGCTGGGCGGATGGGCGTCCAGCCTCATGGGCCGCCGCAATTTCTTCGTCTTCAGCATATTCGTTTTCACCACCGCCAGCTTTCTTTGCGGCATTGCGCCGTCTCTCGCCCTGCTGCTCGTCTTCCGCGTCATCCAGGGCGCCGGCGGAGGCGGATTGCAGCCCATGGCCCAGGCCATCATGGCCGATTCCTTTGAGCCGCAGAAGCGCGGCCAGGCCTTCGCTCTCTACGGCATCGTAGCCGTGCTCGCGCCCTCCATCGGTCCCACGCTGGGCGGCTGGATCACCGACAACTTCTCCTGGCGCTGGATCTTCTTCATGAATATCCCGGTCGGCATTCTGGCCTTCATTCTCGTCACCCGCATGGTTGAAGACCCACCCTGGATCAAGGCCGACCCCTCGCGCCTGCGCCACATGGATTATCTCGGCCTTGGCTTCCTCACCCTCGCCATGGGCGCCATGCAGGTCATGCTCGACAAGGGCGAGGAAAACGCCTGGTTCCAGTCGAACTTCATTCGTCTTTTCTGTTTCCTCTTCGTATTTGGCATTGTCGGGCTGGTGGTGTGGGAGTGGCGGCAGAAAGAGCCGCTCATCAACCTGAAGCTCTTCACCTACAAGAATTTTGCCATCTGCTGCTTTCTCATGATGCTGGTGGGCGGCGTGCTCAACGCCAACACCGTGCTGCAGCCGCAGTTCACGCAGGAGTTGCTGGGCTATAACGCCACCACCGCCGGCCTGGCGCTCACCGCTGGCGGCGTGGCCGTTCTCGTCGTGATGCCGCTGGCCGGCTGGGCCACCGGCAGATTCTCCGCGCGCACTCTGGCCGTCGGCGGCTTCATCCTGTTTGTGCTCAGCTTTCGTTACGCAGCCGACGTCACCAATCTGCAAATGAGCTTTGCTGAAGCCTCCTGGCTGCGCGTGGTGCAGATGACACCCATCCCGTTTTGCTTCATCTCCATCACCAACGCGGCCTACGTGGGCATGCCCAAGGAACAGAGCAACCAGGTAGCCGGCCTCATCAACTTCGTGCGCAATATCGGCGGCAGCGTCCTCATCGCCATCACCAACGCCCAGGTTACTTCCCGGGCCATGTGGCACGAGCAGCATCTGCAGCAGGCCATGCAGCCCGGCTCCATCGGCTACCAGCAGCACCTGAACGCGCTAACGGGATTCTTCAGCCACGCGGCCGGCAGCGCCAACGCTGCGGCCATGGCGCTGGGCACCATCTACACTCAGCTCATCCAGCAGGCCACAACCCAGGGCTACCAGGACGTCTACATGGAGCTCGCGTGGGCCTCAGTGGTATTGATCGCCCTGGCGTTTCTGCTCGATAAGAACCGCCCCGGCACGGGTCCGGACGCTTCCGCCATGCACTGAGAAGAGCCCCGTTACAGATACTCCCCGCGCTCGATCCCCAGCTTCTTCATCTTCGAATTCAGGGTGGTCCTTTTCAATCCCAGACGAGCCGCCGCGCCGTTTGCTCCCCCCACCATCCCTTTGGCCTCGCGCAATGCGCGCAGAATATGGTCGCGCTCAGCCGCCTGCAGCGTGGGGTTGGCGGAAGCTTCCGCCCCCTCGTCTTCTTCTTCCGCGTCTTCCAGCTCCGACACCGGCACGTGCAGCACCGGCCCACGCGACAGAATCACAGCCCGCTCCAGGAAATTCTCCAGCTCGCGAACGTTCCCCGGCCATTTCCAGTGTCTCAGCGCCTCCATGGCCCGGGGCGGAATAGTAGTGATGTTCTTGCCCATGCGCCGGCTATGCCGCTCCACAAAATGCCGCACCAGGACGGGAATATCGCCGGCCCGCTCGCGCAGCGGCGGCGCAAACACCGGGAACACCTTCAGCCGGTAAAACAGGTCGCTGCGGAACTGCTTTTCCGCCACCATCTTCGCCAGGTCGCGGTTGGTGGCCGCGATCAGCCGCACATTCACCGCAATGGGCCGCGATCCGCCCAACCGTTCGATCTCGCGCTCCTGCAGCGCGCGCAGCAGCTTGGGCTGCAGGTCCAGCGGCAACTCGCCAATCTCATCCAGAAACAGCGTGCCCTCGTGGGCCAACTCCAGGCGCCCGATCTTGCGCGCAATGGCGCCGGTGAACGCGCCCTTCTCGTGCCCGAAGAGCTCGCTCTCGATGAGCCCGGCAGGAATCGCCGCGCAATTCAGCTTGATAAAAGTGCGCTCGGCGCGCGGGCTGAGCCGGTGAATGGCGCGCGCCAGCAGTTCCTTGCCGGTTCCCGTCTCGCCCTGGATCAGCACCGTGGCGTCGGTCGGCGCAACCGTCGCAATCTGCCGCAACACGTCGCGCAGCCCCGAGCTTTCGCCCACAATGTCTTCGAATTGGTGCTCGAGATTGAGTTCTTCCTCGAGATATTCCTTCTCCTGGTTGAGCCGCTCGCGCAGCTCGGCGATCTGCCGGTAAGCAAGGGCGTTGTTGACCGCCATGGCCACCTGCCCGGCAACCTGGCTCAGCATCTCGGCGTCATGCGGCGAAAACGCATTTTCACTGCGGCTGGAGACGGCTATCACGCCCAGAACCCGCTCGCGATGAACCAGCGGAACCCATGCGGTGGATTTCATGCCTAATTCAACATGGTGCCGCACTGACTCAGGAGGAAACTCCAGACGGTCCAGCCGCCCGGCAATGAACGGCTGCCGGGTGCGGAACGCTTGCCCGGCCGGCGACGCATCGGGATCGAGCAGCACTTCGCCATGCGCGGTTTCCGCTCCCTCCATCTCCGCGAAAAACTGCGCGCGCAGCCTGCCGGTCTGGTCGTCATAAAGCCCCAGCGTGGCCGCATCGTGCGGCACCAGTTGGCGCATGGAGGCTGAAAACGCGCCCAACAGCTTGCGAATGTCCACGTTGGCCAGCAGCAGGCTGCTCAGCTCCAGCATCACCGATTCCTGCGCCTGCCTGCGTTCCGTCACGTCGCGCGTGATCTTCGAGAATCCGGTCAGCTCGCCGCTGGAATCGCGAATCGCAGTGAGTACGATATTGGCCCAGAAGCGCGAGCCGTCCTTGCGCACACGCCAGCCTTCTTCCTCCACGCGCCCCTGCTCGGCGGCCATCCGTAAAAGCTCCGTTGGATGCCCGCGGTCGCGATCCTCCTGGATGAAAAAACGCGAGAAGTGTGCGCCCAGCACCTCGTCGGCCGAATATCCCTTGATGCGCTCGGCGCCCGGATTCCAGGTCATGATGTGGCCTTCGCGGTCCATCAGATAGATGCCGTAGTCTCCCACGCTGTCCAGAATCGCGCGCAGACGCAGGTCGTAGTCGCGCAGCTTATCCTGAGCCTCGCGCTGCTCGGTGGCGTCGCGAATAAAGCTCACCACCGCCGGACCCGCCGGGGTCTCGATGGGTTTGAGCATGATGTCCACGGGAAATTCGCTGCCGTCCTTGCGCAGCCCGAAGAGATTCAGCGCCGCACCCATCTGCCGCGTGCGCGGATGGGCGTGGTAGTTCTCGCGGTGCCGCGGATGCCTGCCCCGGAAACGCTCCGGCACCAGCATCTCAACCGGCTTGCCCAGCAGATCATCCACCGGGTGCCCAAACATCTCGCCGGTGCGCCGGTTCACATCGCGCATCATGCCCTGGTCATCGGTGATGACGATGGCGTCGGGAGAAAACTCGAAGAGCGACTCGAGAACGGGATGTGAGTACGGGGAGTGCACCCGCTGCGGCGCAGCCGCGGAGGTGACCTCCCGGAGAAATTCCGAAGGGCCCATGTATCTGCGCTACCGACCTTAACTGCACGATAGTGCGGCCACCACCGCTTTGGCAATTGCGAGGAGCTTTAGGACTGGGTCAATCTAGACCGACTTTGAGCGCATTGGCTTTCCATACCGCCGCGACCCCGCTCCGGAAGAGAGCCATGGAAAATCGCCCAGGATGGACCCCGAGCGGAATCCTGGGAGTCAAGTTCAAAGATCGTTCGAGCCTCACAGGGGTGGAGCAAACATGTCCTCGATTTCCGCGCGACGCGGGAACGCGTGCTCCCGTAGCCGCCATGCGTCCCAGAATCAGCAGCGCCGGATCCGGCCTGGGCCGCGGATGATGGATGCGATGCCCGGAAAACTCCGCCATTCGCAGCAGAATAATCAGCACCGCAACCAGCACCAACGCCACGATGAGCAAACCCACTCCCATTCTGCGCGGTTTTTCTCGCGCCTTGCCCACCTGTCGTCGCGAACGTGACCTGGTCATCGAGTCCACTCCTGCCTGCAATGTCCGCCCCATCAGCGCGGCATCTGTCATTGTAGTCAGCGGAAACCGCTTTGTCCCTTGGTCCCCTTGCCCCTTGGTCCCTCGGCCCCGTTCCCCCTCACTGCCCACTGTCCGCTGCTTCTGTTACACTTCCCAGCAACTTTCCAATCATGCTCTTCAAGGCCCTCAGCGCCGCCGTGTACGGCATCGACGCCAATCTCATCGACGTCGAAGTCGATTACAGCGGCGCGGTTTGCGACCAGGATCATTTCCACACCGTCGGCCTGCCCGACGCCGCCGTGCGCGAGAGCCGCGATCGCGTTCGCGCCGCCATCAAAAACTCCGGCTACGCCATTCCGCCCACCTTCATCACCATCAACCTCGCCCCTGCCGATCTGAAAAAAGAAGGCTCCGGCTTCGACCTGCCCATCGCCGTCGGCATTCTGGGCGCCTACGGCGCATTGCGCAACGACGATCTGAGCAAATTCCTGCTCGTCGGCGAGCTCGGCCTCGACGGCAGCGTGCGCCCCATCCCCGGCATGTTGCCGGTGGCCATCCTGGCGCGCGAGAAAGGCATCGCCAACCTCATCCTACCCGCGGCCAACGCCGCCGAAGCCGCCGTCGTCGAGGGCGTCAACGTCTATCCCGTCACCTCGCTGCTCGATGTGCTCGACCTGCTCAACTCCGCGGTCGTCGGCCATATCCAGCGCGAGCCTTTCCGTGTGGCCACGGAAGAAATCCTCGGCAAGCTGGAGCAGTTTTCCGTCGACTTCTGCGATGTGCGCGGACAGCAGACCGCCAAGCGCGCCCTCGAAGTGTCCGCCGCAGGCAGCCACAACATTCTTATGATCGGCCCGCCCGGCTCCGGCAAAACCATGCTCGCCAAGCGTCTGCCCTCCATCCTTGCCCCGCTCACTTTCGAGGAAGCGCTCGAAACCACCAAGATTCATTCCGTGGCCGGCGTGCTCGATTCCGGCGCCGGCCTGGTCACGCAGCGACCCTTCCGCTCGCCGCATCACACCATCTCCGACGCCGGTCTCATTGGCGGCGGCATCGTGCCGCGGCCCGGCGAAGTCTCGCTGGCGCACAACGGCCTGTTGTTTCTGGACGAGCTTCCCGAGTTCCCGCGCAACGTGCTTGAAGTCATGCGCCAGCCGCTCGAGGACCATACCGTTACCATTGCCCGCGCCTCCATGTCGCTCAGCTTTCCGGCCCGCTTCATGCTGGCCGCGGCTATGAATCCCTGCCCTTGCGGCTATTTCAACGACAAGTCGCGCCAGTGCATGTGTACGCCGCCCATGATTCAGCGTTACGTGGCCAAGATCTCAGGCCCCTTGCTCGACCGCATCGACATCCACATCGAGGTTCCGGCGGTGCAATACAAAGAGCTGCGCGGCAACGCGGCGGCCGAAGGCTCGGCCCACATTCGCGCTCGCGTGATGGCCGCCCGCGAGCGCCAGCGCCAGCGCTTCACCAGGGCCAAGGAAAAAATCTACGCCAACGCGCAGATGACCACCCGCCAGATTCGCACCTACTGCGAACTGGGCCCCGACGCCGAACGATTGCTCGAGCGCGCCATGCAGCAGCAGGGCCTGACCGCCCGCGCCCACGACCGCATCCTCAAAGTGGCCCGCACCATCGCCGACCTCGAAGGCGTGGAACACCTCGCCGTCGCCCATCTCGCCGAAGCCATCCAGTACCGCACCCTCGACCGCAGCTACTGGGCGTGAAGCGCGGTCGCCTCTGCCTCCGCTGACTTGCCGACTTGCTGCTTTAGAACTTCCGCTTTAGCCAATGGTAAATATCCGGCCAGAACTCCGCCGCGCCGTTAAAAAGCGCCGTATCGTCCAGATCGATCGCCATCCGCGACATGGTGTGCTTCGCGTCCCGATCCTGCTGCGGATAATACAGGTTTGAGAGCAGCGCCGCGATTTCCATCCTGACCAACACGGAACTGTAAAAGACATTCTTTCCCGAATCGTTGTAGGTGACAAACACCCGCGAGACCGCGTAAAGAGTGCGCTTCCCGAAGCCTCCGCGGCCCAGCCGAAAGTAGCGCGGGTCCTGATGCCACCACACGGCGAAAACAAAATCGCCCAGGAAGCTCGAGTTGTTGGCGTCCAGTTCCAACGACCCCAGGCACTTCATGTAATTGTCAAAGCCCACGCCGTACTCGCAGAAACCATCGCTCGACGAGTACTCCAGCGTACCGGCCTCGGACAACCGTCAACCCCAGCCCCAGCGGATCGTAAGCCCCTTGCGCCCATTCCTTAAACTTCTCTTTGGGCGTAAGCGGCGTCAAACACCCGTCCCTGGCCCATCCGCGACCGATTACGGCGGTTCTGCAATTGCAGTTCCCCGAAAGCACGATCCGAATGGCTTATTCCCTAAAGCCTGTTATTAACCTTGTGGCAAGTCGCGTAGAATCAACAGTTTACAGCGATTAGGCTGAACTCTATTTTGGTTCGCAAGTGCTTTTGAATCAGTAGATTGCAAAAAAGTTAATAACAGGCTCTAGGAGTGTGTCGGGCATAGATTTGTGATGGAGCCGACAGTGTGTGCGGGGGGTTGTTGTTTAGTTTGGGTGCATGGGCGAGAACTTTTATCCAGACGCGATCAAGCAGACACTGCTGTTTCCCCCGTCGCTTCACGAGTGGCTTCCCGAGGGCCACCTGGCGCGGTTTCTGGTCGATGTGGTGTCCGAGCTTGATCTGAGCTCGATTTACAAGTCGTATCAGGATAAGGATGGCCGGGGTCAGGCGGCCTATGCGCCGGAGATGATGGTCCGTCTGCTGCTGTACGGCTACGCGAAGGGCGTCTACAGTTCGCGCAAGATCGAGACGCGCACCTTCGAGGACATTGCCTTCCGTTATCTTTCCGGCGACCAGCACCCGGACCACGCCACCATGGCCGAGTTCCGCAAGCGTCATCTGGAGGCGCTGGCCGGACTGTTTACGCAGGCCCTGCTGCTGTGTGCCGAGGCTGGACTGGTGAAGCTGGGCCCTGTGTCGATCGACGGAACCAAGGTCAAGGCGAACGCCAGCAGGCACAAGGCGATGAGCTACAAGCATATGCATGAGACCGCGGCCCGGCTGAAGCAGGAGATCGATGCGCTGCTCAAGCAGGCCGAGGATACCGACGCGGTTGAAGATGCGCAGTACGGCAAAGACAAACGCGGCGACGAACTGCCTGCCGAGTTACAGCGGCGCGAGAGCCGATTGCAGAAGATCCACGAGGCCAAGGCGGCTTTGGAAGAAAAAGCAAAAAAAGAGGCAGCGCAGCAACGCGCCGAGGCCGAGCAGAAGCTGGGCGAACGGGAAGAGGAAGAGCAGCGCA
>JASHRF010000084.1 GCA_030037545.1 Acidobacteriaceae bacterium | reverse complement strand
CGGCGAAAATATATTTCCCGCCGAATGAGCGCGATGCGGGCGATCTGGCCTTTGCAAGGGCTTGACAACGGCAAAAACGAAGCGAAGGACTCCTTCAACAGCAACAGGATTGGCGGTTTTTTGAAGTGCGATTGCCCTGGCTCGGGACCCGCCGCGCGTTATCGCTCGAAGCCAGTCTGCTACCCTGAGAAGGAGTCCTCTCGCTCGCAAAACCCCATTTCCACAGGATTTGCCGCAAGTCCGGGGACTCAAAGACGACCCATGCCCCACGACCTGCCCAAAGCCTACGACCCCACCGCCATTGAAGATCACTGGGCCGGATACTGGGTCCGCGAAAACCTGTTTGCTCAGCCGACGCCCGAAGGCCAACGCCTGGACGGCCAGTCCGCCCGCTCCTGCGCCCAGCCGGCGTTTGTCATCCTGTTGCCTCCGCCCAACGTCACCGGCCGCCTGCACATGGGCCACATGCTCAACCAGACGGAGATGGACATCCTGACGCGCTGGCGGCGCATGAGCGGGCGGCGCGCACTATGGCTTCCGGGCACCGACCACGCCGGCATCGCCACGCAGATGATGGTGGAGCGGCAAGTCCATGCGGACGGCAGTTCCCGCCAGCAGCTGGGCAGGGAAAAGTTTGTCGAGCGCGTGTGGGAGTGGAAGCGCCACTACGGCGGCGCGATTCTGGAGCAGATGAAGCGGCTGGGCGTCTCCGTAGACTGGAGCCGCGAGTACTTCACCATGGATGCGCGGCTGTCAGTCGCCGTGCGCGAGGCTTTCGTCCGCCTCTACGAGCAGGGGCTCATCTATCGCGGCGCCTACATTGTGAACTGGTGTCCGCGCTGCCAGACGGCCATCAGCGATCTGGAGGTTGTGCACGAGGAACAAAAGGGGCATCTGTGGGAGATTCGCTATCCCGTGATCGGCGACGGCGGCAAGGAGACTGGCGAGTTCATCACCGTCGCAACCACCAGACCCGAAACTATGCTGGGCGACACGGCGGTAGCGATTCATCCTGAGGACGAGCGTTACCTGCACCTGCACGGAAAAAAGCTGCGCCTGCCGCTGATGAATCGCGAAGTTCCCATCATCTTAGATGGGTGGGTGAGCCGCGAGTTCGGCACCGGCGCGGTGAAGGTGACGCCGGCCCACGATCCCAATGACTTTGCGATGGGCGAGCGGCATCATCTGCCATCGATCAACGTGATGGATGACCGCGGCCACATCAATGAGAACGGCGGCACCTACGCGGGCCCCGATCGCTACGTGGCTCGCAAGAAAATTGTCGCCGACCTCGAAGCGCAGGGGCTGCTTGCTGCCGTGAAGGACTACACCAACAACGTGGGCCACTGCGACCGATGCAAGACGGTGGTTGAGCCGCGGCTCTCCACACAATGGTTCATCAAGATTCAGCCGCTTGCCGACAAGGCCATCGCGGCCGTCAAGCCCGACGCCAATGGGAACAAGGCCATCCGCTTCACGCCGGAAAATTACGAAAGGATTTATCTCGAATGGATGAACAACATCCACGACTGGTGCATTAGCCGCCAGCTCTGGTGGGGGCATCGGATTCCCGCATGGCACTGCGCCGTGTGCCACGAGATCACCGTGGCGCGCGTTGATCCTACGGCCTGCGGGCATTGCGGTTCGACGGAGATCACGCAAGAAACCGACGTGCTCGACACCTGGTTCTCGTCGGGCCTGCTGCCCGTCTCCGTCTTCGGTTGGCCGAATATTACATCGGAGACACGCGCCGACTTTGACGCCTTTTATCCCACCAGCCTCTTGGTCACCGGCTTTGACATCCTCTTTTTCTGGGTAGCGCGCATGATCATGCTGGGCTGCTGGTTTTCGGCAGACGTGCCGATGCCGGATGGCAGCCCGCGCCAGCTTGGGGACTCCGTCCCGTTTCGCGACGTGTACATTCATGCCCTTGTCAGGGACGCCAACCGCGAGAAGATGTCGAAGACCAAGGGCAACGTGATCGATCCCATCGAGATTGTGAAGCAGTACGGGACCGACGCCGTGCGCTTCACGCTGGCGTCGATGGCTTCGCCGGGAACCGATATCGCCTTTAACGTGGCCCGCACCGAGGGCTACCGCGCTTTCGCCAACAAAATTTGGAATGCCGCGCGGTTCATCTTCATGCAACGTGACCGCTATCTGCAGGAGACAGGCAGCCATATAAGTTTTCCTGCAATCGATCTAAACGCCGTGGATCGCAGTGAAGCTATCTTCGCTGGTGCCTATCCGGCCTATCCGGGCGCTGGTTCGCCCGAAAGCGATTCCACCGGTCCATTGGAGCATAGATGGATCATCGCGCGGCTTATTGCAACTGCTGCGGCCGTCAACTCGTCGCTCGAGAATTACCGGTTTGACGAGGCGGCAAGCAGCATCTACAGGTTCTTCTGGGGGGATCTTTGCGATTGGTATCTTGAGATCGTCAAGCTCTCTCTCGACCCGGCAAAACCCAATGGACTAGAAAAGCTGATGGCGTTGCTCGTGTTGTTGGCCGTCTTCGAATCTTCTTTACGCCTTTTGTCGCCGTTTATGCCCTTTATCACCGAGGAACTCTGGCACGCATACTACGACGGCCATCCGCCGGCGAAATCCATTGCCTTGACGCCGTATCCGCGCAGTTCCACGTGGACGGTAGATCAGAGGCCCATTGAAGAAATGGAACTACTTCAGAACCTCATTGTCGAAGTCCGCGCACTGCGCAAGGAGATTGGCGTGGAAGAGAAGGCCCTTGTGCCCATCGAGGTGCGCACGCACGCCACCGCACGCGAAATCTTCACCACGAATCGCGATATCATCGAGCGGCTGGCCCGCGTCAGCGAAGTCCGATTCGTAGAGCAGATTTCCGCGGGACAATCGAAACATCACACCACGGCTTTCGATGTGGGCGTTGTCTACGAGCGCACCGTCGATGCCGCCGCGGAGCGCGAGCGCTTGACAAGAGATATCGCAAAATACGAAAAAGGCTTGGCGGCTGCAGAGCGGCAGCTCAACAACGAGGCCTTCCTCAAGAAGGCCCCGCCGCAGGTGGTGGAGGGTTTGAAGAAGCAGGAGGCGGAGACGCGCGTACTGCTGGAAAAGGCGCGAGCGGCACTGGAGGGT
Source organism: Acidobacteriaceae bacterium (assembly GCA_030037545.1). Taxonomy (GTDB): domain Bacteria; phylum Acidobacteriota; class Terriglobia; order Terriglobales; family Acidobacteriaceae; genus Telmatobacter. Next base: position 61,419 of record JASHRF010000084.1, on the reverse strand, counting down.
CTTTCCGAGGGCCCAGGTTAAGATTTGCGCTTCCCACCCTTTCGCCACAAAACGGCGAAAGGATGGGGCACCCATACTTGAGGGTAAGTTGAAGCCGAAAGGCAACCGCGGATCCTTCGCTGCGCACAAGACGACAAGCACTCGGGAAGGGCTGAGAGCTGAAGGCTGAAAGCTGACCACTGACCACTGACCACTGACCACTGAAAACTGACACTTGAAATGGATTGGAAGAGTCACAAGATCGACGCATTGCTGGAGCAGGCCCTGCTGGAAGACAAGGCCGCGGGCGACGCTACCACCAACCTGATCATCGACCCCGGTCTGCGGGCGTCGGCGGCGATTCTGGCGCGCGAGGAACTCGTGGTGGCGGGCCTGGGATCCATTCCGCGTTTCTTCGAAATCTTTGTGCGGCTCGATCCGCGCCCCCAGGCGCAGACGCGCTTTCAAGTGGTCAGCCATCCGGAAATGTTCGACGGGGTGCGCGCGCGCCACGGCCAGGTACTGGCCGTCATTCGCCACAATGCGCGCGTACTACTGAGCTGCGAACGCGTGATCCTGAACCTGCTGCAACACCTGAGCGGCATCGCCACGCTGACGCGCCGTTACGCCGACGCCATCCAGGGTACCCACGCCCGCGTGCTCGACACGCGCAAGACCGTTCCCGGCCTGAGGACTCTCGAAAAGTACGCGGTGCTTTGCGGCGGCGGAACAAATCACCGCATCGACCTGGCTAGCGGCGTGCTGATCAAGAACAATCACATCGCGCTGGGCGGCGGCATTGCCACGGTGCTTTCGCACGCGCTGGCCCAGCGCAAACCGGGCCAGCGCATTCAGGTGGAAGTGCGCACCGGGGCCGAGCTCGACGAAGCGCTGGCCAACGGCGCCGAGGCCATTCTGCTCGACAACATGACGCCGCACGAAGTGAAGCATGCGGTGGATCGCATCAAGAAAGAAGGCCGATGGATTCCCACCGAGGCCTCGGGCGGCATCGTGCTTGAAAACATCCGCGCCTACGCGGAGACGGGCGTGGACTTCATCAGCGTGGGCGCGCTCACCCACTCGGCCAAAGCCGCTGACATCTCCATGAGCATTTCAGCGGAGTAGGCGTGTTCGATCTTGCCGCTCTCGAATGCGATCTCAATGAAACTATTTTTGCCGGCAAGCTGCACTTTGCGCTGGTTACAGAATCGACTAACGCCGACGCCATGGCGGCGGCGCGCGCCGGAGCGCCGCACGGGTCTGTGTGGTTTGCCAATGAGCAGACGGCAGGCCGCGGGCGCGGCAACAATCGCTGGCACTCGGCAGCCGGCGAAGGACTCTACGCGAGCATTCTTCTGCGCCCGCAGATTCCTGCCGAGCGACTATGGCTGCTGCCTCTGGCCGCAGGCCTGGCGGCCGTCGATGCGATTCGCGCCGTGGCCGCACTCACCGTCGATTTGCGCTGGCCCAACGATCTTCTCGTTGGCCCGCGCAAGACGGCCGGCATTCTCGTAGAGGCAAATATCGAATCCAAAAGACCGCCCTACGCAGTGGTCGGAATCGGCGTGAACGTCCATCAGCGACGGTTCGCGCCGGATCTGGCCACGCCGGCGACTTCGCTCGATCTCGAAGCCGGGGCGCGCATTTCGCGTCAGATGCTGCTTGTGGTCCTGCTAAAATCGCTGCAGCACGAAGCGGCTGGTTTGGCTGATCCCGATACTGCGGCGAAGATTCCCGCGCGCGTGGAGCAAGCTTCGACGTGGACGCGCGGACGCAGGGTTGAAGTTCACGGTCCGCAAGCCTGCGAAGGCGTGACGGAGGGCCTGGACGAAAATGGGTTTCTGCGCGTGGCAACGGCCGAGGGGCTCGTGACCGTCCGCAGCGGCGGGATTCGCGCTGCGGGATGAATCTTCTGATTATTCTGGTGCGAGGCAAATGATTCCTCATCGGAAACAGACGAACTAATACTAGGGAGCCGGAGTCAAGAAATGCTGCTCGCGCTCGATGTCGGCAATACCAATTCGGTGCTCGGCTTGTATCGCCTGGACGGCGATAAGGCAGGGTCATCCGCGACAGGTGGCTCGGAGAGCCGGGGTCGCGGGGGTGCCGGAAAGCCCGAACTGGCCGCCCATTGGCGCATCACTACACACCGTGCGCAGACGGTGGACGAGTTTGGCGTGTTCTTCGTCAACCTGTTCGAGATGCATGGCATGGCGCCCCGCCAGGTGAAGCACATCATCATTGCCTCGGTGGTGCCGCCCGTCGATTCCACGCTGCGCCGCGTTTGCGAAGAGTATTTTCACCTGGAGCCCATGTTTGTGGAGCCGGGCATCAAGACGGGCATGAAGATGCTCATCGACAATCCCACCGAGCTGGGCGCGGACCGGTTGTGCGATTGCGTGGCGGCGTTCGAGCGCTACGGCGGCCCGTGCATCGTGGTCGACTTCGGCACCGCAACCAAGTTCGAAGTGATCTCGGAGCGCGGCGAGTACCTGGGCGGAGCCATTGCGCCCGGCCTGGGACTGAGCGCGGATGCGCTCTTCACGCACGCGGCCCGGCTTTCGCGCGTGGACATCAAGCGCCCCGCGAAAGTGATTGGCACCAACACGGTGGGCCACCTGCAGAGCGGCCTGTATTTTGGTTACATTGGGCTGGTCGACGGTATTCTGGAGCGTATCATTGCGGAGCTGGGCGCCAAAACCGCCGGCAAGCCGCGCATCGTCGCTACCGGCGGCTTGGCGCGCATGATCGCCGCCGACTCGCGCTACATTCAGGAGATCGACGACCTGCTCACGCTGGAAGGATTGCGCATATTATTCGAGCGCAACCGCAGCGCGTGCCCGCGCGGGAAGGCACGCTGAGGCGCAGCCGTGCGCAACTACTTCAACTATTTTACGGAAATCGAAGCGCGCTTTCAGCAGCGGCGCGGGTCCATTCTTCTGCTCTCCACGCTCGACTGGGCGCTGATCGAGACGTGGCAGGAGGCCGGTATTCCGCTGGAGGGGGTGCTGCGCGGCATCGATGCGGCATTTGACAAATACGAAGCGCGGCAGAAGCGCGGCCGCATGAGGCGCATCAATGGGCTGGCGTGGTGTGCACAGGCGGTGATGGAAGCCGCCGTGGAACTGAAAGAGGCGGCGACGGGAACTGCGACGGCAGCGGAGAGCGGCGCCGCACGCGAGTCGGGATTCGAGCAGGAGCGCGTGGCAGCACATCTTGAATCCGCCGCGGCGGCTCTGGACGCAGCGGCCGTGGCTCCCGAGGCCTGCCGCGCCACGGCCGTGCGCCTGCGGGAGCTCGCCTGCGAGGTGCGCGGAAAGGATTCCGCCAGTGCACGCGCCGTGAATAGCGCCGGCAACGTCGATTTTGAAGCGCTGGAGCGCTCGCTGACCGTGCTCGAAGAAAAGCTGTTTGCCGCGCTCACCGCTGCTGCGCCGGAAGAACTGCTCGTCGGACTTAAGGAACACGCGGCGCGCGAGCTCCAGCCCTATCGCAGCCGCATGGGCGCCGTGGAGCTGCGGCAGGTGGAGCGGCAGTTCGTGCAGAAGCAGTTGCTGGTTCACTATGCGCTGCCGCGCCTCAGCCTCTTTTACATGAGTCAGCAATGAAGCCGCGCCACAACAGGAAACAGAATTCCCGTGCCCCATCGTTGCGCCTTGCTTCTGGCGCAAGGGTGGAAAGCCACAAGCGTGAACCTGACGCAGAGAACACCTCCGGAGCGCAGCAACTGATCGAGATCGAAAAGCCAATTTACGGCGGCGCATTCCTGGGGCACGCCGCGGGCAAGGCTGTCTTCATTCCGCTGGCATTGCCGGGCGAGCGGGTGCGCGTTCATATGGTGGACGAGAAGAGCGGATACGCAACCGCGGAGATCGACGAAAGGTTGAATTCCGCACCGGAGCGCGTACCGGCACCTTGCCGGTATTTCGGCGCGTGCGGCGGATGCCAGTACCAACACGCGCGTTACGAGGCGCAGCTCCGCTTCAAGCAGGCGATCCTGCGCGAAACGCTGGAGCGCAGCGGGGTGCGCGCGCCGGAGCAGATCGCGGTGCTCGCAGGGGAACCGTGGGCGAACCGCAACCGCATCCGTCTGGCTTTCGATGCGGCTGGAAATCCCGGTTACCGAGGCCGGCGCTCGCACGATGTGATTCCCATCGCCGAGTGCCCTATCGCGGCGCCGGTGCTGGTGCGGGCGGCACTGCAAGCCGCAGAGCTGTACAAGGCCTTTGCGCCGGCACGGCGCGCTGCCGAACTTTCGCTCTTCTGCGATGCGGAGGAGAAGTCGGTGCTTGCCAGCGTCTTCAGCGCCGGGACGGCCCGCGTTCCGCTCGTAGATTATTTTGACATTGTGGGGCAGATTCCGGAGTTGCGCGGTATCGAGTTGGTCGAGCAGCATCCCGGCCGGCCGCCGCGCACGATTGCTCAAGCCGGCGCCGCCTCGCTCACCTACCGCGCGGCGGGATTCGATTACCGTGTTGATCACGGCGCGTTCTTCCAGGTGAATCGCTGGCTCATCGATTCTCTTGTCGAGCGTGTCGCCGCCGGTCGCAGCGGCGCGCTGGCCTGGGACTTGTTTGCCGGCGTAGGCCTGTTTGCGCGGCGGCTCGCAGCCAACTTCGATCATGTGATTGCCGTTGAATCGGCGCTCGCCGCGACGGATGCGCTCCAGCACAATCTCACCGGCACGCGCGCAAGCGCGGTTCGATCGTCAACGCTTGAGTTCCTGCGCCGCCACGCCGACGCCGAACGCCCCGATCTCATTGTGGCCGACCCTCCGCGCACCGGTCTCGGCGCGGAGACCGCTTCCCTGCTCGCCGCCATCGGCGCGCATGCGGTGGTCTATGTTTCCTGCGATCCCGCCACACTGGCGCGCGATCTGCGCGCGCTGTTGGCTTCGGGCTATGCGATGGAACGGATTACCCTCGCCGACCTATTTCCCCAGACCTTCCATCTGGAAACCATCGTCGATTTGCGGCGCATGTAGGGCTTTCCATAGCATCCCGCGTGCTTTGCGCGCCGCTTCCTGATAGGATGCTCGCAATATTCCTTTGAGCTTTTGTACGCATGGCAGTGGATGCGGCCAGCACCGGGCATACGCTCGACAGCCCAGCTTCTGCTGGTCTGCATGCGGTCCCGCTGTTCCACGCCGCATGGCAGTTCGCCGCCGGCATCGCAGTTGCGCAATGGCTGTGGCTGCGGCCCACTCTCGCCCTGGTTGCGCTTGCCCCGTGCGCCGCACTGTGCGCGGTGGCCGCGCTGCGCGCCCCGCGCGCCGCCTGGCTGCCATTGGCCGCGCTGTGGCTGCTGCTGGGCGCATGGTGTGCGGAGATGCAGCCCCACCCCACGCCCGCGCCTGCGCTCGCGCGGCTCTCCGACGGCCTGCTGCGCACCGTTGAAGGCACGGTCACGGACGCCGGCCCGCTGCGCATCGATCCCGAGCAGAATGTCGACGAGCTCACGCTGACTGCGCCCTCGCAAAGAATCGATCTACGCGTGGCAACGCTCGAAGAGGTCACCGACGATGCCGACCAACAACTTCCCGTCACCGGCGGCGTGCGGCTCACCGTACGCTGGCCCGCGCCCGAAGAGAATGAAGCTGCCTCCCCGGTTCCTGCTGCACAGCAGCCACCGCAGCCGTTCCGATGCGGAGAGCGCATTCGCGCCATCGTTCGCCTCCTGCCGCCGGAAACCTACCACGATCCCGGCGTCTGGAGCCGGACCGGCTATCTGCTTGATCAGGGCATCACGTCGAGTGCCGGCGTCAGCCTGGATCGCGTGGAACGCCTGGGCTCATGGCACGGCGCGTCTTTCGCTTGTATGGTGCGGGGATGGCAGCATGCAACCACCACGCGGCTGCTGGCCCTGCCTGCGGCCATGCGCCGCCTGCCCGCGCCGCTGCGCCTGAGCGAAGACGACGCCATCATGTTGGCTGCCATGGTAGCCGGAGACCGCACTTATCTTACCCACTCGCTGCGCGTAGGCTTCGAGCGCACCGGCTCGTTTCACATGCTCGTGGTTTCGGGATTTCATCTTGCCATCGTGGCCGGATGTATTTTCTGGATTGCCCGCTGCTTGCGCCTGCCGCGTGTTCCGGCCACGCTGGTCACCATCGCCGCCTCATTCGGATACGCGCTCTTCACCGGCTTCGCCACGCCCGTGCAGCGCTCACTGTGGATGGTCACCCTCTACCTGCTTGGCCGCCTCGTGTATCGCGAGCGCAACCCGCTCAACCTCATCGGCTTCGCGGCGCTGTGCCTGCTGGTAGTGAGTCCGCGCAGCCTGTTCGACTCCAGCTTTCAGATGACGCTGCTCGCGGTGGTGGCCATCGCCGGCATCGCCGCGCCGCTGTTGCGGGCTACCATTCATCCCTATCTTGGCGCTACGCGCAATCTGCGAACCGTGGCCATCGACATCAAGCTGTCGCCGAAGCTGGCTGCATTTCGTGTAGCTCTGCGCATGATTGCGGCGCGTTTGCAACATGCCGCAAGCGGTATTGCGGCCTGGCGGTTTTTTCCCTGGGCGGTTCGGGTTTCGATTCGCGCGGTTGAATTGGTGGTCGTCTCCTGTGTGATTGAGTTAGCAATGGCCTTGCCCATGGCCATCTACTTTCACCGCATCACGCTCTTCGCGCTGCCCGTCAATCTCTTCATCCTGCCGCTGCTGCTGGTGCTGATGCCGGCGGCGCTGCTTACGTTGCTGCTGCTCTTCATTTGGCCGGCCCTCGCGGCGCTTCCGGCCATGTTCGTCGCGCTGGTGCTGAATTTCGGCGTCGGCCTCGTTCATCTGTTCGGCGGCATGGCGCTGGGCGACTTCCGCATTCCCGGCCCGCTGCTGTGGCAATCGGCCGCTTTTTGCCTGCTGCTGGCTGCGGCCATCGCGCTGGCGCACCTAGAGCATTTCCCGAATTTACCTGCACCCTTGAGAGCATTGAAGAGGGTCTTTTTCTTGAGGAAAAAGCCGCTTGGCAGTGAGGCTTCGGTCTACAGAGATTCGGGAAATGCTATGGGCGCGCATCGAGCGTGGCCGCGCCGCATGGCGTGGGCTGCGCTGCTGCTCGCCGCAGTCTCCGCCGTGGTTCCGCGTCCCATCGATCGTCCGCGCGGCGCCCTGCTCATGGAAGCCATCGACGTGGGCCAGGGCGACTCGCTGCTTCTCATCACGCCCGACGGCAAAACCCTGCTAATCGACGGCGGTGGCTTTGGAGGCGGGCCGCGACAGGCGCCGCAGGATTTCGATATCGGCGAGGAAGTAGTTTCGGCCACGCTGTGGTCGCGCGGCGTCCGGCATCTGGACGCAGTAGCGCTTACCCACGCGCACGCCGACCACATTGGCGGCCTGCCTGCGGTGCTGCGCAACTTTCATCCCGACGAGCTGTGGGTGGGAAACAATCCGCGCGTCGCCGTCTATAAGGCGCTGCTGGCTGAGGCAGCGGCGCTGCACGTGCGTGTGCGCACCTTCCGCGCCGGCGATGCGTTTACTTTCGGCAGCGCGCAGATCGCAGTACTCGCTCCGTTCCGCAATTATCAGCCCCAACCCGTGCCTACGAATAACGACTCGCTGGTGCTGCGCATGGCCTATGGCGCAACGTCGGTGATGCTGGAGGGCGACGCCGAAGCGCCGATCGAAGACGCGATGGTTGCCCAGGCCATGCTGCCCGGCCACGATATCCAAAGCACGCTGCTCAAGGTGGGCCATCACGGCAGCGCCACTTCCACGCGGCCCGAGTTCCTGGCCCGCGTGGCTCCGCAGTGGGCGGTCATCTCTTGCGGATTACACAACCGCTATGGGCATCCGCGGCAGGAGGTGCTGAGCGCGCTTCAGACCGCCCATGTACGCACGTACCGCACGGACATCAACGGGATCACATGCTTCGTCCTTAACGGGGCGACTGTCAGGCCAATGTCGGAGTGCGGCCTGCAGAACGCGCCTTGAGATTCTGACGTTGTGAATTGCGCTTCCTCTGGATCGAGCCGCTAATTCCGGCGTTTGCCCGGGAACCTTCAACGATTCTCCGATCACCTGCCCAATTTGGTCCTGGGGGCGCGCGTCCTCCGCATGTAGCCAGTAGTACGTTATGCGGCACCTCCGCTTCCGATGCTCATAACGGGAAATGGAACCCTTCTTTATCGGGTACATAATCTGAGGAATCGGTGCCTTCGGATCGGCTTCGCACAAAAAAGCGATCCCGGCGGTAAACCGGAGGACTCGATTTGCGTCTTCACAGACTAGAGTTCTCTTTCCTAAATTTTCGTTCAAAGCCCGAGGTATCGGCATGAGGGCCATTCTGCAAGGAATCCGCGTCGTCGATATCAATATTTACCATTTCTTCAGCAGCTTCGCTGGTAACTGGTTCCTGGATCGCCTGGCAGCCGTCGAAGAGTCGAACAGACTACTTAAGGGCGGGGTTTTTTTCGCGATCTACTGGTATCTTTGGTTTCGTCCTGGCACCGATCGAGAAAGGCGCCGCAGGGTCATTCTTGCAGCCTTGATTGGGGCAATATTGGCAATCGCCGCGGTCCGCACCATCGCTTTCACGGTGCCATTTCGAATCAGGCCGATGGACGATCCGACCCTCGCCCATCCTTCCTACGCGGTTGCATTCCACTACGATCTGGTCAACTGGAGCGGATTCCCGAGCGACACCGCTGCGTACTACTTCGCTTTGGCCTTCGGAGTAATGTACCTGTCACGCCGCCTCGCGATTCCCATTGCGATTTACACAGCCGTATGGATCTGCTTGACTCGAATTTATCTCGGAATCCATTATGCATCCGATATCGTTGCGGGGACTGCAATAGGAATCGCGGTCGCGTGGATTGCGGTCAGGAGTGACTGGCTTCAGTCGATTGCCGCACGACCGGTACGCGCGGCGGATTCCAAGCCTCAATGGTTTTACCCTGCCGCGTTTCTATTGTCTTATCAGATGACAACGGTTTTCGACGGTCTCCGAAACTTGGGGAACGCCATGCTTCATGCTGTTTTGGCCGCGTTCCATCGCAGGGGTACGCCATCCCACTTGCACCGTCCAATCGATTCCTGGGGAGGCTTCATCGCATTGGCTGCTTTCTCAGCAGCCGCGATCTATGTCGTATCCATAGTGTCCCGCATACGCCGCAGGGCGCAAGCGCGCCTTCGTTCCGGAGTGACCCGCTTTCGCTCATCCTAGCTTGGTCAAGGAGGAGGGTGCAGCGGGAGGATCATTCCACCCGATCCCTTCGCTGATTTTGGGGTTTTCTCATCTGCGCGACGATTCCCGCTGCATGAACCGCCAAGCTGGAGGAGCTCGAGATAATGCGCTTCCGTGATCTCGGCATCTCTGAACGATCGAGAATTGAGGCGTCACTCATGGGCGTGGAGAATAACACCTATAGCGGTTTCACAGTTTCCATGCCCCGAAACCTCGGCAGCCAGATGGCCCTTTCATCAAGAAAAAGCCACCATTTGCGGCTGCCAAAAACGAATGTAGGAACTCTGGACCCGCTTCAGTTTGCCGGGCTGCTGGACGTTGCGGAGGAACTCAAACCATCCGGCGTCCAACGATGACGGTCGCCCATTTCGCTCGACGCTTATCGCTTAAAGTGAAACCGGCCAGGATCAGCAGGCCGCTCCCCAACAAAAGGAAACTGCTGGGCTCCGGAGTGACGGCGCCGATGAAGGATTGCGGCGTTCCGTCGTCAAGAGGTGTTTGCGAGTTAGCTACGGGCGTGTACAGCACATAGTCCGCGTAGTCGAGGGTCCCGATAGAATCTTGCGCCAAGGTCAATTCAGCGGCTATCTCCGCTGCGGTTGGCGGGGCGGGAGCGGCGGTGGGCAGATCGCTGGGGAGATCAGTGGGATCGAAAAGCTCCCATGCCGCCCATTGTGCCAAGCTGACGGTGGCTGCGTTGGTACTGGTGTCGGCTACATTGTAAAGATAGGCAAGCTCCTCATACTGGTCTGCAACGCTTGTCGACGAAGTGGAAATCAACGCAGCCAGATTGGTGACGGTGGCGGTCCAAGTTTCCCCGTTGTAGATCTCGTCGTAGTAGATGTAGCACATCAATGACGTGTACGTACTGCTGCCGTCAATGCTGAAGTTGTAGGGATACGTGTAAACACCCCCGGAGTTGTTCCCGGGACCTTCGTTTTCCAGCGTCAGGGTGACAGTGTCTGCGTGTGCCTTCAGCGGGTTAGCTGCGGCCAGAAAATATAGCGCCAAAATGGAGAGAAATGTGCATACCTGGAGTTTCTTCATGAGTGACCCTGCCTCCCCGTCCTTCGTCGATCAATTTGCGGCACCATCGTGTCCCAGCCAACGCGCGCACCTGAGGCGTTGAGGCGGACTCGAACTATCCGCCGAACAGGCTCCGGCAAGCGGATAGCACTGTCCACGGAGCAATCCTGGTTCCTTAGTTTGTTGATTTGAATTCAACGACTTACGCGCAGACGGTCCATCCTCTATGCAAGTAATTGCACATTCATAGGGTTTGATGGCGCACTCGTCCAGTTCCACGGCACAAAGGAAAGGCGAAGAACGAACCGAAAAGAGGAGCCCCACGGCAAGTGGCGAGTGCCGCGGAAGTTCAGCGCTCGAACCGGAGGTGTCTCTGGATCTCAAAAAAGCGCCTGCCGCGAGAGTTGATTGGCGGCGCTGCTCGACAGGGTCAGTTCGCTGCCACATGAATCGCCAGCAGCCGCTCCAGAAGAGGTCTGAGCAGCTTCAGGTCCAGAGCATTGGCGCCGTCGGATTTGGCGCGGGGCGGGTCGTCGTGCACTTCAAGGAACACGCCGTCCACGCCCACAGCCACGGCGGCGCGCGTCAGCAGCGGAATGAATTCCGGCTGGCCTCCGCTTACGCCGTCGGCCGCCGAGGGCTGCTGCACGCTGTGCGTGCCGTCAAAGACTACCGGCGCAAGCTGGCGCATATAGGCGAGCGAGCGGAAATCCGCTACGAGGTTGTTGTAGCCGAAGCTGGAGCCGCGCTCGGTGAGGAAGACGCGCTCGTTGCCGGTGGAACGGATCTTCTCAAGCGGGTACTTCATATCCCAAGGGGCCACGAACTGGCCTTTCTTGATGTTGACGGCGCGGCCGGTTTTGCCGGCTGCCACCAGCAGGTCGGTCTGCCGGCACAGAAAGGCCGGAATCTGCAGCACGTCCACAGCTTCGGCGGCCACTTCGCAGTGGCTGGGCTCATGTACGTCGGTGAGCACGGGCAGTCCGGTTTCGCGCGCCAGGCGCCCCAGAATGCGCGTGCCCTCGAACAGCCCCGGCCCGCGATAGCTCTTCACGCTGGTGCGGTTGGCCTTGTCGTAGCTGGCTTTGAAGATGTAAGGCACACCGAGGTCGGCGGTGATTTGCTGAACGGCTTCAGCCATCTTGCGCGCATGGTACTCGCTCTCGATGACGCATGGTCCGGCGATGAGGAAGAGCCGGCCCGCGCCCACCTGTACCGGGCCGATTTCAAAGGAGTTGCTCACGAGGGCGATTGTACCGCGAGCGGTGAAGACGGCGCGCAACCGATGATCCTACAATTGCCTCGGGCCATCCGGTGAAGAGACCAGCCGGTCACCGCGCAGTTGTGCTCGCCAGTCATAGTTGATGGGCCGGCGCCGGCTTGGAGTCCGCATCGGAGCCGCGCTCCACCTTATCCCGACCGGCACGGGCTCGACCGGCGCGCTCCAACAGCAGACCACCACAAACGATCAGCAAACCGGCAGTGCCGATCAATTCATTGCCGATAAAGGGAGCAATGAAGCCAAGCGTCAGGCCCGTTTCTGCAAGCATGGCAACGCCGCAAATCAGCACCAGCGGTTTGCCCAGCTGCGTCTCCGCGAACGCAGCAAGAAGCACAATGATGCCCAGAACTATCCAATGCCATGCCATGGCCAGGAAAGCAATTCGACAAATGGCTTCGAGAGAAGTGCGCAGGTTCGACGCGGCCACGGCTGGAGAAAACGTCGTCGCATAAGCGAGACCGTGAACACAGGCGGTTGCAAACAACACAGCAACGCCTAAAGCAGTGACTGTACGCGCAATTCGATTGCGGCGGCCCATGGCTCTGGTCCTTTCCGCGGCGGCTTGCGCACCGCAGGCATTCCCTGCTTGCCGTTCCCGCCTCCCGCAGCGAAAAAACGCGAGATGCAGAGACCCGGTAGAATGTGCGGACAGATCGCCAGCTCCGGCTTACCCGGAGTACTTCCGCGACCACTCCCACAGCGCGCGATCGAGTGTACGCAGCGGCGTGGGTGCTGGCAGTTCGCTCTGCGGCTTCACGACGTTACTCTCGGCCAACCGCTTGCAGAAAGCCAGATACTCTTCGTAAAAACGGACGTCGTGCCGCGCGTGGCCGAGCGCCTCCAGCGCGCGGTAGTCAAGCACCGTGTAGCGCTCCGGAAAAATCGCCGCCAGGATCGCCGAAGCCACCGGAAGATCTACGCCGTGCAGCTCCAGCAGCGCCTTCACGGCCTCCCCGGTTGAAGTCGCGGGCGAGGCGGCCACGGCCAACACGCGGCGGATTTTGTCGTTGCTGTTGCCGATCAGGTATTGCACCAGCCGTTCCGACTTCCAACGCACGATGGCTTCCAGATTGGCCAGCGTGTAATCGCCGTTGCGAATCGCTTCCCCGGCTTCAAACGCCGTCTTTTCGTGTTCGCGGTCCTTTTCACCGGTTTTCTGCCAGTACTCCTCGGCGAGCTGCTGAAGCTCCGATTCCGCAGGCTGCAGCTGAAAATACGCCACCATCTTGCTTCCTTCCTTTCAGAACAAAACAGACACACATTAGGCCCGTTGAAGAAGCATTGTCAATAACCCGGCTGAGGCGTTTTTCTGGCCGCGCACCAAACGGGAAATTCCTCCATTTTCGCTTGGGCTTTCCCTGGGCGCCAGCACCCGGAAAGCCGGAACTGGGATAACCAGAACCTGGCACATGCGCCATTTTCAAATGGTCGCTCCAGCCCTGGCCAGAGGCCTTCAAAACCGGGAGAAAAGCGGCCACAAACACCTTTTGCGGCACCCACTCGAACTTCAATGCAGTGCGTCTCTAGAGCCTCCATAAATATAACTAAAATAAAGAGTTGTTTTGCAGTTTAGGCCTTGCCGCAATCCCCTCCTGGTGGGTAAAATAGGTGCATAGCTTGCGGATCCGGCCCTGCCTTCACCGGACCCTTTTGCCGCCCTTCCGCCAGCCCCTGAATCCCTATGGCAGACGACCAAAATCCCCAACTCCCTCTCGATGGCGGCACGCCTCCCGGCAGCGGCACTAACCTCATTCCCATCAACATCGAGGAGGAAATGCGCCGCTCCTACCTCGACTACTCGATGAGCGTGATCATCGGGCGGGCGCTGCCCGACGCGCGCGACGGCCTCAAGCCGGTGCACCGGCGCGTGCTCTACACCATGAGCGAGATGGGCCTGGAGTACAACAAGAAATACACCAAGTGCGCCAAGGTCGTCGGTCAGGCCATGGGCGTATACCACCCCCATGGCGACTCTGCCATTTACGACACGCTGGTGCGCATGGCCCAGCCCTTTACGCTGCGCTATCCGCTGGTGGACGGCCAGGGCAACTTTGGCTCTGTGGACGGCGATCCGCCGGCGGCCATGCGCTACACCGAGTGCCGCATGGAGCGGCTGGCCGGCGAGCTGCTGGCCGATATCGACATGGAAACCGTGGACTTTGTGCCCAACTACGACGAGTCCACGATGGAGCCGTCGGTTCTGCCCACACGCTTTCCCAATCTCATCGTCAATGGCTCGAGCGGCATCGCCGTGGGCATGGCCACCAACATTCCGCCGCACAACCTCACCGAGGTAGTTAATGCCGCCATCGCTCTGGTGAAGAATCCCAGCGCCGGACTGGCCGAAGTGCTGAAGCACGTGCAGGGGCCGGACTTCCCTACCGGCGGATTTCTCTACGGCAAAGGCGGCATTGCTCAGGCCTACAAAACCGGGCGCGGCCGCTTCATGATGCGCGCCCGCGTGGCCATGGAGAACCTGACCAAGGAACGCCAGGCCATTGTGGTCACCGAAATTCCCTACCAGGTGAACAAGTCCAGGCTCATCGAGCGCATTGCCGAGCTGACCAACGAGAAGATCATCGACGATATCGGCGATGTGCGCGACGAGAGCGATCGCGACGGCATGAGGATCGTCATCGAGCTCAAACGCGGCGCGCAACCGGAGATCGTGCTCAACCAGCTCTACAAGCACACCCAGATGCAGGAAAGCTTCTCCATGATTTTCCTGGCGGTGCTCAACGGGCAGCCGCGCGAGCTGGGGATGGACGGCGCCCTCCGCGCCTTCATCGATCACCGCATCGAGGTGGTACAGCGGCGCACTGTATACCTGCTGCGCAAGGCGCGCGAGCGCGAGCACATCTTGGAGGGCCTCAAGATCGCCCTCGACAATCTCGATACGGTCATCAAGATCATTCGCGGATCGACTTCGCGGGCCGAGGCGCGTGAAAACCTGTACGCTTGGGGAAAAGGCACAGAAATTGTTATCAAGCTGGACCGCGAGATGATGCGCCACGAAGAGCGCGGCCTCACGCTGCGCCAGATCGACGCCATCCTCGAATTGCAACTGTACCGGCTCACTCAGCTCTCCATCGACGAGCTGCTCAATGAGCTCAAGGAGATCCGCCGCAAGATTGCTGAATATGAAGAGATCCTGGCCAGCGACGCCAAGCTGCGCGGCGTGATCGTGAAGGAGCTCGAAGAGGTTCGTGACAAGTACGGCGACAAGCGCCGTACCGAGATTGTGGACGAGAGCGCGGAACTGCAGCTTGAAGACTTGATCGCCGACGAGCAGGTCGCGGTGACTGTGAGCCACCAGGGCTACCTGAAGCGCACACCGATCAGCACCTATCGCCAGCAGCGGCGCGGCGGCACGGGACGCATGGGCATGAAGACGCGCGAGGAGGATTTTGTCGCGCAGCTCATCATCGACTCCACGCATGCGTATCTGCTCTGCTTCACCAACACCGGCCGCGTGTACTGGCTCAAGGTCTACGAGATTCCCGACGTGGGCGCGGCGGGCAAAGGCAAGTCGATGCAGAGCCTGCTTGACTTGCAGCCCGGCGAAAACGTGCGCGCCATTCTTCCCGTTCGCGATCTTGAGGAAGAGGGCAAGTATGTCTTCTTCGCCACGCGCCAGGGCACGGTAAAGAAGACGCCGCTCAAGGATTTCTCCAACGTGATGGCGCGCGGCATCATCGCCATTGGCATAGAGAAAGACGACGAGCTGGTGAGAGCGCGCATCACCGACGGCAACCAGATTGTTTTCCTGGCCACGCACCTCGGCCTCGCCATCCGCTTCGACGAAAGCGACGTGCGCTCCATGGGCCGTCCGGCCTACGGCGTGCGCGGGATTTCACTTATCAAGAATGATTACGTAGTCGGCGTTGCCGTTACGCCGAAAGAGCACGAAGCCGGCGCATACCGCATCCTTTCGGTAAGCGAAAACGGCTTTGGCAAGCGCACCGATGTCGAGGAGTACCGCTTGCAATCGCGCGGCGGCAAGGGCGTCAAGAACATGGCCGTCACCGACCGCATCGGCCGCGTAAGCACCATTCAGCTCGTCGACGATAGCAGCGAGCTGATGGTCATCAGCCAGTTCGGCAAGATTATCCGCGTCGATACCAAGACCATCCGCGCCGCCGGCCGCGCCACGCAGGGCGTACGCCTGCTGAATCTGGAGCCGGAGGACAAGGTCGCCGCCGCAGTCATCATCCCGCCCGAAGAGCTGAACGGCAACGGCAAGGACGAGGAGCAGGGGACGCTGCTGCAGTAAGGATGCGCTTGACAATGCCGACTGCCAGGACAATCCGCCGGGTTAGCGATCTGAAAGCCCAACGAATGGAAGCTTACCGGTACTGGGAACGCCGCAGCGTAGCTGAACGAATGAACGCCATTGACGAAGTGAACAGGGAAGCGTATTTCGCCAAGGGAATCGATCTGGATCGCAGACCCTCGAATAGGACGTTGGTCCGCGTCCTGCGCCCCAATTGGAGAGCAGTCTGAGAGCAGAGTGCAGGAAGAGAGGCGTTGCGACCCCCGCCGACTTCAATGACAAGGCATCCTCCGTTTTTCAGCTTGGCGTCGAGCCAGACCGAGTAGACATCCTGCAGGGAATCGCCGGAGTGACTTTCGAGGACGCGTGGAAATACCGCGTGGAGAGAATGCTCGACAAGGGAGCCCCGGCGCACATCATCTCGAGGGGGCATTTGATTCAAAATATGCTCGCTTCGGGAAGGCATCAGGATCTTGCGGACGTGGAGAAACTCAGCGAAGTCACCTTACTGGAAAACTCTCGCCGCAAAGCGAAGGGAAAGCCTGCCCCGCAAACGGTAGCCGGTGCGCAGTCAAGACGGGGACGAATATTCGGGCGGTGCGAAGCGAAATCCCGCAAGGCGCCATGCGTCAACATCGAACCAGAAAATGCAGAATAAAGTGGCCCAGGCGGGTTCGGAATGAACTTTTTCGCGCTCCGCTGGCGCACCGATTCCGCTGGGTGTGGCAGTCGGGTGCTGCGGCGGCGGGTTCGCTTGCTCGCGCAGACTCGGGCGATTCAGACAAAATAGAATAAAGTGCATCGTATCCGGAGGCTCAATGTCACTTCGTCAGCTTGGGTATATGGCGCTCCTGTTTGCTGCCGCCCTCCACGCCCAAACGGCTAATCCATCGCGCTACCAGCTTTACGGCGGCTACACCTTCCTGTCCAACTCTCTCAACGGTGTGAGTGGGTCACATCAGCCGCTGAATGGCGGGGAAGTGGCTTTCGCCATTCCACCCTGGCACGATCTGCGCTTCAAGCTCGATGGTTTCGCGTACCAGGGCACCAATCTGGGCGCATCGGAGCACCCGTATTTCATCATGGGCGGCGGACAATACGGCAGGAACTTCGGCAGAGAATCCGCGTTTGTTGAGGCGCTGGCCGGTGAAGGCAATGTGAACGCCAACTGGGGGGCAAAGGGGGCCATCGGCGACACCGCGTCATTTTCGGCGATTCTCGGCGGCGGCCTGGACACGCCCATTTCGCGGCTTTTCGCATTGCGGGTGCTGGGCGATTTTCAATACGCCTATTTTAAGATCGACCAATCGCGGTCGCACACCGGGGCGCCCATCTATGTCCCCGGTCTGCCGACTTTCTTCGGCCGCATCTCCACCGGAATTGTATGGCGCTTCTAAGCACCATTGTTCCGGCATGAAGATCTGAGCCAAACAGTACCGTTCCAGATTGATTCCAGGGCAGGAGAGTTTGTTGATGGATCGAAGCCACGATTCTCAATTCCGGCAACGCAAGCGCTTCCGATATTGCGGGGTAAGTTGCCTGTTCGTTCTGGCGGCTGTGAGCTTCCTCGCGCCCCAGCCCCTGACCGCGCAAGAGAGCGGCACAACAGCGATCGCGGATATCCCGATGGCGGAGGCGACGAAAGATAAGAAGCCGCCAGCGAGCGAGCTCATTTTCGAGGGCGAGGGTTCCTTCGGCAACTACACGATCTTCGCCGCCGGCGAGGACAGCAAGCTGTTCTCCTCGGGCGTTGAGTACGATCGCCATTCATGGGGGCGTTTTCTTGGCGCCAATGTCTACTACGTGGCGGAGTTCTTGCCGTTTGTGCTTCTCGACGAGCCAGCCAAACTGGACTACTACGGCAATCCGCTGTCGACGAAAAAGCAGCATGTGCCGGGAATCGGGATCACGCCCATCGGCTTTCGCTTGCTGTGGCGCGACGGCAAGGCCATCAAGCCGTATCTCATGGCCAAAGGCGGATTCCTGGTGTTCACGCAGAAGGCGGAATCGCCCAACGCAAGCTATGAAAACATCAGCTTGCAGTCCGACATCGGCGTACAGATTCGAATGAGCAAGAGACTCGAATTGCGCATGGGGATGGGTGACTTTCATTTTTCGGACGCGTTTATTGTTCCGTCCAACCCAGGCCTCGATGTCATGTCCTATACTTCGGGAATCAGCTATCACCTTGGGAAGTGAACGGCGTAACGGAATGCGTGACTGGATCAGCCTGCTTTTTACCGGCGGTTTGATGAAGTGAATTTCGAAAACAGGACCCTCGATCCAGCCGATCAAAGCGATCCCAGGCGCGCTGTGCGCATGGCGCTGCGATCTTCCGCTGAGCGCGGGTGTTAGCATCGAAGCTGAGCAATGCAGACAAAAAAGTTACAAATCATTCCTTTAGGCGGCCTGGGCGAGTTCGGCATGAACTGCCTTGCAATACGCTGGCAGGACGACATCATTGTGATCGACGCGGGCTTGATGTTCCCTGAGTCCGAGCTGCTCGGCGTCGATATCGTCGTGCCCGACATAACCTACCTGATCGAAAACAAGAAACACGTGCGCGCCATCGTGCTCACCCACGGACACGAGGACCACATCGGCGGATTGCCTTGGATCTTGAACGAGCTCAAAGTTCCCGTCTACGCCACTGAGTTCACGCTGGCCTTTGTCGAAGGCAAGCTTGAAGAACACCAGATGCTGGACGAAACCGAGCTTATTGAAATCGCTCCGCGCGAGAAATTCACTATCGGCCCGTTCACTATCGAGCCCATTCACGTTACGCACTCTCTGGTCGATTGCGTGGCGCTGGCCATCGAGACGCCGGTGGGCATCGTGATCCACACCGGCGACTTCAAAATCGATCTTGCTCCACTTGACGACAAGGCCTTCGACCTGCACAGCTTTGCCGAATACGGCAAGAGGGGCGTGCTGGCGCTGCTGCAGGACTCTACAAATGTGGAGCGGCCTGGCTACACGCCCAGCGAACGCGCCGTGGTGCCGCGCCTGGATGAAATCTTTACCCAGACACGCAAAAAACTCTTCTTCAGCTGCTTCTCGTCGTCCATCTACCGCATCCGTATCGCCATGGAGCTGGCGCGCAAGCACGGGCGCAAAGTGGTGACCATCGGCCGCTCCATGATGGAGAGCACTGAGATTGCGCAGGATCTGGGCTACATTGACGTGCCCACCGGCCTCATCATCAACCCCGGTCAAATGCGCGACTACGCGCCTGAGCAGTTGCTGGTGCTGATCAGCGGCACGCAGGGCGAGCCCATGAGCGCCCTCAGCCGCGCCGCGGTCGACAATCACAAACACGCCAAGATCGTGCCCGGCGACACGGTGGTGCTGAGCTCGCGCATCATACCCGGCAACGAGAAGGGCATTTTCCGCGTGATCGATCACCTCAGCCGCCGCGAGGCCAATGTGATTTACGACGACGGCCAGCACGGTCTCATTCACGTGAGCGGACACGGCAGTCAGGAAGAGATGCGCCTGCTCATCAATCTCGTCCGGCCCAAGTTTTTCATCCCCGTGCACGGCGATTATCGCTACTTGAGGCGGCACGCGCAGGTGGCCATGGAGACGGGCGCGGTGGAGCACGCCATGGTGATCGAGGACGGCGATGTGCTGGAGCTGGATCGCGACGACGCGCGCAAGCAGGAGAAGGTGACGGCCGGGCGCATTCTGATCGACTCCGGCTCGTCGATTGACGTGGTGGAGGACCTCGTCATTCGCGACCGGCGCATTCTTTCCGAGGACGGCGTGGTGCTGGCGGTCCTGGCCATCAACAAGAAAACCGGCAAGGTGGAGCGCGAGCCGGAGGTTCTGATGCGCGGCTTCGGCGGCGCCGACATCACCGACCAGGCGCGCGAAACCGTGCTCAAGACGCTGGACGGCCTGAGCACCGAGCAGAAATCCGACTACGGCATGGTGAACGAAAAAGTGCGCGTAGAGCTGAAGCGGCTCATCCAGAAGTCGACTGGACGACGGCCCATGATCATGCCCGTGATCCTGGAAATCTAGGGCATGCCTCAAAAAGGGTTCAGCGCCGCTCGGTCGAGGCCCCGCGGGGCTGAAGCCTTTGTGCCTTCTCTGTCATTTGTGGCAGGACTGAAGTCGTGCCCTGATACAGGGCGGCCTTTTGACACAAAGTCTACTGGCGCGCGGGTAGATTGGTTCCCAACTCGGGCTGCGGAACGGCGGCCAGCACTTCGGCTTCTGCCGGGACTTCGACCGTGGGCAGCGGAGCTTCGAGAGCCAGCGCCAGCACTTCGTCCATGGTGTCGACGAAGTGCAGCTTCATGGAGTTCTTGATGTTGTCGGGCAGCTCGGCTACATCCTTCTCGTTGGCGCGAGGCAGGATGGCTTCGAAGATGCCGGCGCGCAGCGCGGCCAGCAGCTTTTCTTTGAGACCGCCGATGGCCAGCACCTTGCCGCGCAGCGTGATCTCGCCGGTCATGGCGATGTCGCGGCGCACGGGGATCTTGGCCAGCGCGCTGGCCAGGGCCGTGGCCATGGTGATACCGGCCGACGGACCGTCCTTGGGGATTGCGCCTTCGGGAACATGCAGGTGCAGGTCAACGTTGCGATAGAATTCGCGCGAGAGCCCCAGCGCCTGCGCGCGGCCACGGATATAGCTGAGCGCAGCCTGCGCCGACTCCTGCATCACATCGCCGAGCTGGCCGGTGATGGTGAGTTTGCCCTTGCCGTCGAGCACCTGCACTTCAGTCGTGAGAATACTTCCCCCTACTTCAGTCCAGGCCAGTCCGGTCACCAGGCCCACTTCGCTCTTCTCGTGCGCTTCGGAGTCGCGGAACTTGGGCACGCCCAGGAAGTCGCTCACGTTCTGCGCGGAAATTTCTTCCTTGTGCTTGGCGCCGGCCTTCACCACTTTGCGCGCCACTTTACGGCAGACGTTTCCGATTTCCCGCTCCAGGTTGCGGACGCCGGCTTCGCGCGTGTAATAGCGGATGATCTCGAGAATGGCGTCGTCCTTGAAGACGATGTTCTTCTCGCTCAGGCCGGTCTGCTCGCGCTGCTTCCTGACCAGATATTGCCGCGCGATTTCGAGCTTCTCATTCTCCGTGTAGCCCTGCAGGCGAAGAATCTCCATGCGATCCTGCAACGCCGGCGGAATCGTATGCAGAACGTTCGCTGTCGCCACGAACAAGACCTGGGACAGATCGTAGTCCACGTCGAGGTAGTGATCCTGGAAGGTAGTGTTCTGTTCGGGATCGAGCACTTCGAGCAGCGCCGAGGCCGGATCGCCGCGGAAGTCCGAGGAAATCTTGTCGACCTCGTCGAGCAGGAAGACGGGGTTCTTTGTCCCGGCGCGCTTCATGTGCTGGATGATCTGGCCGGGCATGGCGCCGATATAGGTGCGGCGATGACCGCGAATCTCGGCTTCGTCGCGCACGCCGCCCAGCGAGAGGCGCACGAACTTGCGGCCGGTGGATTTGGCGATGGACATGCCGAGCGAGGTCTTGCCCACGCCCGGAGGCCCCACGAAGCACAGGATGGAGCCCTTGGGGTTCTTGACCAACTGGCGCACAGCCAGGAATTCCAGAATGCGCTCCTTGATTTTTTCCAGTCCGTAATGGTCGGTGTTGAGAACTTTTTCGGCGTAGTCGATGGATCGCGTCTCTTTGGAGCGTTTCTTCCAAGGTACCGCGAGCAGCCAGTCGATGTAGTTGCGGCTGACGGTCGATTCGGCCGACATGGGGGGCATGGCTTCGAGCTTTTTCAGCTCCTGAATGGTCTTGTCGAGGACTTCCTTGGGCATGCCGGCGGCTTCAATTTTTTTTCGCAGCTCATCGAACTCGCTCTTCTCGCCGCGGCCCAGTTCCTTCTGGATGGCCTTGATTTTCTCGTTAAGGTAATACTCTTTCTGAGCGCGCTCCATCTGGCGCTTGACACGCGACTGGATGTTGCGGTCGAGGTCGAGTTTTTCGATTTCGATATCGAGCACGTCGGCGATGCGCGCCAGGCGCGCGGCGGGATCGAAAATGGCCAGCAACTCCTGCTTTTCCTCGATGCCGATTTGCAGGTTGGCGGCAATGGTGTCGGAGAGCTTGGCCGGTTCGTCCATGCGCGCGCTGGCGATGATGGTTTCGTAGTTGAGCGACTGCTGCAGCTTGACGTAGCTCTCGAAGAGCGTGGTCACGCGCTGCATGAGCTGCTCGACAGCCGGCGTCATCTCGAAGTCGTGCTTGCCGGTGCGCACCGTGGCCACGAAGAATCCGTCGCGGTCGCTGACGTCGATGGACTTGGCGCGCTCGATGCCTTCAACCAGCACCTTGATGTTGCCGTCAGGCATCTTGACGCTCTGCACGATGTTGCAGATGGAACCCACCTGGTAAATGTCCTTGGCTCGCGGCTCGTCAATCGAGGCATCGTGCTGGGTGGCGAGAAAGATCTTGCGGTCGCCAGTCAGCGCCTCTTCGAGGGCGCGCACGCTCGATTCGCGGCCCACTACGAACGGGGTCATCATGAAGGGAAAGATGACCATATCGCGGATGGGCATCATAGGCAGCTTGCGCGGCTCGTTCTTCTCGCGGGCA
The DNA here is from genome assembly GCA_030037545.1 of Acidobacteriaceae bacterium. GTDB lineage: Bacteria > Acidobacteriota > Terriglobia > Terriglobales > Acidobacteriaceae > Telmatobacter. The sequence continues at coordinate 39,109 of JASHRF010000084.1, read as the reverse complement.
ACAGTCATTGCAACACCTTATAGAGATTCGACGTGCGCGAAGCACCTCCGGCTCATGGCTCGGTTGGGTCCTTTCCGTGATTGTACAGCGGAATGGGGTGGCTGCGCAGTTGGCGCTTTAGAACGTGAATGCCAGCCCACCGGTGAGGCCGCGCTGATCCTGCGCGAAGATGAGGATGGAGCCGTCGCCGAGCAGGTAGGGATGGTAGCCCTGGGCCAGCAGATTACGCACTTCCACCAGCGCTTCGATACCGCTTGAGCCATCGCGCGACCGATGGATTTTCTGGCAGATGTGAAGATTCAGGTAGGGCGCGAGCGCGTCCATGGTGAAGGGCGCGATCTCGGTGACAGTGTCGTCGGGCTGCCAGCGGTAACTGGCCTGCCAGCGGGTGCTGGTTCCATCCAACGTGCCGGAGAGCGAAAGTGCGTAGGACTGAACCCGGCGCGTGCGTTCGGCGGCAATCAATTGCGTGAACTCGGCCTGCGGCAAGGCCGGCATGACCACAGCGCTGCCGCTGGTGTAGCTGGCGCGAATCAGGCTGTTGCCGGGAAGATTGTGCTGTGCGCTGGCCTGGAAGCCAGTCGAGGAGTAGCTGGGACCGGCGGTGCGGAGCAGGCTGCTTTCCGGATCGAAGAGCATTGCCCCCGGCGCAGGGCCGCTGCCATTGGCGAAATGGGCGCTGGCTTCGAGGGCCGGATTCTCAACGTCGTCGGCGTAGACCAGGACAGCCATTTCAGAGGTTTCGGTGCTGCGCTCCCAGCCAATTTCCTGATGCATACCGTGCTCCAAGACCAGATCGCCATTGCGGATCGAATAGCGGGGCATGGCAGCATCCTGTGGGCCGGTCGATTCGGGATCCTGCACCATGGTGGCCATGCGATAGCGAACCGTGGAGCTGTCCCGGCGCCAAGCAACCGTGGCAAACGGTAGAGCCTGGGAGACGGTTCCTGTGAACGCCCGGCCGAGCGCTTCGGTCGAGCCTACTTCGGCATCGGCCGAATCGCCAAAATGCATCGCTTCCCGGCTGCTGACAACGGCTTCAGTCACCCCCTGGTTGCCGGCCCCCTCGATGTCAGGACGAATGGTGATGGCCGCCACCGACTGCACCGAGCCGGCATAACCCAGGTCCTGGCGGAAGCCGAGCATCGATTCCATGCCGGCGTCGGTATTAGGGTCGAAATCGACTCGAGCCAGCAATTCGCGGCTATTTTGGGGAGTGTCTTCAACCGTGGTAGAGAAGCGCTGGCCACTCTCGCCGAAGGTGCCGGCCTGGCCGGTAGCCATGAGCCGGGCCTTGAGCCTGGGCGTGGTTCCGGAACCGTCGGAAACCACCACCAGCGGGCCATTTTCAAGCCAACGCAGCAGCGGGCGGTCGGCGGCCGAGCGCAGCGTCCAGTCCCAATCGTCACTGCGGGCATTGGCGGAGCGGGGCTGCGCCGGAAGCCACTGCATGACTTCGTAGAGAGTGTTTAGCGTGAGATTGACCACCGTGCTGCCGCTGCGCAGACGGAGGTTTTCGCGCATGGAGGGCAGGAATGACGAGTCCATGGCTTTGAGCGCGTAGCGGCCGGGGAAGAGGGACGAGAGGACGAAGCGGCCCTTGCTGTCGGTGTAAGTGATGGCCACCACGGTCAGGTCGGAGCGCAGCAACTGGACTGTAGCGCCGATCTGGGGAACGCCGGCAGAGTCGCGGACGGTTCCCGACACCGAAACAGGCACCGCCCACAATGGGGAGGACCCCAAGGCAAGTAGCATGGCCAAACCGGCGAGTTGGGTGTTCAGCTTCATCAAAACTCGTGACCCGCCGCGTCCTCTGGCTTTTTCCTCGACATCGTCTCCTGCCGGCGGCCGGATCTCCCGTTCAGCTCGCCGTCTTACACCGCTGCATCCTATTCCACGACAAAAGGCGCCGATTGCGCAATATCTTGTTTTGAGATGGCATCGTTCACCTGGATTGTGACCTTGTACTTACCCGGCTCCAGGCCGGCAATGGGCAAGGTCTTCTCCACGGTAAGCTGGTCGCTATGCGCTCCTAACTCTTTTGAATCCAATGTCTTCGTCAGGAGCACAGAGCCTGCGGAATCGGTGATCTCGTAGGTCACCGTAGCCGAGTTGCTCTTGGTCGCCGCGTCAATGCCGAGATTATAAACCTGCATCCAGAAGTTCAAATCCTGGTTGCGGTCGAAAGTTACCGGCGTGCCGGGGTTGGCGGGCACCCGCGGCCGGACGTAGGTGTTGCCGATTACAAAGTTGCCGTTGCCGATGTCATGCGACGAAACCGAGTTCATCTTGTCGGCCAGGATCAGCGACGAGGCGCCCAGCTTTTCATCTTCGTAGACCGGCACGTTGATACCGCGCGCATAGATGCCCACGTGGTCGGGATTGTTCACGTCCTTGATGGCGATGTCGAGACGGTAGATACCGGGATTCAGCGGCAGGGCCTTCCAGTAGACCTTTTGGTAATCGAGAGTCTTTTCAAGAAGCTCGGCTGGCTCATCCACCTCGACGGTGTCTTCGAAGGTCTGGACGGTCTTGTCGGTAATGGTGGTGACCTTGCCCAGAATATTGACCATGCCCTTGGAAACGCCGTCCTTGGTCACGAAAGTGATGTCGCGATCACGAATCTGGATGGTGATCGGCACCAAGTCCATGCCGTCCGTCACCTTGACGAAATCGGTGCGCACATCGAACGGGAACGGGGGGCCAGTAAGAATCTTGTGCTCGGAGATGAAGGCGTCAAGATCGGTGAACTTGATGGGCGGCGGCGCAAAAATCTTGGCGGCCAGCTCGATGCGGTCGAATTCCTTGCCCTGCTCCATGGAGCCCATCGGTCCATTGCCCAACTGCTCCAGGCCGCCGCCCTTGAAGCGGTCAGTCTTGTCGGAGCCGTTCATCTGCTCGTACTGCGTGAGACCGGCGCCGGGAACCATTTTCAGGGCGTCCTTCTCGCTGCGATCGATGGTGAAGTGATAATCGCCGCATTGGCAGGTGTCCACGAACTCGAGATCGATATTCTCGCCGATGCCCTCGAGATAGCGGTAGTGCCAGACTTCAAAGGGGAAGGTCGAGGTTTCGCCGCCGCCTTCTTCCGGAGGGCGCTCGTACATGCCGCCGGAGGGGTGAGAGTCGATGCTGTCGGGCGGACCCCACATGATGTAAATGCGTCCGCGATCTGTCTTCCAGCCCGGCTTGCCAGCCGCGAAATGCTCATTGGCGTAGGCAATGCGGCGGTAGTGCTCTTCGCGGAATTCGTTCTCGGGAGAATCGGGATCGGGATTGCGGCGCGCCCAGAACTGCTCGATGAAAGCGTCACGCTCCTCGTCGTTGCTCAGGCTCAGGAACGCTTTCCGCTCCTGGTCGGTAATGATGTAGGGAACTTCCTCGTTGAGCCAGGTCTTGTAGGTTCCCTTCAACTCCTGACGGAGGGCCTTTTGCGACTGGTAGCGCTCTTTGTCGGAGCGCTGGCGGGTGAGTGGATTGAAGTTCGGGTTCTGATCCTGGTCCTGATTCGAGGGTTGAGCCTGCTGCTGGGATGAAGCGGGCTCCTGCTGGGCCAGAACTTGAGCTGCAGGCACCGCAAAAAAGCCGCAAACCAGGGTGGGAACAAGAAAACGACCGCGATTCCACATCATTGCCGTAAAACTCCTGCGAGCCTCTATTCTACGTTCCTAAATGCTGCCGGGCAAGACTTTCGGCACAGTTGTCCAATTTTTTGACGGACGGCCGGGATCGATGTCATCGGCGCAGACGGTCCGGTAGGGTAAAATAGCGGGGAAACAAGGGTTTCAGTGACGGCGGATACCTCAGCCGTCCCCTATCCGCGAGATTGCGATTTCTGCTGCCTCGCCTGCTGCGTCCAATACTCAACGCTGCTTTAGGTCCCCTGGGGATGGCGATGGGAACCGTGTGAGCCCCGGCTGCGTACACTGCAAAGACACATTTGGAGTCAGTTGCTCTCATGAAAAAGATTCTCCTGATCGGTCTCGCCGTTCTGGTTGCCGCGGGGCTTGTGACCTTCATGGTCGTCAAGCAGCAGTCCGGTTACACGAAGGTCTATACCGCCAGGGTAGTGCGCGAAGACCTGACAACCATCGTCAGCGGCACGGGACAGATCAAGCCCAAGGCTTATGTGGTCGTAGGGGCCACCGCCATGGGGCGGGTGACGCACCTGTACGTGAAGGAAGGCGACAAGGTCACCCGGGGCGAAGTCATAGCCACCATCGAGAACATTCAGCAACAGGCGACCGTGGATGGCCAGAAGGCGGCGATCGACGCTGCCAAGACCGATATTGCATCCTATGTTGCCGCCGAAAAGACCCAGCAGGCCAATCTCGAGCACGCGCAGGCAGACCTCGAACAGAAAAAGCTGGACTGGAATCGCGCTCAGGCCCTGTTCAACGACGGCATCGACTCCAAGCAGCAGTACGATGACGCCAAAGCCGCCTACGATCTCGACGTGGCGTCGGTTGCTCAGGCCGCAGCCCAGCTCAACCAGGCCAAGGCCAATACCCAGTCGGCGCGCGGCCACATGCAAACCGACGTGGCCACGTTGCAGGCCGACCAGGATCTGCTCAACCGCACCATTGCGGTCGCTCCCTTCGACGGCGTGGTGACCGATGAGCCGGTGCGCGAAGGCGAAACCGTGGTCGAAGGCATCCAGAACACCGAAGGCTCGACCCTGATGACGCTGGCCGACATGAGCGTGGTGACCGCCGAAGTGAAGGTGGACGAAACCGACATTGTGAACGTGCAGCTGGGCCAACCCGCCAATGTTACGGTGGATGCGCTGCCCGGCAAGGTGTTTAAGGGCGTTGTCACCCTGGTGGGCGACCAGGCGCTGCTGCGCTCAACAGGTATCGCCACCTCGCAATCGACCACCGGGACCGAGGAAGCCAAGGATTTCAAAGTCGTGGTTACGCTCTCCGATCCGTCGAAGGAGCTGCGCCCGGGGCTCTCCTGCACGGCCAAGATCACCACCGCGCATAAGCACAACGTGGTTGGGTTGCCCATTCAGGCGCTCACCCTCTACGATCCTTCGCTCGACAAGAAAAGCAGCAAAGGCGGAGTGCAGGCCGCCACGGTGGCTTCGAACGTCAAGTCCAATCCGGTGCAAGGCGTGTTCGTGGCGGAGAAAGATACCCACGGCCGTCTGCGCGCCCGGTTTGTTCCCGTCAGTACGGGCATTACCGGCGCCACGGATATTGAAGTGCTCTCCGGCCTCAGCCCGGGTGAAGAGATCGTGAGCGGCCCCTACCAGACGCTGCGCGTTCTCAAAGACGGCGCATTGCTGAAGCGCGATACGGCGCAGCCGCTGTCACTGACCAGCAGCGGATCGTAAATGCAGGCACTTATGGGGACTAGGGACTCGGATTAGGACGCCGCGCCAGGGACAAGCTGCATCGCGGATGCCGGATTCTACAATGGTGACACAGGATGTGACGCGGATGGCTGTGAACGGCATCGGAACTGAGGAGCTTGTGCAATCTGCGACCGGGCGCAACGGCGAGATGATCGTCGTCGAGGACCTGTGGCGCACCTACGACATGGGCTCCGAGCAGCAGGTGCACGCGCTGCGCGGCGTGAATCTGCGCATCCGGCACAACGAGTATGTGGCCATCATGGGCCCTTCGGGCTCCGGCAAATCAACGCTGATGAACCTGATCGGCTGCCTGGATACTCCCTCGAAAGGCCGCTACTGGCTTAACGGGCAACTGGTGAGCGAGCTGAACGACGACGAGCTGGCCCGCATCCGCAACAAGGAGATTGGCTTCGTCTTCCAGACTTTCAACCTGTTGGCCCGAGCTACCTCGCTGCACAACGTGGAGCTGCCGCTGATTTACAACGGCACGCCCGCGGCGGAGCGGATCGAGCGCGCCAAGCAGGCGCTGACCGATGTGGGCCTGGAATCGCGCATGTATCACAAACCCAACGAGCTTTCCGGCGGCCAGCGGCAGCGTGTGGCCGTGGCGCGGGCGCTGGTGAACCATCCCTCCATCATTCTGGCCGATGAACCGACGGGCAATCTCGATTCCAAAACCGGATTGGAGATCATGGCGCTCTTCGATCATCTCCATGCCGAGGGCAATACGATGGTGCTGGTCACCCACGAACCCGACATCGCCGAGTTCGCGCATCGCGTCGTGCACATTCGCGACGGGCAGATTTTTTCGGACGAGCCTTCGCGCCGATTTCGCTAAATCGCTTTGTCGAGCGAAGCGCACAGAAGTGCGTGCAAAATGCGTGAATTTTCGAGTTGGATCGCTCCCATCCTCTTGACATCTGTCTCAATTCGAGCCAGTATTTTCACAGATGCTTGGGATATGACGCACGCGGTCGGGTTGATCGCAAGAGCGCAAGTAGAAGTTTCATCCTGGCCTACCTGAACTCTCCCAGTCGATCGACAACTGCAGCGCGGGCCTCGGGCCACAGCCCGGCGCGCGCAGTAATTCTCAGCCTTGTCACTTACCGGTTCGACCGGTGAAGCGAAGTGTACGCGACGCGTGTACTCCAAAATAGTCGGAGGTGATGCGGGCGGAGCAACTTGGAAAAAGAAAACTGAATCGATTCCAGGCACATTCTATCGACCGTGTACATGCTGCGTAATTTCGGCGGCCGCGCCAAGCGGCTGCTCCACTGCTGAACTGGCTTGACTTAGCGGAGGTTTGCTATGGTGGTAAAAACTCAGTGCAAAGGCCGCGAAGTAACCGGGCTGCATGTGGGCACCTCGAATGCCCGGCGTTTCTTTCCCCGCAACGTATCCGCCATTGAGCTGCAACTCGACCATCTGCGCATCGAGTGCGGATTGACGCCCGCGTTCTGGAGTGGCCAGCCGGAGATTCACGACCGGCGTCTCTGCGCCTGGCTGCAGGAGAAACAGTCGAAGAGCGAAACCAGCCGCGTGCCCCTGCCGCTGGACATGATTCCTTCGGGCAGGAACTCGTTCCGGCTCGGCCCCTGGCGGGGAGCGAAGCTGCGCCACACCGCGCCGGCGTTGACACCCGGAAGTCTAGCCCCCAGCAGCGCAGCCTGACTCGCAGACCAGGCGGAAAGATTTTTTCATTTTTTGGCCAAACCAACTATTTCAGCGAGAGAGGGATGGCAATGAAGACGAACAGCTCCATGGACGAACTGGAATATCGTGCCACCGAAGCCCTGCGGGCGTTGCTTGGACAAGTCTCCGTGATCAAGCTGAAGGAAATCCGGCGGGCTCCGCGCGGCCCCATGCTGGCGCGCGTGGATGTTCTCGGCCACAGCCACACGCTGGCCTGCGAAATCAACACCAGCACCCAGCCGGAGAACCTGCGCAACGCGCTGCAGGCGTTGCACAAGGATGTGGCGCACTATGACGGCGCGGCTACACCCGTGCTGATTGCGCCCCATCGTTCGCCGGAGGCGCAGGCGCTGTGCAAAGAGTGCTCGGCCGGCTACCTGGACCTCGAAGGCAATGCGCGGCTGGCGCTGGGCGAAGTGTTCATCGGCAAGCGCTCGCTCCCCGGGCACGCCGCGGGCCGCAGCGCAGACCGTATCGTGCCGGGCGTCCTGCGCCGCTTACCGCAGACACGGCCTGCGGGCACGACCGGACACCGCGCCACAGCCTGAGACGCTCCGTGAGTTGAGGCTATGGTGGTTCGAACGATCGGCTGCGGGCGCGAAGTGTCCGGCCTCTACATCGGCACGCGCAATGCACGCCGCCATTTCCCGCGCAAATCCCGGCATATCGAGCTGCAGCTCGGCCACCTCCACATCTATTGCGACTTAGCGCCGGATTTTTGGCAGGGTCGGCCGGAAATTTCCGACGCGCGACTGGCCGGCTGGCTTTTCTCGCGCATCTTCCACGGCAAGGCGCAGCGCTCTCCAGTGCCGGTGGCCATGATTCCGCTGGGAAACAGCGCCTTTCGCGTGCAACCGTTCACCATGCCGCCGGCCTCGGCCAACGCCATGACGAGGATCGGCCCGCCGCCCGCCGCGCCGGCGTCTTCGAATCCGTCCTTTTTCGCGTCAACGAAAAGGACGCGGCCGGACCGTCCGGCAACCTAAAGAACTCCATCAAGCTGCACTTCGTCACCTTGGAAGCGACGTGGGTCCCATTGATCTCAGCATCGACAAGATCTAAGCGCGCCATGCAAAGCGCACCTCGCATGGCCGATCTCTCGCGTTGTATCGAGCTTTACCGCGTCTTCGCCACTTCCTCGACCGTCACCGGATCGAGGAACGGCATTTGCGCGCGCAGCTTTTTGCCAACGATTTCGATAGGGTGCTTAGCTTCGGCTTCACGAAAGGCGAGAAACTCCTTGCGGCCGGAGTTCTGATCGGCCAAAAAGCGCTTGGCGAACGTTCCGTCCTGGATTTCGGTAAGAATCTGTTTCATGGCCTTGCGGCTGGCCTCGCCGATTACGCGCGGCCCGCTCACGTAGTCGCCGTATTCCGCGGTGTCGGAAATCGAGTAGCGCATATACGCAAGGCCGCCGCGATACATCAGGTCCACGATCAGCTTGAGCTCGTGCAGGCACTCGAAGTACGCACTCTCCGGCTGATAACCGGCCTCGACCAGCGTTTCAAATCCGGCTTTCACCAGCGCGCTTACGCCGCCGCACAGCACCGTCTGCTCGCCGAAGAGATCCGTCTCGGTCTCTTCCTTGAAAGTGGTTTCCAGAACCCCGGCGCGCGTACAGCCGATCCCTTTGAGATAGCTAAGCACCAGCGGATGCGCTTCTCCGGTTGCATCCTGAAACACGGCAATCAATCCCGGCGTCCCGCCGCCCTCCGTGAAAATTTCGCGGACGCGATGGCCGGGCGCCTTGGGCGCGGCCATGCCAACGTCGATTCCCGGCGCCGGCACGATAGTCTTGAAGTGAATGTTGAAGCCATGCGCAAACATCAACAGCGAGCCGGGTTTGAGGTTGGGCGCGATCTCTTCCGCGTACAGCTTGGCCTGCGTCTGGTCGGGCGTAAGGATCATCACCACGTCCGCCCACTTAGTGGCTTCAGCCGGCGTGGTCACTTCCAGGCCCACCTTCTTCACCTTGTCGATCGACTTCGAGTGCTTGGCCAGTCCCACCTTTACCTGCACGCCTGAGTCCTTCAGGTTGAGAGCATGCGCATGACCCTGTGAGCCGTAACCGATGATGGCCACCTTCTTGGCCTGGATGAGATACAGATCAGCATCGTTGTCGTAATAAGTCGTCGCCATGATTTCATGTCCTCTTCTCTTCGAATTTTTGAACTTGGAATGAAGTGCAGCCTTGAAGCTTTCCTGAGGGCCTAAATCTCCTTCTGGATTTGTGGCATTTACGACCCAACCCGAAGTCGTGTCCTTTTACAGCCCGGTCCTGCGACTCGTTCGGGAGCCCACTATTCTAGCGCGCTCGGCAAGCCTTCTTCCTGCGTTTCGTTCCCGCCCGGCTCAACCGTCTCCGTCTCACCCGCGCCCATGGCCCGCAATACGCTGCTCAGGTGATGACCGCGGCGCATGGTCATCTTGCCGCTGCGGCAGATTTCCAGTATCCGCCCTTCGTCCTCGCGCAGAATCTCGAGCAGTCCTTCAATCTTGCTCTCCACGCCCGTCATCTCGATGATCAAAGACTCCGAGGTAAGATCGACGATGCGCGCGCGAAAGACTTCGACCAGGTCGAAAAGCTGCGAGCGGTTCTGCGGTGTGGCTGCCACTTTGATGAGCGCCAGCTCGCGCGTGACCGCCGGCGCCTGCGCAATGTCGTCCACGTCGACAATGTTTTCGAGCTTGAACAAACTGGCGCGGATGCGATGCCCGGCCTCGGCCGACGCCTCGCACACCAACGTAAGCCGCGACAACCCCGCGCGCTCGCTGCGCCCCACCGTAAGCGAGTTGATGTTGATGTTCAGCCGCCGAAACAGCGAAGCCACGCGCGTCAACACGCCCGGCAGGTCTTCAACGTAAGCAACGAATGTGTGCAGCATAAAAACAGCTCCTGGCTCTTAGCCTCTAGCTCTTAGCTTTTCATCGGCGCTGGCGCCCTTTCAACTCCTCGATGCCTTGCAAGCCAAACCGGCTGGTCAACAAAAAGACCACTTCGGTTGATCGCTGCGCTGGCGTAGCTAAGAGCTAAAGGCTAACAGCTAAAAGCGGGTTCTTTTACTCGTCTGCCGATTCTTCCAGCGGATCCTTGCCCCACCTGCCCGGCCTCCGAATCATTTCGTGCAAGGCGCTGCCGGCGGGGATCATCGGGTACACCGATTCCTCTTTTTCGACCAGGAAGTTGAGCAGAAACGCGCCCGGCGCGGAACGGGCCTGGTTCACCGCTTCGGCCACTTCAGCCCGCGTGCGCACCGTGCGTCCAGGAATGCCGTGGGCGTCGGCGAGTTTCACGAAATCGGGGCTCACCAGCGGGGTGGCCTCGTAGTTGCGCTCGTAGAAAAACTCCTGCCACTGCCGCACCATGCCCAGGTAGCCGTTGTTGATGATGGCAATGTTGATCTTGAGCTTTTCCTGCACAATCGTTGCCAGTTCGGCCGCCGTCATCTGGAATCCGCCATCACCGGCTACTACCCACACATCTTTTTCCGGGCACGCGAACTTGACGCCGATGGCCGCGGGCAACGCAAATCCCATCGTCCCCAGGCCGCCGGAAGTAATGAGCGTGCGCGGCTTCTCGTGATGAAAATACTGCGCCTCCCACATCTGGTGCTGGCCCACATCGGTGACGACCACCGCGTCCCCACCGGTGATGCGCCAAAGATCGTGCATCACATGCGCCGCATACAGGTGCCCGGAGTCGGGCAGGTTCTTGATGTCGCGCACCGCAACCACGCCCTTGCTGGCTTCGATTGTCTTGAGCCAAGCCGAACCGTCGCGCCCCGAAACGCGCGGTAACAGATCTTCGAGCACCTGGCGCAAATCGCCGACCAGCGCGACGTCGACTTTTACATTTTTGTTGACTTCGGCGGGATCGATTTCGATGTGAATTTTTTTGGCCTTGAGCGCGTAACTTGAAAGCGTGCCGGTAACGCGATCGTCGAACCTCATACCGCAGGCGATCAAAAGATCAGACTCCTGAATCGCGTGATTCACCCACGCCTCGCCGTGCATGCCCATCATGCCCAGGCTGAGCGGATGCGACGCAGGAAATCCGCCCAGGCCCAGCAGCGTAAGGCCGACCGGAATTTGCGCGCGTTCGGCCAGCGCGCGCACCTGCTCCATGGCGCCGGATTCCATCACGCCGTGGCCGGCGAGAATCACCGGCCGCTTCGCGTTGCGAATCAGCTCGGCAGCCTGGTCGAGTCCAGACTCCTCCACACGCAGCATGGGATGCGGACGATACGCTCGCGGCTTTGCTGCTTCAAAATCGAAGATCGCCGAACCCTGCTGCGCATCCTTGGTAATGTCAACGAGCACCGGGCCGGGACGGCCGCAGCGCGCGATTTGAAACGCGTGGCGAATCGCCTGCGCGAAATCATCGGTCTTGTTGACAAGAAAATTGTGCTTGGTCACCGGCAGTGTAATCCCGGTGATATCCACTTCCTGGAACGCATCGGTGCCCAGCACCTTGCTCGACACATTGCCGGTGATGCAGACGATGGGAACCGAATCCAGCATGGCCGTGGCAATGCCGGTGACAAGATTGGTCGCGCCGGGCCCGCTGGTAGCAATAGCCACGCCCACTTTACCCGACGCGCGCGCGTAGCCGTCGGCCATGTGCGCCGCGCACTGCTCGTGGCGCACCAGAACATGGCGAATGGGAAACTTGCGCAGCGCATCGTAGGCCGGCAGAATTGCGCCGCCCGGATAACCGAAGACCGTGTCCACACCCTCGCCCGCCAGCGTAGCCCACAGAATCTCCGCGCCGGTCAGCCGCGTGGGCGGGTTCAGTCGTGCATTCGTTGCTTGCGCGTTGCCATTGGTCCCCATGTGCCGCTCCTTTTTAGCTGCTGACTTCTAGCTCCTAGCTTCTAGCTCGTTCGTCCTGCTACTGAAGAATGCCGAGTAAATCTTGGCGGCCTCAACCGTCCTCCCAGAGTTCATCAACCCGCCCGGTTTTTGTGAAAGCTCTGGAAGCTGGTGCCCATCCTCTTGTCCCTTCATCGCCGGAAAAGGCTGGAAGCCAGCAGCTAGAAGCTGCCTTTCACTTTGCCATCAGCCACTCCGCCTTGTCGTGCCTGGCTTCAAACTCATCCAGCTCGGCGGCGTGCCGCAGCGTGAGGCCGATATCGTCGAGCCCTTCGAGCAAACAAAACTTGCGGAACGGATCGATCTCGAACTTCGCGCTGAAGCCGCGAACATCGGCCACTGTCTGGTTCTCAAGCGAGACAGTGAGCTTATATCCCGGGATGTTTTGTGCGTTTTGGAGGAGCGTGTTGACTTCTTCTTCTGAGAGCCGCGCCAGCACAATGCCATTCTTGCCGGCATTGGAGAAAAAAATGTCGGCGAAAGTGGGCGCGATGACCACGCGGAATCCGTAATCGCTCAGTGCCCATGCGGCGTGCTCGCGACTGGACCCGCAGCCGAAGTTTTTCCCCGCGATGAGAATCTGCGCGTCCTTATAGCGCGGATCGTTGAGCACGAATTCCTTCACGGGCTCGCCTTCCGCGGTCTGGCGCCAGTCGAAGAACAGAAAATCGCCGTAGCCGGTGCGCTCGATGCGCTTCAAAAACTGCTTGGGAATGATCTGGTCGGTATCGACGTTGGTGCGATCGAGAGGCATGGCCAGCGATGTCAATGTACGGAAGGGTTCCATATTAAGCAGTGACCTCCTCACGAACTTCCCAATTTCGAATGTCGACGAAGTGTCCGGCGATTGCGGCTGCCGCGGCCATTTCAGGCGAAACCAGATGCGTGCGCCCGCCGCGGCCCTGGCGGCCTTCGAAGTTGCGGTTGCTGGTTGAGGCGCACCGCTCCCCCGGCAAAAGAATGTCGGGATTCATGCCCAGGCACATGGAACAGCCCGGCTCGCGCCAGTCAAACCCCGCGTCCTTGAAGATGCGATCGAGGCCTTCTTTCTCGGCCTGCGCCTTCACCTTCTGCGAACCCGGAACCACCATCGCGTTCACGCGCGTTGACACTTTGTGGCCGGCAGCAATCTTAGCGGCGGCACGCAGGTCTTCGATGCGGCCATTGGTGCAGGATCCAATAAAGACGCGGTCGATCGGGATTGCATCCAGCGGTGTTCCGGACTCGAGCCCCATGTATTCCAACGCGCGCTCGAACGATTTGCGGTCGAGCTCATTGGCGGCAGCGGCAGGATCAGGAACGCTCGCGGTGACGGGCGCAACCATGCCCGGGCTCGTTCCCCAGCTTACGTACGGCGCCAGCGTGGTCGCATCAATCGTCAGCTCCCGATCGAACTTGGCGCCAGCGTCGCTGGGCAGCTCGCGCCATTCCGCAACGGCTTTGTCCCACGCCGCGCCCTGCGGGCTGAAGCGCCGGCCCTTCAGGTATGCAAACGTTGTCTCATCGGGCGCGATCATGCCCGCGCGCGCGCCGGCTTCGATGCTCATGTTGCAGATGGTCATGCGGCCTTCCATCGAGAGCGCGCGAATCGCCGAGCCCGCGTACTCGATCACGCAGCCGGTTGCACCATCCGTCCCGATCTTGCCAATGATGGCGAGAATGATGTCCTTAGCGGTCACGCCCTGCGGCAGCTTGCCCTCAACTGCAATCCGAAATGTCTTCGGCTTCGACTGCGGCAGAGTCTGTGTGGCCAGCACGTGCTCCACTTCGCTGGTGCCGATTCCAAATGCTAATGCGCCAAACGCGCCGTGCGTCGAAGTGTGCGAGTCGCCGCAGACGATGGTCATGCCCGGCTTGGTGAGGCCCAGTTCCGGGCCGATCACGTGCACAATGCCCTGCTCGCGCGAGTTCACATCGTAGAGATCAATGCCGAAGTCGGCGCAGTTCTGGCGCAGCGTGGCGATCTGCCTGGCCGCGATCTGGTCGACGATGTTGAGACGGCCTTCGATGGTGGTGGGCACGTTGTGATCCACCGTCGCAATAGTACGATCGGGCCGGCGCACTTTGCGGCCCGCCAGCCGCAATCCCTCAAAGGCCTGCGGCGACGTGACCTCGTGCACCAGTTGCAGATCGATGTATAGCAGCGTGGGCTCGCCCCTGGGCTCGGCCACTACGTGCTGCTCCCAGACCTTCTCGAAAAGTGTTTTTGGTTCTGGACTCATGAAACTCCTCAAAGACAGCTATTAGTCGTTAGCTTAGCTGTTAGCTTTTCCGTGCTGGAACCCTGCTTCTTTCTTCTCCCGCACGTCGTTCTGGCACAACGAGCTAAAGGCTAACGGCTAAAGGCTCCTTACTACGCGTTTACGAGCAAAGTCTTAACGGTTTCACGAACCTTCGTGCCCATCTCGCTGGTCGACAGCATCGTCAAGCCGTCGGGGTTGGTGCGCGCCAGGTCCTCGGTGCGGAAGCCATGTTCCAGCACCGTGCGGACCGCAGACACAATCGCGTCCGCCTCGGTATCCAGCCCGAACGAGTGGCGCAGAAGCATCGCGCCGGTGAGGATGGTGGCCAGCGGATTGGCAGTGTTCTTACCCGCGTGGTGCGGCGCTGAACCATGCGCCGGCTCATACAAATTCACTTTGCCGCCGATGGTGGCCGAGGGCAACATGCCCAGCGAGCCGGTAATCACCGAGGCTTCGTCGGTGAGAATGTCGCCAAACATATTCTCCGTCAGCACCACGTCGAATTCGCGCGGCCGCTTCATCAGGTGCATCGACATGGCATCGACGAACTGGTGCTCCACGGTCACATCGGGATAATTCGCCGCAACCTCATTCACCGTGGCGCGCCACAGTTGCGAAACCTCCAGCACATTGGCCTTGTCCACACTGGTCAGGTGCTTGCGGCGCTTGCAGGCCAACTCGAACGCAACGCGGGCCACGCGCGTCACTTCGTCCTTCGTGTAACGCATGGTGTTCCAGGCTTCGCCCTTCTCGTGGTTCCACTCGCGGGGTTTGCCGAAATAGAGTCCGCCGAGCAGCTCGCGGATAAAGAGAATGTCGGCGCCTTCAATAATTTCGGGACGCAGCGGGCTGTTGACCGTAAGCTCCTTGAATGCGAAGACGGGACGCAGGTTGGCAAAGCCGCCCAGCGCGGTGCGCAGTTCGAGCAGGCCCTTTTCGGGGCGTTTGCTGGGCGGCAGAGAATTGAATTTGTCGTCGCCCACCGCGCCCAGAAACACCGCTTCAGAGTCGAGTGCGGCGGCAAGGGTATCGGCGGGCAATGGCGTGCCATCTTTCTCAATGGCCGCGCCGCCAATGCGCTTGTAGTCGAGCTCCAGAGTGTGACCGCCGGCCTGCGCCACTTCCCGCAGCACACCGAGGCCGGCGTCGACAATTTCAGGGCCGATGCCGTCGCCGGCGGTGACCAAAATCTTCATCTTCATGAGTGCTTTTTTCTCCTTGAGTCCGTGGGTTGAAATACAAATTCCGTTTGGAAACGGGTCGAACTGGTAGCCACAATCGTGGCGCCGGCTCTTCCTGTCCAGCCTTAATCCAGCTCCGAAACCGGCTCATGCCGCCGCAGACGGATATTGTCGGTCAGCAATCCGATCAGGTCCTGATCGTAGATATTCTTTTTGCGGTCGGCCAGCGCCACAAAGCTGTAGTACACATGCTGCAATTCGTCACGGGTGAGCGAAAATCCCAACTCCTCCAGCCGGTGGCGCAGCGCGGCGCGGCCCGAATGCTTGCCCAGCACCAGGTTGGTCTTGGCTACACCCACCAGCGCGGGCGTCATGATTTCGTAGCAGAGCGGGTTGGCCAGCATGCCGTGCTGGTGAATCCCCGATTCGTGCGCAAAGGCGTTATCGCCCACTACCGCCTTGTTGGGCGAGGGCTTAAAGGTGATGATCTGGCCTAGCACCTGGCTGGTGGGATAAAGACTTTCGAGCTTAATGCCGGTGTTCACGCCATAGCGGTCGCCGCGCACGTAAAGCGCAGCCGCAATCTCCTCGAGCGCCGCGTTGCCGGCGCGCTCGCCAATACCGTTGATGGTGCACTCCACCTGCCGCGCACCGGCTTCGATGGCCGCCAGCGAATTGGCCACCGCCAATCCCAGGTCGTCGTGGCAGTGCGACGAAAGCACCACTCCCTTCTCTTCGATAGCCGGAACCCGCTCCCGCACCTCGCGGAACATGAGGCCATATTCCCCGGGCGTAGAGTAACCCACCGTGTCGGGCATATTGATGGTGGTGGCCCCGGCCTCGACCGCGATGCGCACCATCTCCACCAGAAAATCGCGGTCGGCGCGGGTCGCGTCTTCGGGCGAAAATTCCACGTCGTCGGCCAGCGACCGCGCCAGGCGGACCGATTCGCCCGCCTGGTCGAGGGCCTCGGCGCGGCCGATCTTGAGCTTGTATTCAAGGTGCAAATCGCTCACCGCCAGGAAAACGTGAATGCGCGCCCGCTCGGCAAATTGCAGCGCCCGCGCCGCCATCTCGATATCTTCCTTCTTGGCGCGCGCCAGCGACGCGATACGCGGCTTTCGGATGGCCTGGGTAATGGTGGCGATGGCCGCGAAATCGCCCTCTGACGCCATAGCAAATCCAGCCTCGATGATGTCCACACCCAGACTCTCCAAGGAGTGGGCCATGGTGAGTTTTTCCTGGGTGGTCATGCTGCAGCCCGGCGACTGCTCGCCGTCGCGCAGAGTGGTGTCGAAGAAGACAACGCGATTATTGGTCATGTGCGTGCCTGCCGGAAGGGGAAGCGTCTTGCCATCTCTTCTCCAGTTTCGCGCATTTGCGGCGTATAAGGCAAAGTTATAATTGTTTTTATCTGCATTAAAGATGCTTATACATGCGTCAGGTGTCAGTTCGGACCTCGTCCTGCCGCGATGAGCAGCCACCGGTCGGCTTTCTGAACCCTGATACCTGAAACCAGAGACGCGGAGGAGCGCATGGACCTAAACCAGCTCGAAACTTTTCTCGCTGTGGCCGAGGAGCGCAGTTTTTCGCGCGCCGCGGTTCGCCTGCACCGCACCCAGCCGGCCATCAGCCAGGTGATCCGCAAGCTGGAGCAGTCGGTAGGTGAAACGCTCTTCGATCGCGCGGCCCGCGACGGTTCGCTGACCGCGGCGGGCGTGCTGCTGCGCGACTACGCACTGCGACTGCTGGCCCTGCGCCGCGAAGCCGCCAGCGCCCTGGGCGAGCTCAAGAGCCTGGAGCGCGGCCATCTGCACGTGGGCGCCAACGAATACACCTGCATGTACCTGCTGCCGGCCATCGACGCTTTCCGGCGCTCGTTTCCGCACATCGCGGTTACGGTGCACCGCACGCTGGCCTCGCAACTGCCCGAGGAGCTGGCGCGGCGCAGCTTTGAACTGGGCGTGCTTTCGTTCCGGCCCGATCCCGAGCAGTTCCGCACCATCGCCGTCTACGGCGACAGCCTGGCCCTGATTGCCAGCCCCGCGCATCCGCTGGCCCGCGCCCCGCGCGTCTCCATCCGCGACCTGGGCAACGAAGTCTTTATCGCCCACAACGTGGCTTCGCCGCTGCGCAGCCGGGTCATTGAGACCTTCGAGCGCTATCGCACGCCGCTCAACATGGAAATCGAGCTACCCACGATCGAGGCCATCAAGCTGTTTGTGGCCATGGGCAACGGCCTGGCGCTGGCGCCGCACCTCACCGTGGCCCGCGAGCTCGAAACCGGCGCGCTGGTGCGCGTGCCCGTCGATGAACTCGAAATTCAGCGCGTGCTGCGCCTGGTGCATCGCCGCCAGGCTATGCTCTCCTACGCGGCGCGCGCCTTCCTGCGCACGCTGCGCAAGCTGGCCCACCAGCAGGGACCGCCGTTCTATTTCCAAGTGGAAAAGGCAGGAAACGAGCGAACAAGGGAACAACGGAAGAGAGCT
The DNA here is from genome assembly GCA_030037545.1 of Acidobacteriaceae bacterium. Lineage (GTDB taxonomy): Bacteria > Acidobacteriota > Terriglobia > Terriglobales > Acidobacteriaceae > Telmatobacter. Next base: position 21,273 of record JASHRF010000084.1, on the reverse strand, counting down.
CCGGGAACACGCTACTAGGGATTCGGCACCGGGACCGTCTATTCTGGATACAGCCTTTAAGCCGCGGCCCGGGACCAATCCGGGCAGTTACAATTCTGAGAGTGGGTTCTCGCCGTTCGCCGGGGACCCGCCATCGAGAAGTTCGTCAGCCCCCGGTTGACAGTCGTGAGGATCTGGACCGAATGAAGAAGACCGCTTTTGTCGTTTTCCTGCTGGCCGCGTTTGCGACCGCGGGCCGTGCTCAGGAAAGCCGCCAGGACATCAGCCTGAGCGGTACCGGGTTGATCGAGCCCTTCATTGCCTCGTCGACCGCTGTTTACGTGGACTCGACGACCGGCTACGGCGCCCTGCTTAGCTATCGCTTCATGCTCACCCCCAACACGGCTCTTGAAGCCAACTATGGCATCGACTACCAGAACAACATCCGCTATTACATCAATAACGTGGACAACTATAACGTTCTGCTGCGCACCCAGGAGGCTTCGGGAGGTTTTGTTCGCTCCTTCGTCTTCAAGAACTGGAATCCCTTCGCGGAGGCCGGTCCGGCAGGCATTATTTTCCTTCCCATCCGCAATTCCGCCACCAGGACGCTCGACGCCAAGCAGCAAACCGCCGTGGGCGCGATGTATGGAGCGGGTTTTGCTTACGAAATCAGCCCCAGCTTCGACATTCGCGCCGAGTACCGCGGCCTGGTGACCAAGGTGCCCACAATGAGCATCCCCAACGCCTCTACCAACAAGTGGTGGAATATGTTCGAGCCCACCGTGGGCGTCGCTTACCATTTCTAGTCCCTCCGATTACGCCAGATCGGGCAGGAGGCAGGGGAGCACGCCTGCCGTCCTCCCACACCACCGGACGTGCGGTTCCGCATCCGGCGGTTCATGAAACAGGCGAGAAGCGCTGCTGCATTTCCAGCAACGAAACCAGCCCCATTGGGTCGAACCGGGACTTCATATAGGCTGCGTTCCCGTGCGAGGCCCCGCCGTTCCACTAAGGGTCATGCCCGTTGATGGTCCAACAAAAGTCATCTCGGCTCAGCCCAGCATTAGACAAGGTGCGACATTCCTAAAGCTGTTGAGAGCGAGCCTGAACCGGCCAGGGAATATGGCACTCTCCAGTCAAGAAAAGCGGCCGCTCTTTTCGCCCGGATTGAGTTCTGGCGTGCCACAGCGTACATTTTGGAAGGGATCAAGCGGTCTCCAGGAAACTCACAAAAGAACCGCGCAATCGAGGGCGGAAGTTACCTGTTTTGATTCTGCTTGCGGGGGCTATCCCGTCGCCAGCGGCGGAAGAGCCCAATGTGACGCAGACGGTATCGGTTGCGCAGTTGCAACAGTTCCTTTCGGCAGCCGGTGGTATGGAAGACTTCGGCTTGACGAAGCAGATCTACGATCTGAAGCTGACGGAGCGGTTAAGCGATGCCGATCTCGCGCGTCTTGAGGAAAACTCCGGATCGAACAGCGGTTGCAGTACCTGATTGGGTGACTGTTGAATCGGACGATCCCACACCGTCGGGATGCCCAGGGTGCGTACCCCGCCTTGCGGCTTGGGAATCTCCACCTTGCGCACCGCCGTCGGCGGAGCGGCCAGGCTCCGGCAGCAACGGCTCCGATCTTCGGAGCTTCGATCGCCTTCCTTACGACTACGCTGATTTCATGATTTCGTAATCATGCCCACGAGCTTGGGTGCCCCAGGTCTCGCTTTTGAGGCATGGGAGGCCACATCCCTGAGATGCGGTACTAAAGCTTGACCTCGAACGCGTATTGCCCTGCCTGCAGCTCAAATCCGCTTTCGCCCTCTCGCGTTTGCCTCTTTACCAGCCCGCTTGCGCCGAGCGGCACTCCCTGGAGCATGTACTTTGCAGCCTCGTTGTCGCTTAACGCGAGCCATCCCGTCGAATTGGCGGGAATCGTCACATGCCACTCGGCCAAATCCCCCTTCACCGTCCAGCCGGAATGAATCAGGCCGTACGCGGATTGATAATCGAAATCAACGCTGCCCAGGCGCGCGTCAAAAACCGGATGCAGCACGACCGTATGGAAGCCTGCGTCGAGCGCGGTCGCATCTACGCCCGCCGCATAGCGGTAAATCCAGGCTCCCACCGCGCCATACGCATAGTGGTTGAAGGAGTTCATGGATGGGTCGTTGAGCTTCTGGTCGCCATTCCAGCGCTCCCACATCGTTGTCCCGCCGTGCTCCACCATGTAGCCCCACGATGGGTAGCGTGTATTAAGAAGCAACGTGTAGGCAAGATCGGCATAACCGGCCTTGGTCAGCTCCTCCAGCAGATACGGCGTGCCCAGAAAACCCGTGCCCAGCAGGTCGTGGTTGGCTTCAATCTTCGCTGCCAGCTTTTGCGCTGCCGCAGCGCGCAGATTGTCCGGCAGCAGGTTCATGTGCAACGCCAGTACGTAACCGGTCTGCGTGTCCCCTCCTTTGTCCTTTGCATCTCCGGGACCGGCGCCGGCCACAAAGCCGTCCGCGCGCACAAACTGCTTCTGAAACGCAGCGCGAATCTTGTCGAACAGCTGCGCGTATCTCTCCTCTTCTTCGCTGCGGCCGGTGGCGTGGGCCATCTGCCGCATCAGGCTCACGTCGTATCCCCAGTACGCCGTCGCGATGAGCGTCTGATCGGTCTTGCCCTCCGGTGCAAGCCAGTCGCCAAAGTCGTTTCCGGATTCGTGACTCCAAAGACCGTCAGGATTGGCTGCTTCAATGGCGGCGAGGTACTTCACCATTGCGGCCCAATTCTGCTCGATGATGCTGGTATCGCCGGTCTGCAACCAGGAGGTCCAGGGAATGATCACTCCCGCATCGCTCCAGCCTGCTGCGAAGGACGACCGCTCCATGGTCGTGCCCGGCGAATAGATGCCGTAAAAGGGCACCCCCGCCTGCGTGCCGCGCATATCCCCGGCATATTTGCGCGAGAAGGCGGCCAGGTTCATGTTGTAAGAAGCCGTGCGCCAGAACACCTGCGCATCGCCCATCCAGCCCAGCCGTTCGTCGCGCTGTGGGCAATCCGTGGGCACGCTCATAAAGTTCGACCGCTGTCCCCACAGAATGTTGCTCCACAGCCTGTTCACCATCGCGCTGCCGGTGGTGAGCTGTGTGTTAAAAGGCGCGTCGGTGTGAAAGACCACCGCCGTGACAGCGTTTTTGTCCGGCGCGGTGGGCAGGCCCGTCAGCTCGGCGTAGCGGAATCCATGGTAGGTGAACTGCGGCGTGAACTCTTCTTGACCCTTGCCGGCCAGGATGAAGTGATCTGTGGCCTTCGCCGTGCGCAGATTGGCGGTATAGAGGGTTCCGTCGGCATTGAGAACCTCGGCAAAACGTAACCGGATTTTGGTACCAGCCGGCCCTGAAACGCGAACCGTTTCAGCTCCGGCAAGATTCTGCCCGAAGTCGTACACGTAAACGCCCGGCCGCGGCTCGGTGAGAGCGACAGCCGCCACCGTGCGCTCCACGCGAATGGGTGGAAAATCTTGGGCTTCAATCTTCGCCGGCTTCGGGTCGATGGTCAGCACGCTCGTCCATCCCCGCGCATCGAAGCGCGCCGTACTCCAGCCGGGCTGCGCCAGCCGCCCGTCCTGGCTTTCCCCATCGTAGATTTCGGAGTGAAGGATGTTGGACGGCCTGGCCTGCCAACCGCCGTCCGTCGTCAACCATTCCACGCTGCCGTCGGTATGCTCGATCCGCAACTGGGCAAGCAGCGCCGGCGGCGTGTCGCCGTAGCAGTTGGGTTGCTGAGACCATTCGAGCGCACTCTCGTACCACCCCGGAGCCAGCAGCGCCCCCAGCGCATTCTCTCCGCGAGCGAGCTGCGCGGTCACATCGAAGGTCTGGTACTTCACGTGCTCGCGATAATCCGTCCATCCGGGATCCATCACATCGTTCCCCACCCGCTTGCCGTTCAGAAAAAGCTCGTACGCTCCCAGGGCCGTAGCATAGAGCCGCGCCGACTTCACCGGCGCGCTGACCGTGAATGTGCGGCGCAGAGCCTTCACCGAGTCCGGAATCCACGCGGGATGCAGTGGTTCCGAATTGGGAGCGGTGGGCTGTGTCCAGGCGACGGCAGGCTTCCATCCTGCGTCGTCGAAGTCCTGCTTCTGCCAGCCCCGACCCGGATGGATTGCCGTTTTCCAGGAGGGCTGGCTGGAAAACGTAGCCCAGCTTCCGTCGCTGTATTCCACCGCCAGCGTGGCCATCAGCGGAGGCGCTTCGGCGCTCGTTCCGTAGCGCACTGCCTCCAGGGCCAGCACGTTGGCGCCGGAATGAAGCGTGCCCGTGACCTCGGTGAGCACGAACTTCTTCCACGGCATCTGCTCATACACCGGCATGGCGTCGGCCGCAAGCACCTCGGTGCCGTCGATCCAGGCCGCAACCGTGTCCTGTGCGGTAGCGTAGAGCACTGCGAAGCGCACCGGCTTGTCCAGTGTCACCGTAGCCCGATAGGCGAAGCGTTCCTCGCTGCTCTTTTCCTTCGCTAAGACGTCTGCATCGGGATTGGCGATCCACGCCGCCGGCGCGTGGCGCACCGCGGCCTCCTCCGCCGTCTCGTAGCCGATCCATTGTCCGCGCCAGGCATCCTGAGTAAGTAAGCCGGTCTCCCACCAGCCGGTTTCTCCATTGGGATAGAGTTTGCCTTTCGCATCCCACACCTTGACTTGCCAGAAGTAGCGCGTACTGGCAGCCACGGCAGGGCCGCCGTAGCGCACATTCAGTGATTCGCCCGAATCGATACGGCCGCTATCCCATACATCCGCCTTGCCCTTGCGCAGCAGCGTAGGCCGCGAGGCCACCAGCACCTCGTAGGCAGTCTGCCTGGCTCTGCGCGCCGAATCGTTCAATTGCCAGGAGAAGCGCGGCGCTGGGTCATCGATTCCGAGCGGCGTTTTAAGTCCGTCGACCCGCAACTCAACTGGCCCAGCGGCGGACGCAGCCTTCTGTGCCGCCAACGGCAGGGCCGCGCCGAACGCGGGAACACATGCGATCGCATACCAGATCCATCTCTTCATTCCATTCGCCCCTCAGAAATTTGCGCCCAGGTCTCGGCTTGGCAATCGTCGCCGCTAATATCCCGCCGCTTTGCCGAAGTTGCTGCGATGATCCTGACCGCCTTCCAGCTCCCCGGTGCGGGGATCGACTTCGATACACTCGCCGTCGCTCCAGTGGCCGCCGATCTTGAGCGTGTATCCGCGCGCGCGCAGGCTGGCGATCGTGGCATCGGCGAATCCCGGCTCCAGATCGACCACGTCGGGAAGATATTGCTGATGGAAGCGCGGCGCATCGACTGAAGCCTGGATATTCAATCCCTCGTCGGCCGAACTGAGAAAAATATTCGCGACTGTGGTGATGATGCGCGCGCCGCCCGGCGAGCCGAGCACGAAGCGCACCTTGCCGTCTTTCAGCACGATGGTCGGGGTCATGCTGGAGAGCGGACGCTTGCCCGGCGCGATGGAGTTAGCCGGGCCCTGAATCAAACCGTACATGTTCGGCACGCCCCGTTTCGATGCAAAGTCGTCCATCTCGTCGTTGAGCAGGAATCCGAGGCCTGGCACCGTCACCTGCGAGCCGAATGCGCCATTGAGGGTGGTGGTCACGGCAACGGCGTCACCCTGGGCATCCATGACGGAATAGTGGGTGGTATCGGCCGCCTCCTGACGCACATCGGCCATGGTAGGCGGCGGCGGTAGGAATCCCGATGGTCTGCGCAGCTCCGCCGAGGGTGTTGCCCGGTCGGGCTGGATGCCTGCGCGCCACGCCGCTGCGTAGCTTTGGCTGAGCATCTGGGCCACCGGCATCTTCACATAATCGGGATCGCCGAGATAGTCGTTGCGATCCATGAAGGCGCGCCGGAAAGCTTCGACGATCAGATGCATCTCCACCGGTGTGCGGTCGCCGAGTTTCTGCAGACTGTAGCCGGACAGAATGTTGAGCGCTTCGATCAACGTGATGCCGCCAGAGGACGGCGGCGGCGCGCTCACAATCGTGTAACCCCGGTAGCTTCCAACCACCGGCGTGCGTTCTCTTGCGGTGTACGCCGCGAGATCTTTGACCGTGATCAAGCCCCCACCCTGCTGGATGGCAGCGGCTATCTCGCGGGCCATCTCGCCGTGGTAGAAGTCTGCGGGGTCGGCGGCGATTTTGCGCAGCGTGGCTGCCAGCTCCGGCTGCCGGAAGATCTCGCCCGCGCGGTAGTAGTTGCCGTCGCGCTGGAAGATCCGGTGCGAGGTGGGGAAATCGGCAAGATGCGGATCGCGTAGCTCCTGCGCCTCCTCAGCGGTGAGCACGTAGCCATCGGCCGCCAGGCGGATGGCCGGCTGTATCACATTGGCAAGGCCCAGCCGGCCGTATTTCTTCTCCGCGTACACTAGTCCCGCCACCGACCCGGGCACTCCGATGGCGCGATAGCCGATGATGCTCGCGTCTGGAATTACATTACCCTGCGCGTCGAGATACATGTTTGGAGTAGCCGCCAATGGAGCGCGCTCGCGGTAATCGATAAAGATGTTCTTGCCATCGGCCTGATGCACCAGCATGAACCCGCCGCCGCCCAGATTTCCGGCAAAGGGATACACCACGGCGAGCGCGAATCCAATCGTGACGGCCGCATCAACCGCATTGCCGCCATGGCGTAGAATCTGCACCCCCGCGTCCGTGGCCAAATGGTGGACCGTAACCACCACGGCATGACTGGCGCGAACCGGCTGTTCGCTAAGATAGGAGCCTTGCTGGGCGCAGCAGGTGCGCACGAGCAGGAAGGCCGCCAATAGCACAACGAACTCCATGCGCCGCGCGATTGGCCGCAGCCGTGACGACGATTTTGCTTCAGGAATCATTTCGCTCCGGCTCTGATTGTCCAGCCATCTCCCGCCTGTTCCGCGACCCGGCCTCACGCGGTTTGAGCTGAGAATCCGCATCGAGAGCAGAAGACCCGGAATCCAAATTTGAACACCCGGAGCGGCCGAATCACAACAAGACGGTTTCCGCCTACCAAGGGTGATCTCCGTACTAGCGTGTGATTGCACCGATAGCGCCATGTGAATCCATCGGCGTTACAATCTTTTGAATATACAGGAGAGTCACCAATGTCCCCAATTGGTCGCGTTCTCGGCCTGAGCATTCTGTCTTTGTGTTTCTGTTTCGTTGCCGTGGCCCAGCTTCCGGCGCAGAAGCAATTTACCCTCAGCCAAGTGATGGGCGCGCCCTTCAATTCTGACCTGACCGCAGCGCCTGCCAGGGACGCATTTGCCTGGGTCTCGAATGCGGAAGGGAAGAGAAACATCTGGGTGGCGCTGCCCGCGGCCGGGCCCTCAGGATACGACTCGCACCAGGTCACAGACTACGCCCTCGACGACGGCCAGCAGATCGACGCGCTCACGTGGTCTGCCGACGCGCAATCGATCCTCTATGTGCGCGGCGACTCGTCGGACAACCCCGAGCACGCCCCTCCCAATCCGGCGCACTTTCCCTCGGGCGCGGACCGGGACGTGTGGATGGTCTCGCTCGCTGGCGGCGCGCCGCGACAGGTTGGCAAGGGACGCTCGCCCACATTCTCTCCAACAGGCAATCTGGTCACATGGTTTTCCGACGGGCAAATCTGGTATGAGAAGCCGGACGACATCGGCGTCAAGCCACCTGAGTCGATCCATGTTTTCGGCGACTTGAAATCCTTCACCTGGTCGCCGGACGGCAGCAAGCTCGCCTTTGTCAGCGACCGCGGCAGCCACAGCTTTATCGGCGTGTTCTCTCCGGCTGACGAGACTCTCACCTTCGTCGATCCCGGCGTCGATCACGATAGCTATCCGGCGTGGTCGCCGGACAGCCAAAAGATCGCCTTCATTCGGGTTCCCTACTTCAAAGACGAGGACTTCGACGGGCCGCAACGCGCCGGCCGTCCATGGTCAATCCGCGTGGCCGACGCAACCACTGGCGAGGGCCATGAAATCTGGAAGGCCGCACCGGGCCAGGGCAGCGTCTTTCGCGGCCTCGACTCCGATCAACAGCTCTTCTGGACGGCGGACTATCGTCTCATTTTTCCCTGGGAGGGCGACGGCTGGCTCCATCTGTACGCAGCGCCATCGCAAGGTGGACCGGCGCACCTGCTGACGCCGGGAGAATTCGAAGCGGAGAACGCTTCGCTCAGCCCCGATCGCAAAATGGTCGTCTATTCCTCGAACCAGGGCGACAGCGAGCGGCGGCATATTTGGGAAGTCACAGCCACGGGCAGCGCTCCCATCGCGCTGACCCACGGCCAGGGAATTGAGACTCAGCCGGTGGTTGGCAGCGACGATCAAATCATCGCCGTGATGCACTCCGACGCCAGCATTCCGATGCGGCCGGAAGTGCTCGGCAAATCGAGCCTGACGCGCGACCTTGCGCCCCAAACCATCCCCGCGGATTTTCCCGCCGCCCAGATGGTTGCGCCGCAGCCGGTGGTCTACTCTGCAACCGACGGCATGAAGATCCACGCGGATCTGTTTCTTCCGCCGGGGAGCGGCCGGTGCGAGCCCCATCCCGCCGTGGTCTTCGTTCACGGCGGCTCGCAGCGCCAGATGCTGCTGGGCTGGCATTCCATGGGCTACTACTCCAACGCCTACGCGATGAACCAGTACCTGGCCAGCCGCGGCTATGTGGTTCTGGCCATCAACTATCGCAGCGGCATTGGATATGGGCTCGATTTCCGCGAGGCGCTGCAATATGGGCCCACCGGCGCCAGCGAGTTTCGCGATGTGGAAGGCGCGGCGCTCTATCTGCGCAGCCGCTGCGACGTCGAGCCCGCGCACATCGGCATCTGGGGTGGCAGTTGGGGCGGGTTTCTCACCGCTCTCGCGCTGGCTCGGGCGTCAAGCCTGTTCTCCGCCGGCGTAGACATGTCCGGAGTTCACGACTGGAACATCGATAATCCGCAAAACTTCCGCATCTCCGATACCGCTCCCGACGTCAATGCCCGATGGCGGCTGGCGTGGCGGTCCTCACCTCTGGCGGCCGTCAAATATTGGCGTTCGCCGGTGCTGCTCATCCAGGGCGATAACGACGATGAGGTCCCGTTTTTGCAGACCGTGGAACTGGCGGCGGCGCTTCGCCAGCGGAAGGTAGATACGCAGGTGCTGGTTTTCCCGGATGAGGTTCACGATTTCCTGCTGCACCGCGACTGGATGACGGCTTACACCTCAACGGCAGAATTCTTCGACCTCCATCTGCGCTCCGCGCGGGCTGCGCCGCTTCCGTGAGAGAAGGTGGAGGCACGCTCATCGATCCTGCAGTGGAACCAGAGTAGATGCGGCCCGGAGCCACCTCAGCCAAGTGGCTTTTTCCTCAGGAAAAAGACACACCCCACACAAACCAACGCGAGGGTACGGTTACTCTGGTTCCGCTCTAATAGAGCAGCGCGGCCTGCCGCTTTTGCTCAAATGCTTCCAGGTCCGCACGCCACTCATCTGCGATTTCCTCCGGGCCCTCCCCGCTTTCGAGTTCATCGAGCACCGTGCGATTGACCAGCAGCGTGTTCATCTTTTGTAATTGATACTGATCCGCATAGAAGCGGTGCAGGGCAGAAGCGATTTCGACCCCCAGCTCAGGCGCATCCAGAACGTTGCGATCGGTGACCACGATGCGCACTCCATGACAGAGCCGGCCGGCATAGGGATACGGCTGCGCGGGCGTGAAGTCGACAGCATAGAAGCGAACGCCGGGCAGATCGCGGCGGTTGAGAAATAGCGCCAAAGCCCGCCCGTCAATCCAGGGCGCACCGAACTGATCGAAGGGAGTATCGGTTCCCCGGCCCACCGAGATGTTCGTCGTCTCCACCAGTCCCAGGGCGGGATACAGCGTGGCCTCTTCTACATCGTGAAGATTGGGCGAGGGATTCACCCACTTGAGGCCGGTGGAGTCGTACCAGTCGCCGCGCTGCCATCCCTTCATGGCGATGACGGTGAGCGGCGCGTGCAGATCGAGTTGCTGGTTGTCGTAGCGGGCCAGTTCACCCAGCGTCATGCCATGCCGCACTGGGATGGGCATGGGATCGACGTAGCTTTCGGCGCCCGTATCGGACACCGGCCCCTGCACAAACGCGCCGTTGATCGGATCGGGCCGGTCCAGCACCACAATCTGCGTCCCGGTTTTTGCCGCCGCTTCAAGAAAATATCGCAGCACTGCTCCATAGGTGTAGAAGCGCACGCCCGCATCCTGCAGATCGATGACCACGGCGTCCAGGCTGCGCAGGGTCTCGAGCGAGGGATGGCGTTGCGCGGCGGTCGACCCATATAGGCTGACAATCGGAAGCCCCGTGGCGGCGTCGGTCGAGTTGGGCACGCCGGGCTGGTCGTACGAGCCGGCGATTCCATGTTCGGGACTGAAGAGCGTGGTGAGCGCGAGCCCCGGAACCGCCGCAGCCGCGTCGTGAAAGAGCACGTCGATGGTGCGTCTTCCCTGGGCGTCGACGCCGGTCTGGTTGGTGAGCAACCCCAGCCTCAGCCGGCCGCCATGGCCTTGAGCCAGCGCGGCAAGCTCAGCGAAGTGGCTGCTCTCCAGCACGTCGATGCCGGTCTCCACGTTTCCATTGCGCGCCGCCCAGCGCCGCATCCCGCTCAGCGACTCGTTGTAGCCGGTAATGTGAGCCGCCAGCGAACCACCATCCGAGTGGATGCCCAGCGCCACTGCTGCCACATCGGCAATTTTTCCGCGCACTGCCGTGATGCCCTTGGGCCCGTTGGGATGAACCGCATTAGCGAGCACAATCACGTAGGAATTACTCACCGGATCGATCCACAGCGAAGTGCCCGTGAACCCCGTATGCCCAAAAGATCCCACCGGAAAAAGCGTGCCCCGGTTGCTGGAGTAGGGCGAATCGATGTCCCAGCCGAACCCCCGCAATGCGGTTCCAGTCGCCGCCTGCTCCGGAGCCACCATTTTTTCGAGCACCCTCCGCGACAGAGGGAACTTGCTCTTGCGCCCGGCCAGCCGGTTGAGCAGATTCTGCGCGTAGACGGCTACATCGTGGCCGTCGCTGAACAGCCCCGCGTGGCCGGCCACGCCGCCCATGCGCCGCGAGGTGGGGTCGTGTACCACTCCACGCAACATCACGTCGCCGGGAAAAGTCTTCGATCCCGGCACGCCCGAAGCCGCTGCTCCGTGCTCCCACTGCGTGGGGGCTATGCGCGGAATCCACGACTCGGGGGGCAGAAAACGCGTGTGCTTGAGCTTCATCGGCTGAATGATATTCCGCAGCACGTACTCATCCAGCGGCATCCCCGAAACTCGCTCCACCAGCGCACCCAGCACGATGAAATTGATGTCGCTGTACTGGAACTGCACCCCTGGCGGGCGCAGCGGCGCGATACCGAATGCCAGTTGATAACCGGCCTCTTTCCCTTTCCACGGAGTGGTGAGCGGCAGGTCGGGCGGCAACCCCGAATAATGCGTCAGCAGGTCACGAATGGTGATGTCGCGCTTGCCGTTGGCCGCGAATTCCGGCAGATATTTCGCTACCGGCTCGTCGACGCCGATTTTACCCTCCTGGTAAAGCTGCATCACCGCCGCAGCCGTCATTAGCGGCTTGGTGAGCGAGGCCATGTCGAAGATGGTGTCGAGCGTCATCTTTTCCCGCGTGGGTTCGAGCGAGCGCATCCCGATGGCGCGGCGGTACACGATCCGGCCGTGGTGACCCACAATCACCACCGCGCCGGGAAGCCTATGCTCTGCCATGGCCTGATTCACAATCTCTTCGATGGAGGAAAACCGGTCCTGCGCTCCGGCTGGGTAGATGCACACGGCCACGAGCAACATGAGGATCCAAATGCCCGAGCATATTCCAGCGACAGGCTTTGAATCAGGGGACGAGTGTACTCGTGCGGCAAGCGCAACGAACCCATTGCGGGCTTCAGCCCCTGTGGGATTTCTGCGCGTCGCCATGCATTTCCTCCGTCTCTCCCGTCAAAAGTTATCCCTCAGGCCTAAAACCCCGTCGCTTTGGTTGGCTCTATCGGCACGAGTAAACTCGCGCCCTGTCACAAAGAACTCACACTTGAGCTCTTCCGCAGCTCCTATGGAGCGGCATCCTTCGGCGGAATGCCGATCGATTCGGGCCGAGGCAGCGTACGATCTTCATGCCACTGTTCGCGGGCCGCGAGCAGCTTGTCGCCGCGCTCCATCCACAATTGGGCGGCGGCATCGTAGCGCGCGGTTACGTTATCCAGCCAGTAGGGCCGATTTTCCATCAGCCACACATCGCTATAGCGCGTGCGCAAATAATTGTATCCGTCGCGCAGATCCTCGCAGAGGCCATTGACACCGGCCATATTCCACAGGTCACGCGAGCTATGAATGGAAATTGACCGGTCCTTCTGCCCGTCGTACAGGCGCGTGTAGCTGGCAGCGATCTGATCCGCCGCCTGAAACTTGAACACCATGAAATCGATGCGCCGCGCGCCTAGGTCCATGGCGTCCAGCGCTTCCGTGTTGCGCAGCGTACCGGCGGCCCGGGCCTTCGCAATCAGGGTCAGGGCACGCTCTGCATCCAGCCGCACCTCGGCACCTGCGGGCCGAAGCTTGGCCGCAATTTTCTGCCCCTCGGCGCTCCACGGGTCCACCCAGAAATAGGCATCGTGCCCATCGCCCAGACCGGCTTGCGCCAGCGCCCGCTGGGCGGCCATCAATGCGCGTTGCGCGTCGTCGATGTCGCCGCTCGCGTCTCCATGAAAAACCGGTCCGTAATCCTGCTGGAACTGGGCAATGTCGCTCGTGCCCGCTTGCCATGCGGCCGCTGCGCCGAAGAGCACTCCATACCAGTCTTCGAGAAATAACCCTTCGCCATCGTCGTTCCAGATGGTGTTCAACATGCCGGTGCTACCGGCTTTCTGCCCCGCGGCTACGAATCCCTGAATGTTCCCGAGCGCCAGGTTGAAGTTGGGCCACACGCGACTCCAGTTGTTCACGCCCGGCGAAACCCACGTCTCCATGCCGGCGTGAGTATACGGATCAAGCCAATGCGCGAAGCCTTGCGGCTCAGGCTCGTAATGCCAGGGCACGGCAACCATGTCGTGAGGAAGGCGCGGGACAAGGTCGGGGCTGCGCATGGCTACGTCTCCCCAGAACAAGAGCCGGCGATGAAGGGGTGCCAGAGACTGATGGATCTGGGTAAGAAAGTCAATATACACCGCGCCTTGGCCGCGCTCCCGCACCGCGCTCTCCGTCTGCCCTTGGCCCAGTTCGGCGGTTTCGTCCGCGCCGATGTGCAGAAACGGTCCCGGATAGATCGCTGCTAGTTCGTCGAACCACTGCACGATCAACTGCATCGATCCAGGCTGTTCCGGCGTCAGCACCGCGCCGTTGGGAATTTCCGCAAGAGGCGCATATTGCTGCCAAGTCAGCACCTTGTGCAGATGGCCGAATGCTTCCTGCTCGGGCACGATCGTGACATGGTACTGCTGAGCATATTCGACCAGCGTCCGCGCGTCGGCGGCGGAAATCGAGCCTCCCGGCAGCGCCGGAAGCGGATTCGACGCATACTGCATGGTGTTCTCAAAATACGGCGAGTACACGTTCAGCTTATAGGCGGCAAAGGTGCGAACCTGCAATTCCTGAAACGCGAGCGTAGGCACCGGCCCGCGCGACAGATCGTCGTGAACGCCACGCCAGCGCATGGCCGGCCAGTCGCGGATGACCGCGCCCGTCAGCATGGGCCCATCGCCGCCCGCCGTAACCAGTTGTTTCAGCGTCTGTACACCGTAGAACACGCCCGTTCCCGTGTGACCGATGACATATGCCTTGCGCTTTCCGGTCAGGAGCACATATCCTTCCGGCTGCATCGCCGGGTCAAAAGTCATTCCCTCACGCTGCAGCAATTTGCGCGCCGAATTGCTCTCGTCGCTCAGCAGGTAAATGTGCACCGCCGTGGCCGAATCGCGCAGCCGCACGCCCCGCGCCTCGAGATCCTGTTTCAGATCCTCCGCCGCAAACCGGTACTCCGCATTTCCATCGGGAGCGGCGATGCGCACCCCGGCAGCCAGCGAAAGAGCTTCTCGTGCGGCAAACTCGCGCGGCTGCGGGATCAGCGGCGGCCGCGCCGTGCCGACAGCGGCGCATGCCGGAAGAACGCTTATCAAGAGAATTACGAGCAGCAACGAGCGAGCAGCAAACAGACAATTCAAGGGCCGATTCTTATTTGTCATCATGTTTAGCGCTGCGCTGTCAGGGCGTTTGTTGAACAGGTATACTATACATCTAGCAGACCATCCACTGATCCGAATTCGCAGAGAATCTGCGCCACGCTCACCGGCTCATCCTTTCTACCGCGCGCAAGCGGATATGGCCGCCAGGCTGGTCATACATTGAGTATTCGCCGCTTCCGGGTAGGCACGCCTGCGGGAGTATAACATGATAACAACCATGTATAAGACCCCGGCTCTACCGCGGCACGCAGGCGCCGCGCTTCGGCGTCTGCGTGCCGGTGCGCGACTGATCTGCGCCGTCGTCCCAGCCCTCGCTCTGCTTCTGTCGCTGGCGTCCCCGGCTTGCGCGCAAAAATCCGTTTCCGGCGCGGACCTCGTTGTGAGCCGACCGGTCATCGACATGTACCGCAACCCCAGCGCGGAAAGCGACGTCGTGTCGCAGGCCATCTACGGCACTGACGTGCTCTCGTTCCAAAAGCAGGCAGGCTGGTACGACATCCACACCGCGGACGGTTACGCCGGCTGGGTCCAGATCGCGGATGTAAAGCCTCTCGATGCCGGCCCCTACGCTCCCGATGGCAAAGCCTTGCGCATCGCGGCGCTGAGCGCCAATGTCTATCGCGAACCTAACGTGACGCTCCATGCGCCCCTGCTGCGGTTGCCGTGGGAAGCGCGCCTGGAAACGCTCTCGGCGGCCAGCTCCGGGCGCTGGATTCAGGTGCGCTTAGTCGATGGACAGACCGCGTGGGTGCAGCGCGGCGATATCGGCGTCGATTCCGCGCCGCTCAGCATTGAGGCCACTCTGCTCCTGGCGCGCCGATTCCTGGGCATCACATACACCTGGGGCGGAGTCTCCAGCTTCGGCTTCGACTGTTCCGGTTTCACGCAGATGCTGGTGCGGCAGCGCGGCATTGAAATGCCCCGCGACGCCGATTTGCAGGCGGCGTGGAGCGACGTGATCACGGTCAGGCGTGAAGATCTGCAGCCGGGCGATTTGCTGTTTTTCGGCGCCAGCGCCAGCCGAATTACGCACACCGCAATGTACCTTGGTAACGGCGAATTTATTCACGACACTACGCACGACCACCCCGGGGTTCAGATCAGCCGCCTCGACGATATGCCCTGGACAAAACTGCTGGTAACGGCACGGAGGATTAAGTGATCAGTCGCAGAGATTGCTTGAAGATGGCAGCCGCGGCGGGTGTTGCAGCCGCGACCCCATTGGGAGCTCAGGCCATGACCCTCGAAGCCAACGGCGGTTGCCAAGTCCGTTGCGGCCTTAAGCGCCTGATGCTGCGCCACACCTGGACCACCACCATGTCATCGAGCACGTATCGCGACACGGTGAATGTCGAATACCAGCGCGACGGCCTCACCGGCTACGGCGAAGGCGCACCCATCATTCGCTACAAGGAATATCCCGCTCAGGCAGAGCAGGCCATCAATGCCATCCTCGCCCAGATCGCGTCCGGCGATCCCTGGATGTACGAAAAAACTCTGGCGCAGATTCGCAAGGCGCTTGGCGACCATCAGCGCGCGGCCATGGCCGCCGTGGATATTGCTTTCTTCGATTGGCTGGGCAAGAAGCTGGATATGCCGCTCTACCGCTTCCTGGGCCTCGATCCAGCCGACGCTCCCATCACCGATTTCTCCATCGGCATCGATACCCCGGCCATCACTCGCCAGAAGACTCTCGAGGCGAAGGACTATCCCGTGCTCAAGGTCAAAGTCGGTCTCGACACCGATGAGGCAACCATCGAGGCCGTGCGCAGCGTGACCAAGAAACCTATCCGCGTGGACGCCAACGAAGGCTGGACCGATAAGGAAGAGGCCATCCGCAAGATTAACTGGCTGGAGACGCAGGGCATCGAGTACGTGGAGCAGCCCATGCCCGCGCACATGCTGGAGGAGACAAAATATGTGCGCAGCAAGGTTCACTTGCCCATCTTTGCCGACGAGGCCTGCACCGATGCGTCCATGATTTCCCGGCTCCCGGAATTCTACGATGGCATCAACGTGAAGCTCGACAAGTCCGGAGGGATTCTGGAGGCTCGCCGCTGGATCGAAATCGCGCGCGCGGTGAACTTGAAAGTGATGCTGGGCTGCATGGTCTCGAGTTCCTGCTCCGTGACCGCGGCCGCGCACCTGTCGCCACTAGTCGATTATTGCGACCTGGATGGCAATCTGCTGCTCTCCAACGACCCTTATCGCGGCGTGATCGTGGACAAGGGCAAGCTGGTGCTGTCCTCCGGACCGGGACTGGGATTGGCTGTGGTGCCGTCCTCCGGCTCATCGGCCTGAGCCGAATGTGGCGCAACCGGCATCGGCTGCGCTGGAAGGCAGCCACCAGCGGATAGTTTTGGCGGACCTTAAGGGACAGGGACCGCAAGGCCTCCGCTCCTTCCATTTCCGATTTGGAGGTTCCGAACGCCTTGCTTCCCTCGGCTTTGAGCGTGGATCCCTGCACGCGGCGCATCCCATTTACAATGTCGAGTGTGCCGTCTACGTCCGCAGGGCCGATCATTGAGGCCGAAAATCTGACCAAAATCTACGCCGCAGGCCGCGTCCGGGTGGTTGCGGTGCACGACGTGTCGGTAGCGATCGAGCCGGGTGAGTTTGTGGCCATCGTGGGGCCGTCGGGCTCGGGCAAATCCACGCTCTTCTACCTGTTGGGCGGCCTGACCCGGGCCACCGAAGGTAGAATCCTGATCGACGGCACCGATTTTGCCACGCTGAACGACGCTGCGCGCACCCGCCTGCGCCGCCATCGCATCGGCTTCGTCTTCCAGAAGTTCAACTTGCTGCCCACACTGTCGGCTATGGGCAACATCGAGATCGCCTACACCATCAGCGGCCGTAAGGAGCCGATGGACCGCCAGTATCTCGACCATCTGAGCGAGCTGCTTTCCATCAAGGGCCGGCTCAAGCACTTGCCCAGCGAACTGAGTGGCGGCGAGCAACAGCGGGTAGCCATTGCGCGGGCACTCATCGCCCGTCCGGCCATTGTGTTGGCCGACGAGCCAACGGGCAACTTGGACACGAAAAATTCCGGCGCGGTTCTGGAGATGCTGGCGCGCTCCAATCGCGAGCTGTGCCAGACCACGCTGATGATCACCCACAACCCCGAAGCGGCAGCCATCGCCGGCCGCATTCTGCACATCCGCGACGGCCAGATTATGCGTGAAGAAAAGGGGTTGCGCACAACGCCGGGCTCGCAGACCGCGTCCGCTTGAGCGCGCTTTTGCGGTTTGACCCGCCCTCGGCCGCCCGGTATACTCGAATTTGCTCTGAAGCATCTTCAGGACAGTTACGAGGGAGCAACAATTCGCAATCCGGCGCTGTCCGGCGTCGCGTCTCAGCCTGAAGGTGCCGAAAAGCGGGAGTAGCTCAGTGGTAGAGCATCGCCTTGCCAAGGCGAGGGTCGCGAGTTCAAATCTCGTCTCCCGCTCCAAACCACCCTTGGCCGCTGCCATCCGGTAAAGGGAGTTTGGTTCGGCCCGATTAGTTTGAGGCGGCCAGCCCAAGGGCGCGGTACCCAAGTGGTAAGGGAGAGGTCTGCAAAACCTTTATGCGCCGGTTCGATCCCGGCCCGCGCCTCCAATTTCATCCCAATAAAATCAAGCAGATCAGAAGATTAGGCATGTTTTCCACACGGATTCACAGGTGTGTCTTTTTCGTGAATCTTCGTGTCTTTTCGTCCATTTTCGTCCGGTTTCGTCCGGTTTCGTGTGGGAGGTCGGACCAAAACCGGACCAAATCTGCACTATTTTTCAGGCATAAATCCAGCGGGTTATCTGGTTGAATTCTAAATTCAATTTATTTGAATATTGAATGATTTGGTGTAGAATAAGAGCGTGCTGAAACCTCTCGACCTCCTCGTGCTGCTCAAGCTCTCGCTGGAAAACGGCGAGCGGCCTCCCTACCTGCGCTTGGCCAACGAGCTCTACATTTACCCGTCCGAAGTCTATGCTTCCATCAAGCGCGCCCGTGCCTCGCATCTGGTTCACAGCCTGGAGCAAGGCGACCGGCTCAACCGCTCCGGTCTGCTCGAGTTTCTTCTCCACGGCGTCCGGTACGTCTTTCCGGCAGAGACTGGCTCCCCCACGCGCGGCGTACCGACGAGCTACGCGGCGTCGCCACTGAATCAAGCTATCGTCGATTCCGGCGATCTGCCGCCCGTCTGGCCATACGCGGAAGGAAAAGTTCGCGGGTACAGTTTCAAGCCCCTGCATAAGCATGTTCCGCAGGCGGCACTGGCAGACGCCCGGCTTTATGAACTGCTGGCCCTGGTTGACGCGTTGCGAGACGGTAGAGCACGAGAGCGCGAACTCGCCGGCAAGGAACTGAAGCGAAGACTGGAGGTGCCGGCGAATGCCCAATCCAAATTTTGATCTGCTGATACTGGCAGCCCGGCAACTGCGCCCGCTGCTCTCCGAGATCATCTTCGTCGGTGGCTGCGCTACGGGTCTGCTGGTCAACGACCCTGGCACCACACCAGTGCGCGGTACCTACGACGTCGATGTCATCGCCGAGATCGCATCGTATGCGGAATACACGCTCTTTTCCGAACGGCTCCACGCTCTCGGATTCTGTGAAGACGACAGCGAAAGGGCGCCTCTCTGCCGCTGGAAGTACGGATCTCTCACTCTGGATGTGATGCCCCTTGATGCCAGCGTCCTCGGATTTACGAATCGCTGGTATTCGGGAGCGCTCAGAACGGCCAGCCCGAATCAACTATCGGCCGATCTCACGGTGCGCGCGATCAGCGCGCCATATTTTCTGGCGACCAAGCTCGAAGCCTTTCGTGGCCGCGGCAAGGGCGACTATTTCGCAAGCCACGATCTTGAAGATTTCATCACAGTGGTGGATGGCCGGGAATCGGTGATGAATGAAGTGGTCGCGTCTTCGATGGAACTCAGAAAATATCTCGCTGAAACCGTCCAGTCACTCCTGGCCCAGCCGCGGTTTCTGGATGCGCTGCCCGGCCATCTTCTTCCAGACGAAGCCAGCCAGTCGCGATTGGGCCAACTCATCCACAAACTACGCCGGTTAAGCCAAATCTCGAAGGCCTGAGGCTTCTCTGGAGCGACGCGCCGAGCTTGGAAGAAGCGAAACTCCTTTAGCGCGTTATAGCTTATTTACAAGGAAAGGAATTCTCTTTCAGATATAGACAATGGAACTCGATGGAATCAATCGACATCTGCATAGATGGGCAATAAATTTTGACCCTCTATGCAGACGCCGAATGGGTTTGACGTTGAGCTATAATAGACGCTCCAACCGGCGTCTGCTGTTGTTGATGTGGCGATCATAGCGCTTCATCGCCTGCTTTTTGTGCTCGTCGGTTGGATGGGCATACTTGCTGACACAATGCGTAGATCCATGCCAGAGCCGCGAGACTAAGGTGGGCTCTACTCGGGATCCAATGCCACGAGTACAAAACTTGCATGGGTCCGCGATTTTTTTGCCACCCACCTGCACTTCGCACGCAGATGTACAGCTGCGTGCGAATTAGGATTCGCCTTTAAATCTCTCGCGATCTCTCGGACGAGACCTGCCAAAAGACCGAATGGGGCCACGCATGGCCTTCACCTCGTTGGGTTGTTAGTGCAGGGATGGGTTTACAAGGACAAATTCTTTTGCCTGACAGCACTTTTTTAGGGAGATGCAGCGAAGAGAACCGATCTGCTCTGAGACTCAAGAGAGTTTTCGGTGAAGATCGAATGTTCGTGGTTCTATGGAGCAGAAGCCTCCAACAAGAGCCGGTAATAGGCAATCGCAGGAGGCTGCCGTTATTGACTGGTACGAGGGCTGGAGGCGATCAGATAGCGTGGGTCCGGAGGTACTTTGTCCAATCTACCACAGTCCAGCGCACGCCTTTCGGTGCGGGCAGTGTGAGAGGAACCGAGAGTTTTGGATATTCACGGACGCAATCGACTCTTTCAGGGTCTGCAGGTCTGCCGGAACGCTGGGCAAGGAAGAGGCCCAGGGCGTTGATTCCGCGCTCGGTGAGATTGTGGCTGACTTGCTTGAAGAGGAAAGGAACGCCGGCAGAACGGGCAGTTTGATAGAGTGCTGCCGCCCAACGAAGATCCATCGGCCGGTCTTTGTGCAGCGGTCCCGACATCCCGCCGCAAAGTACCCATCCAATTCCCCGCAAATCGATTTCGCTGATGTCCTCCAGGAGTGGTTCGCAGGAAAGAAACCGGAGTGCGCAGGGAATCTTCTTCAATTCCTCGACGCGGCCAAACGATTCTTTCGTACCACAGGTAGCGCCGAGCCACACATGCGGACCGGCAGGCGCGGAGATAAGCCTCAGTTGCCATCCAGAAGTCGAGGCAGAGGAAGAGCGCCGGAGCCCCGTCCTGTCGGTGGCGGAGCAAGTCGGTCGCGATCAGTCCGTGGGCGAGTTGTCTGGCAAGCCGCTGCCAGCCGCTGTCCCGACGGAGCGCGTGAACGAAAGCATCCGCAGTGTCCGGGCGGTGAACGGAGAAAAGCGTGGCGACGAGAAGCATGAGAGTCCTTTCATGTGGTGTGGTTGCGCGGAAACGAACGGCGGCGGCGTGCCATTGCGGGCGTGCAGACCGATTGATCGGGGATGGGGAGAGGAGGGCGGGCGGTTAATTACGCGATTTCGTCGATCCTGAAAAACCGGTAAAAGGCGCATAAATCCTGAAGAAGTTGGGAACGTTGCGGGTAGAATTTCCGCAGTAGAGCTGGGAATTTCCGCACCAAGTGGGGAAGACGATGCGTCCGAAGAGCGAGCCGAAGCATCCGCAGCGTGCGATGTTCGAGGTGGCACTGGAGCAGATTGTGGACCTGGGTCACCCCTTGATGCGGCTGGGGCAGTCGATCGCCTGGGCGTCGTTCGAGGCGGCGCTGGGCGCGACCTATCCCGCCACGCAGGGAGCGCCGGGCATCGCCACGCGGCGCATGGTGGCGCTGCACTCTCTGAAGCACCAGCACGATCTGAGCGACGAGGACGTGGTGGCGCACTGGGTGGAAAACCCCTGCTGGCAGGGGGGCGCTACTTTCAGCATCGCGCGCCGGCCGGCGCCTCCAGCCTGACGCGGTGGCGCTTGCGGCTGGGCGAAGCCGGGGC
>JASHRF010000083.1 GCA_030037545.1 Acidobacteriaceae bacterium | reverse complement strand
CCCCACTTGGTGCGGAAATTCCCAGCTCTACTGCGGAAATTCTACCCGCAACGTTCCCAACTTCTTCAGGATTTATGCGCCTTTTACCGGTTTTTCAGGATCGACTACTTAGGAGCAACCGCAGATCTTTCGATTCCCCCGTCGGCTTCGCTCAGGATCTGCTCAAGATGACAGGTAGGTTTGCGGGCCTGGATCCGAGCGAGCGGCCGCTCTCTCCCCACCCACAGGTCGAGGTTAGCCTGATTGGCAGGGCCCGGATCCAGTTCCGCGTACCTGTCAGTTCCTACCTCCGGAGTGCCGTCAGGCCGCTCTTCGTGCACCGCCGGTTTGACCTGCCGGCAGACACCAAGCCGGCTGCCGGACCGGGAGAGCGAATCCGGTTCGTTACTCCCCTTCTCCGGGTTGAAAGCAACGGAGTATCGGGTTTCCAGACTGTGGAAGAACAGGAGAAATCCTGAAAAAATGCGAGAAAGAACCCGGTAATTCACAAGTTTTTGAGGGCGCTCAATTCCGCCCCTCCTTATCCACAAAGGTTCGGCTTTTGCAGCGTTGACCCTGCCTTTCCCGCTTCGTAAAGTCTCTAGATAAGCGGCCAATTTCCCATGTTCTTCCGGGCGATGAAGGCGGACCGCAGTGGAGCTGCGCGCTGGGCCAGGTTTCCGGAGTAAATATGCTGAAATTAAAGAAGATCCACATCATCGGTTTCAAGAGCTTTTGTGATCGCACGGAGTTGACGGTGGCGGGCACGGGAGTTGCCGTGGTGGTGGGACCGAACGGGTGCGGAAAATCGAACATCCTAGACGCAATGAGCTGGGTGCTGGGTGAGCAGAGCGCCAAGACCCTGCGCGGCTCGCACATGCAGGACGTGATTTTTGCCGGCACGCGCGAGCGCAAGCCGCTGGGAATGGCGGAAGTGACGCTGACCCTGATCGATCCCCAGGCTTACGAGGGGCCGATGCCGGTGGAGCCGGAGGTGTTGGTCGATCACGAGGGGCCTGCGGACTGGGATGAAGATGAGGCCCGCAAACAGCGTGCCGCCGAGGCCGAGGAATTGATTGCCAACGAGCAGCCGGGACTGGTGATCGAGGAGGTCGACGAGACAAGCACAGTGCAATCTTCCCCGGCTGCCGATTCCGACCCGGACTCTGCCCCACCGCGGGTGGCCGCACCGCCAGTGTCGCAGGCAACCGGCGAAGGGCCCCAGGCTGTGGTGCTTAAAATTCGCCGGCGCAAGTTTCATAGCACGCCGCAGAAAGGCGAGATCGTCGTCACCCGGCGGCTGTTCCGGACCGGCGAAAGCGAGTACATGCTCAACGGCAAGCTATGCCGGCTGCGTGACATTCAGGACATCTTTATGGGCACCGGCCTGGGGCCGGATAGCTACGCCATCATCCCGCAGGAGCGGATCGGGCAAGTACTCAGCTCCAGGCCTTACGAACGGCGCGTCATTATCGAAGAGGCGGCCGGCGTTACGCGCTTCAAGACCAGGAAACGGCTGGCGGAGTTGCGTCTGGAGAGCGCCAAGCAGAACCTGGCGCGCGTGGACGATATTTTTGAAGAAGTCGCGCGGCAGATGAACAGCCTGAAGCGGCAGGCGGCCAAGGCAGAGCGCTACGCGGCAGTGCGCGAGGAGTTGCGCGGGCGGTTGCGGGTGGTGCTGGCCAGCCGCATGGCCGCCATGGATGCCGACCAGAAAAAACTCGATGAAGAGATTGCCGCGCTGAGCGAGCGCATCAGCGGCTCGGCGGCCACGATTGAGACCGATGAGGCCAGCCAGCACGCGCTTACGGAGCGCGGGTATGCGCTGGAGCAAGAGGGCCAGGAAGCGCAGAAGCGGGCCAGCGAAGCGGCGGTGGAACTAGAGCGGGCCACGACGCGCGAGCGCAGCAACACGGAACACGTGGCGGAGTTGGAAACGCGTATGGCCGCATCCGGCGCGGAGCTGGAGCAGATGCGCACCCAATTGGCCGGCGTGACGGAAGAGCGCGCACAGCACCAAAGTTTTCTGGAGAGCGCGGCCGGTAAGGCACGCGAGTTCCGGCACCAGGTGGAGTCGCGACAGCAGGAGGCGCGCGCAGCGGCCGAAGAAGTGTTCCGCGCAGAGCGGGAGCTGGAGGTGAACCGCCGCCACGCCATGAATCTGCTGACGCTGGCCGGCAATGCGCGCAATCACATGGCGCAGGACGAAGAGAGCCTGGCGGCGCTGGAGCGCGAGGCGGAGCGTCTGGGCGCGGAGATGAAGCACGCGCGCAACGAGAAGGAAAACCTGGCCGTAGAAACAGAGTTATCGCGGCAAAGGTATGAGACCGCGGCTGAGCAGCTCAATCGGCTGGAGGCGGAGATTGCGTCTTTGCGCGTGTTGCTGCAGGCCAAGCGCGCCGAG
This sequence comes from Acidobacteriaceae bacterium, assembly GCA_030037545.1. Classification (GTDB taxonomy): domain Bacteria; phylum Acidobacteriota; class Terriglobia; order Terriglobales; family Acidobacteriaceae; genus Telmatobacter. The sequence continues at coordinate 19,027 of JASHRF010000083.1, read as the reverse complement.
GAGAATGCGCAGCGGGCGCGGGCCAACCAACTGCGCGGCGAGCAAGCGGCGGCGGCCGGGCGGCGCGACTCGCTGCAAGCGCTGATCCGCAATCACGGCTACTCTACCGAAACGGTGCGCAAGCTGCTGAAGCCGGGCGTGCTGGGCCATGGCATGGCGCCGCAGGGCACACTGGCCGATTTCCTTGAAGTAAGCGACGAGCATGAAGGAGTTGTCGATGAGTTCCTGCGCGAGGAGCTGAATTACGTGGTAGTGGAAAGCTGGGGCGTGGCCGACAAAGGCGTGAGCCTGCTCAAAACCAGTGAGGGCCGCGCCACGTTTCTGATTCACGCCGGATTGCAGGGTGATCTCTTCGACCCGAGCACGAACGCGGTGAACGAGCCGGGCGTAACGCCACTGCGCGACGCCATCCGGGTGCTAAACGGATTCGGGCGCTCGCTCGAAAACATTCTACCCAAGCTGCGGAACGGGTATCTGGTGGGCGATCCCGACATGGCGCAGCAGCTCGCGCTGCGCTACTCGTGGGGCTACTTTCTGACCCCCGAGGGTGAGTGTTTCCACAACTCCACGGTGACGGGCGGCAAGCCGGCCAGCGAGGGACCGCTGGCGCTGAAGCGCGATCTGCGCGAGACCCAAGGACGGCTGGCGAGGCTCGAGGGTAGCCTGGCGGAGGCGGAATCGGAAGCTACGGCGCTGACTAGGGACCTCGAGGACCTGGCGGCGCAGCTTGAGGCGCGCAGCGCGGATCGGCGCGAGGCCGAGACCAAGGCTGCCAACCTGAGCGCATCGCTCAAGCAGATGGAAGGCGAGACTCAACGCATCGAACGGCGGCTGCAGGAATGGCTTTCGCAGGCGGCGCGCAACAAGGATGCGTGCGAGGTCAAGCGGCAGTCGATTGCGCATAAGCACGAAGAGACAGCGCGCCTGGAAGCCGAGCGCGCGCAGGCCGAAGCGGGACTGGATGCGCTGCAATCGCAACTCGATGAGATGCGCCACAAGCGCGAGAGCATGCAGCAGGAAGCTGCGCAAGTGACTGCAGAGCTGGCCGGCCTGGAGGAGCGGCGGCGCGGCGCGGAAACGGCATTCCAGCGCATCGATCGCACGTTTGCTGATCTGGAACGGAGGGTGCAGGCAATCGAGAAGCAGCGGGCTGACGCCGGGGCGGAGCGCGAGCAGCGCGTGAACGAAAACGCATCGCTTGTGGAGCGGCAGAAGGCACTGACCGAAGCGCGCGCCGAAGCGTTGGCTCTGACCGAGAGCGTGGCTGCGCAGGCGCAGGCGCTGCGGCACCAACTTGGGGAGCTGGAGACACAGCTCAAAAACGAGCGTGTTGCGCTCGACCAGTTGCGCGAATACCGCGCAGCGAAATCGAGCGAACTGGCCAAGCTGCACTCCGATCTCGAGTACCTGGAGGCGAGCTGCCTGACAGAAGTGAACGTAGAGGCGCAAGTGCTCCGCGAGGATGCGGAGATGGCGCACCTGGCTAGCGAGGAACTGGCCGTCGAGGAAGAGACATGCCGTGCGCTGCGCCAGCGCTTGGAGCAGATGGGCCCGGTGAACATGATGGCGCTCGACGAGTACAAGGAAACCGCCGAGCGGCATGGGTTCCTGGAGACGCAGCGTAAGGATCTCATCGAATCGATCGAAAACACGCAGGAGACGATCAAGGAGATCGACCAGATTTCGCGCGCCAAGTTCGAGGAGGCATTCGCGCAGATCAACGAAAACTTCGGCAAGGTGTTCGCGCGGCTCTTCCAGGGCGGGCAGGCGTTCCTGCAGCTCACGGAAGACGAGAACCAGGCCGAAGCCGGACTGGAGATCGTGGTCTCACCGGCGGGCAAAAAGCTGCAGAACGTGCTGCTGCTATCGGGCGGAGAAAAGGCTCTGGCGGCTTTGGCGCTCCTGATCGGCATCTTTCAGTTCCGGCCCAGCCCGTTCTGCGTTCTGGATGAAGTGGACGCTCCGCTCGACGAAACCAATGTGGGCCGCTTCGCAGACCTGATGCGCTCGCTCGCCCAGGACACGCAGTTCCTGGTGGTCACGCACTCCCGGCGCATGATGCATGCCGCGGACATGATCTACGGAGTGACCATGCAGGAGCCGGGCGTATCGAAGATCGTGAGCGTAAGGCTGGGGCATCGCGAAGGCCAACGGGCGACGGCATAAAAGCAGCCTTGAGCTTTCAAGCTTAATATGGTGGCGCTGCTGGTGTCTGCGGCTCCCAGCTCTCAAGGGCGAACCCAGCTGTTCGTTGAAGGCTGAGAGCTGACGGCCTTTGCTTAACCGGGGGAAGTCCGTGCTTGGCAAGCTGGAGCTGATTGTCGGGCCGATGCGAAGCAATAAAACGGCGGAGCTGCTGCGCCGGATCGAGATCCGCCGGCGATACGCCAAGCAGTACGTGCTGCTGCTCAAGCCCAGCGCCGACACCAAGGCCCCGGCCGGGCTGGTGGAGAGCCGCAACGGCAACGGCTGCGCAAAGATGGAGGCTTTGGAGTTTCCCAACTCCGATCCGTGGGCGGTGCTGCCGACGATCGACGCAACGGAGCAGCGAATCGGCAAACGCGTGGAGTGCGTGGCGATCGACGAAGGCCAGTTCGTGCACGATCTCTTCCTGTTCACCAAGCGCCTGCTCGAATCAGGATACGATGTCATGGTGTCGGGGCTGGAGCTGGATTTTCGCGGGATGCCGTTCGGCGAGATGCTGGATCTGAACTGGCTGGTGCGCACTTACGCAGGCAATATTACGGAGCTGGTGGCGTATTGCAGTTGCGGCGCTAAGGCGCTGTACCCCCAGCGGCTCGTGGACGGCAAGCCTGCGTCCTACGACAGCCCCATCATCATGGCAGGGGACAACTACGAGCCGCGCTGCGCGGAGCATTTTGTGCTGCCGGGAAGACCACATTAGAAGACAAGCAAGTCAGCGGGTCGGCGGTTCGCTGAGGAGACTTCGGCTATGCTCGAGCGATGCCACGGCTTGGTGATCCGCGAACCAGCCGATCACGCGCGGTTCGTACTCCTGCGGTTTCGCGCCCGCGGCTCCGCCAGCGTCCGGCGGTGATCGCGGCCGGCTCGAGGACTGCATGATCGGTCTCGGCAATCCCATTTGCCTGCCCGCGGCGGACGGCGTGAACAGACAGCGTGGCGGGTGTAAGGCCGAATCCATCGCAATGACGCCAGCCGACGCGCAGACAGCTGCGATGTCCTCAAGCTACGCGAGGATCTTCTTCAACAGATTCATGCCCAGTGAATTACGCGTGGGACAGCTCTCAGTTCCCCGCCCACGCCTGGAAAGGGATTGGACAAAGCGCTTTTCATCAAGCAACGCTCTGGCGATGGTAGTTTCGACAGTTTTAGAGCATTTCGCTTCAAGTGTTGACCTTGCGGCGCCGCGCAATGCGGTTTCTTCTTGATGAAAAAGCCTTCCGACTGCGCGGCTTCCGTTGAGTGCAGAAGCGAAAATGCTGCAGTCGGTATCGTATGTCAAATGCGGTCGGGCGCATTTTGGCGCAAAAAACCGCCTCCGAAGGAGCACTTCGCTTCGGAGGCGCTTGTCGATCTACAAGACACAAGAAAAAGACGGGGACCAGTAGCCGGCACTGGAGGTCGGTAGCGCGCGGCTACTGGTGATCCCTGCACTAAACGAGACTAGCCGCGGCTTCCCCTTTCCACTGCTGCCTCGTGTCGCCCGGCTCAAAGAGAGCATTCGTAACCGCCCCCCGAACCATGTTGACATTTGCAGTGTCGCCCAAGTGCCGTGGGCAATCCGTGACGGCCATCACATGGCTTTGTTCAAAACCTGGGGGTTTCCCGAAACCAGCAAAATGAGCAGGTTAATCGGGTGTTTAATGTGCCTGAGGCCGCGAGTGAAATCAGATCGCCGCCGTTGTGCCCACCGGTTTGACAAAGCGGTCCGGCGGCTCGAGAATCGGAGATTCAGATTCCGGGAAGGAAACTCCGTGACCGCACTCCTCTGTACAAATCTAGGCGCCACTCCCCTGCTGGGCCGGGGTAAGGTACGCGATCTGTACGCGGTGGAAGGTACTCTGCTGCTGGTGGCCACTGACCGCATTTCGGCATTCGACCACGTGCTCGGGTCGGGAATTCCAGGAAAAGGCAAAATCCTTACCCAGATTTCGCTTTTCTGGTTCGATCTGCTCAAGGATATCGCGCCCAATCATCTGATCACCGCTGAGGTGGACCGGTTTCCGGCGGCTTTGCAACCCTACCGCGCGCAGCTCGAAGGCCGATCCATGCTTGTAAAGCGGGCGCAGATGTTTCCCGTAGAGTGCGTGGCGCGTGGATACCTGGCCGGGTCGGGATGGAAGGAGTACCGCAGCCAGAGAACGGTGTGTGGAATCCCGCTGCAGGCAGGGCTCGAAGAGGGATCTCGGCTGCCCGAGCCGGTGTTTACGCCAGCCACCAAGAGTAAGGACGGCGCTCACGACGAGAACATTTCCTTAAGCGCGGTCGAGGAGCTGGTGGGCGGCGCGGATGCGGCCCAGCTGCGCCGTCTGACGCTGGACCTTTACCGGCGGGCGGCGGCACATGCCGAATCGCACGGGCTGATTCTGGCCGACACAAAATTTGAGTTTGGCAGAACGGAAGAAGGGATTATCCTTGCCGATGAGGTTCTGACGCCGGACTCTTCGCGCTTCTGGGATGCGGCAGCGTGGAAACCCGGGGGCGCGCAACCCTCGTTCGATAAGCAATTCGTGCGCGATTATCTGGAATCGATCCATTGGAACAAGCAGGCTCCAGCGCCCCGGCTGCCGGACGAGGTGGTGGAGCGCACCCAACAGAAGTACGTCGAAGCCTATCGCCGGTTGACGGCACGGGAACTGGAATTGTAGAGATCTGACTGGGCGACTTCGTAAGATCAGGTTCATGGCTTCTCACCCTTGCCGCAAGAGCAAGGACGCGGCGTCCAGAGGGTTCCTGATGGGACACCCAGATTTGCGATAGAACATACGATCGCAGACCTTAGTACGGAGCGCTCATGACTTGGGTAGATTGGGCAATTGTCATCGTGCTGGCGGCCTCGACGGCCGGCGGGCTGATGCAGGGATTCTTCCGCACCGCGTGCTCACTGATCGGGCTGATCTTGGGCTTGTCGCTGGCGGCATGGAATTACGAGCGCGTGGCGGCGATTTTTCTGCCCCTGGTGCGCGTTGAGGCGATTGCGGATGCGATTGGATTTTTTCTCATCGCGCTGGTGGTGATGGCGATCGCAAACCTGATTGGGACGGTGTTGGGGCGGGCACTCTCATGGCTTGGCCTGGGGTGCCTGGATATGATTGCCGGCGGGGTCCTGGGATTCTTTCAGGGCACGGTTCTGGTAACACTGGCAATTTTGATTTCGGTAGCGTTTTTTCCACAGGCGGCGTGGCTTGAAAATTCGCGCCTAGCGCGGAGGTTTTTCGGAGCTTGCAACATAACCGTACAAATGAGCCCGGAAGAGCTTGCCGAAAGGGTGCGCCACGGGCTAAGGTTACTGGAACAGGAAACCCCAGTCTGGATGCATCCTGGAAAAGGTGCCCATTGATCTTAGGTCGGGACAAGTTTTGTAGCCGGGGTTCCTAGGCCGAACCAGGACATGGTAAGGGGTCACGGTGGGTCCGATGGAATAAAGCTAGAATAGGATTTTGTCATTCTTACAATGCGGTAGACTGCTGGTTGATCCACAGCACGAGGGACGCGTGAGACGAGAACTGGACAGCCTTGTAACGCAGATGCACTCCAGCGGGATCCGCTACGAGGAAGCGGTCCGCGAGTTCAAGAAGCAGTATCTGCGCGAAGTGCTGGTGGCCCACCGCGGCAACCAGTGCAAGGCCGCTGAAGAGCTGGGGATGCACCGCAATACGCTGAGCCGCGCCATGGCCGAGCTGGGTCTTGATTTGGCTGAGGTTCGGGCCACGCTCAAGCGTCCGCCGCGCAGCGAACGTCCTGTATATAGCGCATTCCGTCAGGGCTATCGATAAAGCGAGCCGGCGGGCTGCGTGACCCGAGTTGATGCCATCGACTTCATCCAATCAAGCAGCGCAAAATGCAGCGCATCCGGCCGCGGCGTCAGAGCCGCGCATTACGGTTGCGCCGGGTTTCGAATGGGATCAGCAGGACGCCTACCTGTTCGATATCGATGGCACGCTTCTGCGCAGTTGGGACAGGGTCCACTATGACTCATTTGCCGCCAGCGTGCGGCGCATTACCGGATTCGAGGTGACGCTGGCGGGAATTCCAACGGCCGGCAGCACCGACACGGCGATTTTGCGCGCGGCCTGCCGGCAAGCGGGTGTTCCTATTGAGGAGCTGGAAAAACACATTGACGCCATCCTTGCAGCCATGTGCGCGGGCGTGGCCGAGCGGCGCCACGAGATGCGCGTGGCGCTCATGCCAGGCGTGGAAGACACGTTGCGCTATCTGGCCGGGCGCGGAAAACTGTTGGGCGTGGCCACCGGAAACCTGGAGGTGATTGGCTGGATCAAGATCGAGCAGGCGGGGCTGCGGGAGTGGTTTCGCTTCGGCGGCTTCAGCGACCGCTTTCCGGTGCGCTCGGAGCTGATTGCGCAGGCTGCGCAGAAGGCCCGCCAAATGGCCGGACCTGAAGGGTTCACCGGGGCGCATATCTGCGTGGTGGGCGATACGCCGCGTGATATTGAAGCGGCGCGGGCCAATGGCCTCTCGGTGATCGCCGTGGCCACCGGCCATTTCACCTATGAGCAGCTCCTCGAGCTGCGGCCGGAGGTTTGCGTCACCTCGCTCGCCGATCTGCTGGCGTTGACGGGGAGGCGGGCGTGACACAAAGCAGGAAACGCGCCCTTCAATATGCCAGCGTCATCAACACGGCAACAGCGGCTCTGCTGCTGTGCATCTTTCCTGTCGCCATGCTGGCGCAAACGTCGGGCGCGGTTTCGCCGGCGCAAAAGAACTCCACACCGGCGGTCGCGCCCGCGCCTAAAGCGGCCAAGAAGATCAAACTGCCCACAGGCAGCGCGCGGCGGCGCGCTATAAAACTGTATCTCACGGCCGGAAAGCTCTACCTGAACGCGCAATTCGAAGAGGCGCTTGCGGATTATGAGCAGGCCGCCAAACTCGATCCCGGCAACGCCGATTACCAAGGGGCCGTTGAAGTGGCGCGCAGCCACGCCGTGACCGCGCTCATCCAGCAAGCGGCCAAAGACCACTTCGCCGGGAATGCGTCCGGGGCCACGGCGGCGCTGGAGCGCGCCCAGGCGTTGGACCCCAAAAATCCCGAGGTCACCGAGCACCTGTATGAATTGGCCGACGATGCGGCCCGTGCCGAGCCCGCACCGTTATACGCTCAGACCGCCGGCGCCTTAGGAGAAGCTCCACCGCTGCTCGCGGCCTCCGGCGTGCGCAGCTTCCATCTTCACACCGATCAGCACCAACTGATCGACCAGGTCTTCAAAGGGTTTGGAGTTACTGCGCTGATCGACAGCAGCGTACTTGACCAAAGGACGCGGCTGGATATCGACGAAGCCGATTTTGCAACCGCGGCGCGCGCTCTGGGCCTGGTGACAGACACTTTTTATGTGCCGCTCGATTCGCACCGCGTGGTTGTAGCCCGCGATACGCGGGAAAACCGGCGCGAATTCACGCGCCAGGAGATGGAGACGGTGTATCTCTCCGGCCTGAGCAGCGAAGAGCTCACCGAAACCGGCAATCTGGCTAGGAACGTGTTCGGCATCCAGCAGGTGGCCACGGACGCGAGCGCCAGCACGCTCACGCTGCACGCCGCGCCCGGCACGCTGGATGACTTCAACGCCCAGATGCGCGAGCTGCTGCAAGGGCGCGACCAGGTGATGCTCGACATGCGCATCATCCAGGTGGCGCACACCAGCGATCGCAACACCGGACTGCAGCCGCCGCAATCCATTTCGGCCTTCAACGTATATGCCGAGGAAGAGTCGATCCTCAACGCCAATCAGTCGCTGGTAAATGAGATCATCTCTTCGGGACTGGCTTCTCCGGGCGACACACTGGCCATCCTGGGGATTCTGCTGGCATCGGGACAGGTATCGAGCTCACTGTTCTCGAATGGACTTGCGCTTTTCGGCGGCGGGCTGACGCAGTCGGCGCTATCGCCGGGTCCGGCCACGTTCACTTTCAATCTGAACACGTCGGATTCGCGAGCCCTGGATGACATCCAGTTGCGTCTCGGCGACAATGAGGCCGGAACCATCAAGGAAGGCACCAAGTACCCGATACAGACGGCCACTTACGGCAGCGCTTCGTCCGGCCTGCCCAATATTCCCGGGCTCACCGGCGCGGGCGCCTCGGGCAGTCTCAGCTCACTGCTCTCTGCAGCCGCAAGCGCGGTGCCGGAAATTCCCATGATTCAGTACCAGGATCTGGGACTGACCCTGAAAGTGACGCCTAAGGTGCTGCGCAGCGACGAAGTGGCGCTGACCGTCGACATGACGATTGATGCGCTCTCCGGTTCCTTTGTCAACGGCAATCCCATCCTGAACAATCAGGCGTTTTCCGGGGTGGTGACGCTCAAGGAGGGCGAAACCGCGGAGCTGGTGAGCCAGTTGAACAAGTCGGAGAGCCGCGCCATCAGCGGCTCGCCGGGACTGAGCGAGATTCCGGGAATGAACGACATTACCGATAAAGACTTACAGAAGAGCTACTCCACGCTGTTGATCGTGATGACGCCGCACATTGTGCGCGCCACTCAGTCGGCCGGCCACACACCAGCCATGATCGTGGAAAAGAGCGAGATGACGCCGTAGGCGAAGAAGCCCCCGCAGCGATTCCAATTCCATTGAAAGACCGCGGAGGGCTGATTTCGAAAGATTCCGGCCGGGCCGCTTACCGCGTGACGCCATCTCGCTTGGCCTGGAAGTCGATGATCTTCTTCAGCACGTCGTACGGAATGTTAGCGGGTAATTCGCGGCCGTTGACTGCCAGCGTGGGAACTTCGTTGACGCCTACATCGGAAGCCAGCTTCACAGAGGCGTCCACGACCGCCTTGGTCTCAGGCGTTGCCGCGCAGGCATCGACCTTGGCGGGATCAAGACCGGCCTTGGTGACGGAACTGTTGAGCGTGAGCGTTGCGCCATCGGGCGTGCTTAGACCATCCTGCCCGTCAAAGACGGCCGACGCGAACTGGAAGAACGCGGTGCTGCCGCCCAGTTTGGTCACGCACACGCCATATTCTGCCGCGCGCACCGACTGGGGATGAATGGAGGCGATGGGATCGTACTGGAAGACGATCCGGGCCTGGGGAAAATCGGCCACCAGCTTATCCATGTTGGGCTGCGCTTCCTTGCAGTGCGGGCACTGGAAATCGGCGAACTCGACAATCTCGAAGTCCTTGGAGGCAGAGCCGCGATAGGGTCCGTTGGCCTGCTCCTGCATGATAGCGCGAGTGTCGGCGAAGGGATGGTCGCCGAAGGAGATGACTTGATCGCCGGTGATGATGTGCTTGCCGTCGGGCATGACGAAGAATCCGAGCACCGAAGGCTTCTGTTTGCCGGTCTTGTCGCCGATCAGCACCAGCACCTTGCTCACCCCTGGAGCCGCCGTCTTGAGAATGGCCTGCACCTGCCACATGCGGTTTTCGTCATAGCCCCAGTTGGCTTCGAGAAAATCGTTGACGGTTTGCGTGGTAGGTGAGGTTGCGGTGAAGTTGGCGGGATCGGGTTTGGGAAAAACCGGCGGGGCTGCGGGGGCTGGCGCCGCGGGCACGGGTGCGGTCTGGGCGGGCGCGGCGGGAACCTGCGTCTGCGCGAGGTTCTGAGACACGGGCAGAGAAAATGCGACGAGCGCAGCAATGCTGAAAGAACGGGCAGACAGACGAATCAAGCTCTTCTCCTTGGGAATGGTCCTGCGTTCCGGGCGGGCGACAGAAACCGGATCTGCCCCAGACCGGAAAACTGGATGTGTCGCGGAGGTTAACTCCCTGCCATAAGCTTAAACGGTAGCGGGTGGGTTTGTGGGGATTTCCCGGCGGGGCAAAAAAGAATGCAGCGCCGACGTGGTTCCCGCCGGAGCTGCATTCTGGAACTTCTGACAATAGCTTTTGCTCTATGGCAGATGATCCAAGTAGCATGGGTCGCCGGTCTTCTGCGCGGGAGGCGTGGGCGGCGTCATCCAGGGCGGATTGTCCCAGTCGAAGAACGCCGTCATGTCTTGCTGCGCCGCGTCGCGCGCGTTCAGAGCGGGCAGATTCCAACGCGTCTCAATGAACTTGAGAATGGCTGTGGAGTCGGTCACCGTATGGTCGACGTAGTTCTGCTTCGCATAGGGTGAAACCACCACCAGCGGGATGCGATAGCCGGTCCAGGTAAAGTCACACGTCGGCCCTGTCGACCCGGTGTTGCAGATGTCGCCGGGCAGCAGGTCCTTGGGCTTGATGCCGTCGGGGCTGGGCTCCGGCTGGGGAGAAACGTGATCGTAGAGGCCGCCGGCTTCGTCATAGGTCCAGAAGAGCGCCGAGCTACTCCACTCCGGGCCGTTCATCACAGCCGTGATGAGCGACTCCACGTAGGCCTCACCGGCCTCTATGTTCGTGGGCGCGTCCGAGTCTGAATCCGTTCCGTGTTCGTCCAACCCGGCGTCCGACGCGGGCGCGATGTAGGACACCTGAGGCAGCGTCCCGGCTTGAGCATCGGCAACAAACTGCGAGACGGGCTGAACGTTCTGCGGATACTGGCTCGCCACTGTCTGCGCGTAGGTAAAGTTGTCCATGTAACTGGTCTTCAGCAGGCATGAGGCATCGTACGGCGGCCCCGAACAGCCAGTGCCGGTCGGGTTCACAAAGATCGTCCAGGTGATGCCGGCATTCTGCAGATCCTGGATGATCGTCTCGGATGTGAGCTGCGGGGTATCGGCAGCATCGGTGCCGTTGGGATAGGCGTAGCCGCCCGAGGTCGCCCCAAGAATGTATTCGCGATTGATGTTGGTGCGCGACATGGCGGGCATAAAAAAGCGGTCCGAAGTGGCGAAATCCGTGGCCATGAAATAGAGGAAGTTCAATTGGGTGCCGTCGTAATACCCCATGGCGCGTGTGCCGTCGGTATCGTAAAACCCGTCCGCCCGGCCGTCGTAAGCGGCGGTGTAGACAAAGCCGTCATTGAGGTCGCCATCGTTGGGGTCGGCAGTGTTCCCCTCGTTAACGTCCGGGTTCCAATCGTTATGAGACTCATCCCAGGAAGGGCTGGTGTTCTCAGTGCATACCGTAGTTAGATGAAAAGAGGTCACCAGGTTGCTCTTATCGAAGACGCAATCGCTGGGTGCAGGATCGCTGGGGTTACATCCCGGGTTCGTCGGCGCCGGTCCCTGCAGCGGAGCGATGCCGGTGGCCGGATTGAACTGCGGCAGGCCATCGAACGACTGGTCTGGAATACCGTTCTGTGCCCAGTATTCGCGCAGTGCGCCCAGATAGCTATCGAGCGAGCGGTTCTCCTGGGTCAGGATGATGACGTGATTGATGGACGCGATGCCGGCGGCGGAGTTGAACGTGGCCGAGACGGTCGTATTCGCGTTCATGGTTACGCTGCAGGTGGTTGTACCGCTGCATCCGCCGCCCCATCCGGCAAATGCAGATGTAGATCCAACCGCTTCAGTGAGCGTAACCACGGTCCCGGCCGAGAACGTCGCCACGCACGTCGAGCCGCAGTTAATGCCCGCCGGGCTGCTGGTAATGGTGCCCGCGCCCGTCCCGGAATTCTGCACGGTGAGCTGGTACGTGGTCGAGCCGGAGCCGCCTGAGCCTCCGGACCCGCCCGACCCGGAAGTGGAATTGACGGTGCCACCACAACCCGAAAGCAGCAACAGAAACACGAGAACACCAAATGCGCCAAGTGCCCTAGACATACTATTCCCACCCGCCTCCTAGGAACTTCGATGCAGATGTTGACGATCGCAAATGCATATGAGGCGTGAATAGTCCAATGAAATTTTGGCATTTCGAAAAATCAGTTTCATGAGAGACAGAATGAGAACCATGCTCTCTTCAGACTTCCGGTATCCGTCCATCAGACAACCATTGGGCGCAGCGGCGGTATCTCACTTTGTAAGGAGCTTTCTACGCATGAAGAGGTCGGGGACCGTCAGGGCGAGCCTCGCGGTTGCTATCCTGCTGGGCAGTTGCGCAATCGGAGGCGCCGCAGCCCCGCCGGCCCCGCTGGAACCACCTATCTTCACAAGCTCCAATCACCGGCTCGATCTCCTCGTCATCGCCGAACCTGAAACCATTACGCTCGGACAATTTCGACCCACAGCCTGGGTATTCGCGATCTGTGAGACTGCGGTTGCGCGGGGAGACAACTGCCCCGCCGACTCTCGCACCGTTGCTCCCTATGGCGGCATCCGGCTGCAGCTTTATCCCGGCGATCACCTGCGCATGCGTCTGGTGAATCAACTTCCGCCCGCGCCCGCCGACGCTGAATATGCGCATGGCAGCAACACGATGATGAACGCGATGCTGGCTGCAAATCCGGTCAATATCCATACCCACGGATTGATCGCGGAACCCAGGAAGGCCGATGCGACCGAACCCACCTACGGCGATTACGTATTCGTATACGATTATCCGGCGGGCAAGATGCCCGCCATGATGGCGCCGGACCTGACCGCGACCGACAAGCCCATCCAGTACGACATCTATATTCCTCCGGGACACCCGTCCGGCCTTTACTGGTTCCATCCGCACGTGCACGGCCTCAGCATCAACCAGCTCTCCGAAGGGCTCTCCGGCATCATCACCATCGGCTCGGTGACGGATTACCTGACGGCGCCAGCGGGCGCCAAAAGCATTCCCACCCGCTATTTTGTGCTCAAAGACATGCAGGTGCTGAAAACCGGCGAGGCGCTAGACGAAGAAAATGCACGATTCTGTTCACCATTTCCTCTGGCCGGCGTATTGAGGGAGGGGCTGTGCCAGGGGTTTGACACGTTGGGGATCCCCGACGACCCTGATGATCGGCCTGGCAATTTTGAGGGCGGCGCGTGGTACTTCACCGTGAACGGACAGGTGTACCCGCAAATTCCCATGCCCAAAGCGCCCGGTGAACTGTGGCGCTTCCTCAACGCGGGTGCCAGCCGTTCCTACGATCTGGTCCTCCAGGACGACAAGACGAGAGCCGACATTCCATTTCAGGTGGTCTCACGCGATGGCGTGGCGCTGTCGGCTCCGTCGGGCGCGGTTGCGGAACAGAGCGGGGTGAGCGGCGCGGGAGACGTCCATCCGGTTCCGTGTCCAGTGCAATCTGCGGCTGCATCGCCGCTACCCGTTTGCGCCACGCACCTGGTTCTCTTCCCGGGCGCCCGCGCGGAAATCTGGGTGCTTCCGCAGAGCCGGCCGGCAACACTGCGGACGCTCATGCTGTACACGGGTCCGAGTGGTGATCGCTGGCCGCAGGTAGATCTTGCGCACATCGTTGTCGATCAGCCAGCCAGCGCTGCCGACGGCGCGCTGTTGACTGTGAAGCCGATCCAGAAAGCGCTCCTGTCTTCGCATGGCCTGCTGGGAGCCCCGGTGCGCGCGAGCTTCGCCGGGGTATCCACAGCGCTGCCGCTTGCGGCGGCGGAGCAGCTCGAGAATGGCGGATCCAGCGCGGGCGTCGATTTGAATGGGCATCAGCTCGCTACCATCGAAACGCGGCTCAAGGAAATCTCTAAGCCGGTTGCATCCGATGCTTCGCCTACGTGCAGCGCCTTGCCCGCGGGCCATCGCCGCCGCATTTTCTTCGGAGTTCCTTCATCCGATCCTGCGGGATACGGTCTGGGCTACGAAGAGGTCGATCAGCAAGACAAGCCTGTTCCCGGCACGTTTCACGATGTAGCCGCCTACGATCCGGACAAGTTCAGCATTTGCCTTCCGCTCGGCCCCGGCAGCACACCCGTTACGGAAACATGGGAGCTCGTGAACGTTTCTGGCGAGGCGCACAATTTTCACATCCACCAAACCAAGTTCTACGTGGTTCCGCAAAATGCGCCGCCGGGCGATGCTGGAGTGCTGATGGATAGCGTCGTGCTTCCTAACGGCGGCGCCAAGTGCGATGGCTCGGTAGCCACATGGCGAGCCGGGAGATGCCCGGTGCAGACAGTGGTAGTGCGGATTCCCTTTGCCGAGGTGGGCGATTTTATGTATCACTGCCACATCGGTGAACACCAGGACGCCGGAATGATGGCCCGTATTCGAGTTATCGCTTCGCAATGATCATCCGCCACGGTATTTTCGAAAAAATGGCAGACTCTTGAGCAGCGAAGGTGGATTTTTCTGACGAAAAATCCATTCAGCCGTGGTGGCTTCAATCTGCACGTTTTCCGAAAACGCTATCTATCGCGGCGTAGTTTCTGGAATGTCGATATTTGGCAGGTTACCCCCTTGCTATCGCTTGCCCTTTCATTGCGGTGTGCGAATCGGAGCATTATTACAACGATCCTGTTCCCGCCGCCTGCCACACTGCTTCCATCTGCTCCAGCGTGCGGCCTTTGGTTTCGGGCACAACTCTCCACATGAACAGGGCGGCCAAAATCCCCATGACTCCATAGATCCAATAGACAAACCCATGCTTGAAATGCTCCACCAGCGTGGGATTGTTATCGAAGATCGGGAATGTCCAACTGACCAGATAATTGGCGATCCACTGCGCCGCTACGGCAACCGCCATGGCCTTGCCGCGAATCTGGTTGGGGAAAATCTCGCTCAACAGCACCCAGGTCACCGGTCCCCAGGAAACGGCAAAACCGGCAGTGTAAACCAGCATACAAATCAGCGCTGCCATGCCCCTGCCACCCAGCCAGAAGTCCGTGCCCAGAGAGATCATGCTCGCTGCCATGACCAGCGCTCCCACGATCTGCAGCGGCCGGCGGCCGAATCGATCCACCGTCAGGATAGCGACCACGGTAAAGGCCAGATTGACAGCGCCCACAATGATGGTCTGGAAGAGCGAAACATTCGTGGTCAGGCCCATGCCTTTAAAAATGTCGGTCGCGTAATAGAGAACCACGTTGATGCCGACGAACTGCTGGAAAACCGAAAGCATAACGCCAGTGAAAACCAGGCGCGCACCGAAGGAAAGCAATTTGCCGGAGTGGTGCTCGCTCAGCGAAGTTCGGATCTCTGAGATTTCCCTTTCACCCTCCTCCGTGGTCACCAGCTTGGCCAGCACCGCTCGCGCTCCGCTCTCATTTCCCTTGAGCATCAGATAGCGCGGGGTTTCCGGCACAAAAAACAGGAGAAGAAGAAAAAGAGTTGCGGGAATGGCGCCGGAAAGGAACATGTAGCGCCAGCCGATGGAATTCAACCAGGTATCCCCGCTGCCCGCTTTGGAAATTCCGAAGTTGACAAAGTAAATCACCAGCATTCCGAAGATGATGGCGAACTGGTTCCACGCCACCAGATTTCCCCTCACCTTGGGCGGCGCGATTTCCGCAATATACATCGGCGACAGCATGGAAGCCAATCCCACGCCAATACCGCCCAGGATGCGGTAAAAAACGAAGTTCCACATGAACGCCGGTCCGCCGTGGCCGATGGGAGCAAAGGGGAATTCCGGGGCCGAGGCGCCCAGGGCCGAGATCAGGAAAAGCAGGGCGGCAATAACCAATCCGCGCTTGCGGCCGACCTTGGTGCTCACCGAGCCGCCAATCAGCCCACCGATAATGCACCCGATCAGCGCACTCGAAACCACGAAACCCAGCAGCGAATTGGCGGCGTTGGCCTGGGCGGGGTTGGCCAGATCGGTAAATCGCGGATCGATGAAATAAGCCTTCAGACTGTCCACGGCGCCGTTGATGACGGCCGTGTCGTATCCAAAAAGCAATCCGCCCAGAGTGGCGATGAGAGTCAACAATACGACGTAGGGATTGATTCGCGACATAACGTCCCTCAAAGATTACGTAGAGACCGATAGCAAGATTTGCAGATCGTTGTTGCAGTTAGAACAATAAACCGACAGAGCGGCGATTATACCTGCCCCTTGACGGCGATGGGAAATCTGCGCCCCATGCCGAAAGACTTCGACGTGACCTTTAAGACAGGCGCGGCCTGCTGGCGCTTGTACTCGGAGCGCTCGACCAGGTGCACAACCTGCTGCACCATCTCCCGCGGAAAGCCTGTGGACGCGGCGATTTGCTCGGGCGTTTCGTAGCGCTCCACGTAGGCTTCGAGAACCGGGTCGAGCACTTCGTAGGGCGGCAGCGAGTCAGTGTCTTTCTGGCCGGGGCGCAACTCGGCCGAGGGCGGCTTGTGGAGGATGGCTTCGGGAATCACTTCCCTGTCGCGGTTAAGCCAGCGGCAGACGGCGTAGACACGGGTCTTGACCAGGTCGCCGATTACGGCCAGCGCGCCCACCATGTCGCCGTAGAGCGTGCAGTAGCCCACCGCCATCTCCGACTTGTTGCCGGTGGTGAGCACCAAGGCGCAGAGCTTGTTGGAGAGTGCCATGAGCAGATTGCCACGAATGCGCGACTGAATGTTTTCTTCGGTGATGTCAGGCGCGGCGCCGGCGAAGACCGGCTCGAGCGCGCGCATGTACTCGGCAAACAGGTTGTTGATGGGGATGACCTCAAAGCGGATGCCGAGGTTGGCGGCGAGCCGGCGGCTATCGTCGACGGAGCCGGCGGAGGAATAAGGGCTGGGCATGCCCACGGCAATCACGTTCTCCGGCCCCAGAGCATCGGCGGCAATGGCCGCAACCAGCGCGGAGTCGATGCCGCCGCTCAAACCTACCAGGACGCGGCGGAAGCCGCACTTGCGCACGTAGTCGCGCGTGCCCAGCACCAGTGCGTAGTATGCAGCCGAGGTATCGTCGTCCTGCGGGCCGGGAATCGGGCTCGCGGCGAAGGGATCGACGACGACCAGGTCCTCGGCAAATGAGGCGGCCTGAGCGATGAGATTGCCGCGTGCATCGAGAGCCAGCGAGGAGCCGTCGAAGATGAGGCTGTCGTTGCCGCCCACCTGGTTGCACATGAGCACCGGGATGCGGTCGCGACAGGCGATGGCGGCCAGCATTTCACGGCGCAGGGCGCGTTTGGAGTGCCAGAAGGGCGAGGAAGAGAGATTGAGATGAAGGGCGGGGCTTTGGCGCATCAGCTCTTCGACCGGATCGACGGTGTAGAGACGGCGCGGCCAGAAATTCTTGTCGTTCCAGGCGTCTTCGCAGATGGTGATGGCGAGGCGGAGGCCGTCGAGCTCGACCACCCGCTGCGGGCCGGAGGGCGCGAAGTAGCGCTGCTCGTCGAAGACATCGTAGAAAGGGAGCAGGCGCTTGTGCTGCTCGAGGAGAACGCTTCCGCGGTCGAGGAGAACGGCGGCGTTGACGGCGGGCTTCCCGGAGTTGTCGGCGGCAGGCAGGGCCACTCCCGCCAGCACCGCCGTGGGAAACTCGCGCGTGGCGGCAGCGAGCTCGCAAACGGAGGTGCGGCAACGGGCTAGAAAACTGGGCTTTTCAAGGAGATCGGCGGGGGGATAACCGCAGATAGCAAGCTCGGAGAATACGGTAAGGCGGGCGCCCTGAGCGGCGGCGCGGCGGCCCGCAACGACGATTTTCTCAAGATTTCCGGTAAAGTCCCCGACTGTGGGATCAATCTGCGCGAGCGCGATCTTCACAATTCAAGTTTAACTCCGCTCCCGGCGCGGCCGCGCCGATGCAGGCACGGCGCCGGCCGTGCAGCATCCCGGAGAACTCCCCTCGCTGCGCAGCATGTTCTTGAAGAATTCCAGCGAGCGGGCTAGGCCCTCCTTCAAATCAATTTTCGGCTCCCAATCGATGACCGCGCGCGCCTTGTCGATGTCGGGGCGGCGGCGCGCGGGATCGTCAATGGGCAGCGGGTCAAAACGCAATTTGCTCTTCGATCCGGTCAGTTCCAGCACCGCCTGCGCACATTCCAGGATGGTGAACTCGGCGGGGTTGCCGAGATTGACGGGCAAGTGTTCTTGCGAGCGCGCCAGCCGGACGATGCCTTCGATCAGATCGTCGACGTAGCAGAAGCTGCGTGTCTGGCTGCCGTCGCCGTAAATGGACAGCGGTTCGCCGCGCAAAGCCTGCATCATGAAATTCGAAATCACGCGCCCGTCGTCGGGATGCAAGCGCGGCCCGTAGGTGTTGAAGATGCGCGCCAGGTGGGTATCGATGCCGCGAGCGCGATGGTAGGCCATGGTGATGGCTTCGCCGTAGCGCTTGGCTTCATCGTAAACGGAGCGCGGTCCCACCGGGTTCACGTTGCCCCAGTAGCTCTCCGATTGCGGATGCTCCAGCGGGTCGCCATAACACTCTGAAGTCGACGCGTGCAGAAATCCCGCCTGATAACGCGCGGCAATGCGCAGCATGTTCTCGACCCCTACCGAGCCCACGCGCAGGGTTTCAATGGGCATGCGCAGGTATTCGGGCGGGCTGGCCGGCGAAGCCAAATTGAAGACATATTCCACCGCGCCGGGATCGAACGGATCGCAGATGTCCCGCTCCTCAAAGCGGAAGCGCGCCACGCCAGCCAGGTGCTCGATGTTCTCGCGGAACCCCGTGGATAAATTGTCGACGCCGATGACGGAATGTCCTTCGTGCAGCAACCGGTCCGCCAGGTGCGAACCGAGGAACCCGGCCACGCCGCTAATCAAAATGCGCATTGACTGAATACTCCCAAAAAGTCGCTGGTTTTGGGGCCGGGACACGCATGGGCACCTAAAGACTGTATCGGAAAGGATTGGGTTTGGGAAACCGAACTCAGCCGCCGGAGCAGAGCAATCGCAGTTGGAATTGGTGCGCCGGCAGTGTTGATTTCAGGTTCCTATGTACCCCCCGGGGGGGGGTGCGTGGGATTCTGCCATGAAGCTCCTTGTTTTCTGATGGTTGAATGCGTTTTCGGGTGCGATTAACATGCCGATTTGTGCAAGAAAACTTAACTTTCCTGGCGCTTCTTTGCGCCTGCCGGCGCCGGATTCTGGAGCGGCCACGAGTGCCTGGGAACCGTTTCTTCACAGCATAGCGGAAGGGCGAAATTAACCCGCAACGAAGGGCGAAAATATATTTCCCGCCGAATGAGCGCGATGCGGGCG
>JASHRF010000008.1 GCA_030037545.1 Acidobacteriaceae bacterium | reverse complement strand
GATCTGGCGCAGTATCGCGAGCTGGCCGCGTTCGCGCAGTTCGGCTCCGATCTCGATCCGCTGACGCAGAAGCAGCTTGCCCGCGGCGTGCGGCTCACCGAGCTGCTCAAGCAGCCGCAGTTCCATCCGCTCACCTGGCAGCAGCAGGCGGTGGTGCTCTTCGCCGGCACGCAGGGTTACCTCGACGATCTCCAGGTGGCCGACATTCGCGCCTACGAGGACGGGCTGCACAAGTACTTTGCCAACGCGCAACAGGCGCTGCTTGCCGACCTGACGCAAAAGAAGCAGTTGGACGACGACCTCCGCAACCGCCTGCACGCGGCGCTAAAGGAGTATTCGGCGAACTTCAAGCAGGAACTCCAGGCGGCAGTTCGCAGTTCTTAGTTCGCAGTTCACAGGAAAAACTGCGAAGCAAAGAGCAAAGAGCAACGAACTACGAACTAAGAACTACGAACTACGAACTGAACCATGGCAAACGTACTCGATCTCCGGCGCCGCATCCGCAGCGTGAAAAACACGCGGCAGATCACCAAGGCCATGAAGATGGTCTCGGCGGCCAAGCTGCGCCGCTCCCAGGAGCGCGCGCTGGCAGCGCGGCCCTACGCGCGCATGATCACCAGCGTGCTCGAGTCGCTGGTGCGGCGCGTCGACCTATTCGACGAGAAGACGGGCAATCTGGTTCATCCGCTGTTTATCACCCGGCCTGAAAAGCGCATCCTGCTGGTCGTCATCAGCGGCGACAAGGGCTTTGCCGGCGCCTTCAACGCCAACATCCTCAAAACGACGTATCGGTTCATCCAGGGCAATCCGGACAAGGAAATCGATATCGAGGCCGTGGGCCGCAAAGGCCGCGACCAGTTGCGCCGCCGCTATCCCGTCGCTTCCTACGTTGACCAATCCAACCAAGAGGGCCGCCCCACGCAGTGGCGGGACGCGCGCAAAGGACCGGTCGAAATCAGCGGCGACCACCCCGGCCTGCTTGTGAACCTGGAAACCTCGCGCGTCGAAGATCTGGCCCATAGCATCATTGCGCGCTACGTACACGAGGAGATCGACGCGGCCTACATCGTCTACAACGAGTTCAAGTCGGTGATCGCGCAGCGCCTGGTGATCGAGAAGCTCCTGCCGCTGATCGAAGTCGGCAAACAGCAGATCGCCGGCGCGGTCGAGCCCACCGAGGAAGAAAAGGAGCGCCGCGCTGAAGCCGCTTTGAGCGCCGGAATCGAAATCGAGCCGGCCGATACTACGGAGGCTGAAGAAGAAGCAGAAAAATTCGGCACCGCCAACGTGGACTACATTTACGAGCAGCCGCCGGAAGAGCTTTTCGCCGGGCTGCTGCCGCAGTATATTTTCGCCATGCTCTATCACGCCATGACGGAATCGGTAGCCGCCGAACACGCGGCGCGCATGACGGCCATGGACTCGGCCACCAACAACGCCTCCGACATGATCGACGACCTGACGCTGCACATGAACCGCGTGCGCCAGGCGGCGATTACGAAGGAGATTATCGAGATCGTAAGCGGCGCCGCGGCGCTGTAAGACAGGGGTCAGAGATCAGGGATCAGTCGCTCGTGTCCGGTCTCCTGAGGAGTGGTTTTGAAAAGGCACGGCTTAAGCCGTGCCAAGCAAGCTCCCGTAGGGAGCGTAGGAAGTTAGCCCAGGACAAGCCCGACCCTGAGTGCAACGAAGGGGAAGGACGACAACAAAGACGCGGTAGCCCCGTAGGGGGCAACAGAATCTTGACGAGCTTGCCATGAACATCCACGAGCTTTTGCAATACGAGCTGTGGAGTAAGACAAGGACGCGGAAGATTCTGACCGTAACCGGCTTTGCAACTGTGGTCTTGGTGTTGTTATTTGCAGTTTGGCACGAAGTTGAAAGGCACTGGCTAACGCAGGGCGAGCGAAACGCCGCCAGGACAGCCTTAGTCGAAATTGATCTGCTCCAAAATGCTGCAAGGATGAACGGGAAGGAATTCGACCTCCAAGAGCAGAAGGCGCAGCTGAAATTTGATGCCGCCAGAAATTTGACTCGGACTTATCGGGATAAGGAAATTGTGGCTGGCTTATCGCTCTACTTAATTTTGACCACGTCTCCCTGGGATAGCGCTCGTTTTGTTCTCGAACACCCAGGGTCTTCTATAGACGGTGACCCGAAGTCGGTACTTACGGATTGGAATTCGAGCTCCGACTTGAGGAAACAATTGCACAGCTCATTGCACAGAGCTTTGGATTAGCTAAGTTTGGGATTGAGAAGGTAGAACAATGGCAGAAAACATCGGCAAAGTGATTCAGATCTCCGGCCCCGCCGTGGACGTGCAGTTTGAAGAGGCGACAATGCCGCCCATCTACCAGGCGCTGCGCGTCACCAGCGAAGGCTTCAAAGTGCCCACGCCCATCGACGTGATCCTCGAAGTCCAGCAGCACCTGGGCGAGGGACGCGTGAGGACCGTGGCCATGGAAGCGACGGACGGCATGGTGCGGGGCATGAAGGCCATCGACCTGGGCGGTCCCATCCGCGTGCCCGTGGGCAAGCAGACGCTGGGCCGCGTCATCAATGTCATCGGCCAGCCGGTGGATGAGCTGGGACCCATTGGCGAAACGGAGCGCAACCCCATTCACCGTCCTGCCCCGCTCTTCGACGAGCAGTCCACGCACGAAGAGATGTTCGAGACCGGCATCAAGGTCATCGATCTCATCCAGCCCTTCCTCAAGGGCGGCAAAATCGGTCTCTTCGGAGGCGCCGGCGTGGGCAAGACTGTCATCATTCAGGAGCTCATCAACAACGTGGCCCAGCAGCACGGCGGCTACTCGGTCTTTGCCGGCGTGGGCGAGCGCACCCGCGAGGGCAACGACCTGTGGCTGGAAATGAGCGAGTCCGGCGTGATCAAGCCCGGCAAATGGGAAGAGTCAAAGTGCGCCCTGGTCTACGGCCAGATGACCGAGCCTCCGGGGGCGCGCCTGCGCGTGGCCCTCACCGGCCTCACCGTCGCCGAGTACTTCCGCGACCAGGAAGGCGCCGACACGCTGCTCTTCATCGACAACATTTTCCGCTTCACGCAGGCCGGCTCTGAAGTTTCGACGCTGCTGGGCCGCATGCCTTCGGCCGTGGGCTACCAGCCCAACCTGGCCACGGAAATGGGCGAACTGCAGGAGCGCATCACGTCCACAAGCAAGGGGTCGGTGACTTCTGTGCAGGCCGTCTATGTGCCCGCCGACGACTTGACTGATCCTGCGCCGGCGACCACTTTCGCGCACCTCGACGCCACCACCGTGTTGAGCCGCCCGCTGTCGGAGCTGGGCATTTATCCGGCCGTCGATCCGCTGGCTTCCACTTCGCGCATTCTGACCGCGCGTGTAGTCGGCCAGGATCACTACGACGTTGCGCAGGGTGTGAAAAGAATTCTGCAGCGCTACAAGGACCTGCAGGACATCATTGCGATTCTCGGCATCGACGAGCTCTCAGAAGACGATAAGCTCACCGTGGCCCGCGCCCGCAAGGTGCAGAAGTTCCTATCGCAGCCCTTCCACGTAGCCGAGCAGTTCACCGGATTCCAGGGCAAGTACGTGAAGATCGCCGACACGGTGCGGGGCTTCAAGGAAGTCATCGAAGGCAAGCACGACGACGTCCCCGAGCAGGCCTTCTACATGAAGGGCGGCATCGAGGAAGTGCTGGAAACGGCGGAGAAGCTGAAGGCGACGGTGTAAAAGCAGTTGTCCGGGATCAGTTGTCAGTGGTCAGTTGGATCCTGCCGCTGCCACCTGCTTCAACTGATAACTGACACCTGAGAACTGAGAACGGATCATGGCAGAAGATACCAACAAGCTCCGCGTCCGGCTGGTCACGCCCGAGCGCACTCTCTTTGAGCAGCCGGCTGACGCCGTGGAGCTGCCCTCGAAGTCCGGCTACATGGAAGTGCTCTATGGGCACGCGCCGCTACTGGCCGAGCTGGGCGCAGGCGATGTCACCGTTCACGGCGCAGCCACCGAGGGCGCCGGGCCCACCACGCGCTACAACGTAAGCTGGGGCTTCGTTGAAGTGCTGCCCGACCGCGTGACCATCCTGGCCAATGACGCTCTCAAACCTGAGGAGATCGACGTGCCCCGCGCCGAGCGGCAGCGCGAACACGGCGAGGAGCTATGGAAGCAGGCCGGCGAAAGCGAAGAAGCCTACACCGAGGCGCTGCGCGTGATCTCCGAAGCCGAAGCCAAGATTGCGTCGGCCAGCGAAGCGGCCCAGTCGCACTAAGGCCACGCCCCAATTCGCTCGCAATTCAACAGCTCTGCTTCGAGCAAACTCAGTGCGATTTCTGCCTTACAAGCGCACCCTTTTCATGAATTTCTCGTAGTCGCGGAGCAATCAGCTTTTCTGCCAGGCGAGCTGCATCGAATGGCGGAGAGTACCCGGAGCAGCGCTCGACTATGCGGGGTCGCCCGGTGGCATTTACCGTGACCAGATTGTTCAGTTCCTCGGATCCAGTTTTCATACGAGAGGGTGCAGGCGCCAGTTTAACTCGCCGACTCGCTGACTTGCCCATCAAGCCTCCCGCCCGCTAAAGTTTGAGCGGCGCGGTTATTTGAGATTTGCCCTGTTCGTTCCTGCGCCGCAGACTGCCTTTTATACATCTCCTGGGGGTTTTGCATGACTTCGGTTCCGTTTCCTGCCGCGGCCAACCTTGATATAGACTCCACGCTGCGCGAAAACCGGGTTTTCCCGCCTCCGGCAGAGTTCAGCTCCCAGGCGCGCATCAAGAGCCTGGAGCAGTACGAGACGATGTACCGCGAGTCGATCGAGGACCCGGAAAAATTCTGGGCCGCCGCGGCCGAGGAGCTGCACTGGTTCAAGCCTTGGGACAAGGTTCTCGACTGGAACCTGCCCTGGGCTCAGTGGTTTGTGGGCGGCCGGCTCAACCTGAGCTACAACTGCGTGGACCGTCATGCGCTGGGCGCCCGCGCCCAAAAAACCGCACTCATCTGGGAAGGCGAGCCGGGCGAGATTCGCCGCCTCACCTACGCCGAGCTGCACGCCGAAGTGCAGAGATTCGCCAACGCTCTGCGGTCGCTCGGCATTAAAAAGGGCGATCGCGTAGCCGTCTACATGGGCATGACGCCGGAGCTGGCCATCGCGCTGCTGGCCTGCGCGCGCATCGGCGCCGTCCACTCGGTCATCTTTGGTGGATTTGCGGCCAATGCCATCGCGGACCGCGTCAACGATTCCGGCTGCATCGCCATCCTCACCCAGGACACCAGCTACCGGCGCGGCAACGAAATCCAGCTCAAGCGCACCGTGGATGAAGCCCTGCCCGCCTGCCCCAGCGTGAAGCACGCTGTGGTTTTCCGGCGCACCGGCTCACCGGTCAACATGGTCGAGGGCCGCGACCACTGGTGGCACGATCTGGTTGCCAGCGTTGCGTCTGAATGTCCCGCTGAACCCATGGATTCCGAGGACCCGCTCTACATCCTTTACACCTCCGGCACCACCGGCAAGCCCAAGGGCCTGGTTCACACCACCGGCGGTTATGCGGTGCAAACATATCTCACCACGAAGTACGTCTTCGACCTGCGCGAGAATGATATCTACTGGTGCTCGGCCGATATCGGCTGGGTCACCGGCCACTCCTATGTCGTCTACGGGCCGCTGCAGAACGGTGCTACCGTGCTGATGTACGAGGGCGCGCCGAACTGGCCGGATTTCTCGCGTTTCTGGAAAATCATCGACGACCATCGCGTCACCATTTTCTATACCGCGCCCACAGCCATCCGCGCCTTCATCAAGTGGGGCGATGAGCACGTGGAAAAATACAAGCTCGACTCGCTGCGCCTGCTGGGCACTGTCGGCGAGCCCATTAACCCTGAAGCCTGGATGTGGTATCGCGAGAAGATCGGGCACAACCGCTGCCCCATCGTCGACACGTGGTGGCAAACGGAAACCGGCGCCATTCTGATTGCGCCGATTCCGGGAGCGGTGCCGACCAAGCCCGGCTCGGCCACGCGGCCCTTCTTCGGCATCGAGCTGGAAGTGGTGACTCGCGAAGGTCACTCCGTGCCTCCGGGTCATGGTGGACTGCTGGTGATTCGCAGACCCTGGCCGTCGATGGCCCGCACCGTGTACGGCGACCCCGAACGCTACCAGAAGACCTATTGGAGCGACGTTCCCGGCTGCTATTTCACCGGCGACGGCGCGCGCCAGGACGCCGATGGCTATTTCTGGCTCATGGGCCGCGTGGACGACGTGATCAATGTGAGCGGCCACCGGTTGGGGACGATGGAAGTGGAATCCGCGCTGGTTGCGCATCCCAAAGTCGCCGAGGCCGCCGTTGTGGGCCGACCCGACGAGCTCAAAGGCCAGGCCATTGCCGCCTTCGTTTCGCTCGAAAGCGGCCACCAGCCGTCGAATGAATTGAAAGACGAGCTGCGCAAGTGGGTGGCAAAGGAGATTGGGTCGCTGGCACGGCCTGACGATATCCGCTTCACCGAGGCGCTGCCTAAAACCCGCAGCGGCAAAATCATGCGCCGCCTGCTGCGCGAGCTGGCCACCCACGGCGAAATCAAGGGCGACGTGACCACGCTTGAGGATTTCACCGTCATCGCCAAGCTGCGCGAAGCCGAAGAAGGTTGATAACGGCCAGCACGGAGGCAAGACATGCGGCGTTTGCGCTACGGAGCTGCGGCAACCTTGGATGGCTTCATCGCCGGTCCCAACGGCGAATTCGACTGGATCGTTCACGATCCGGCGATCGATTTGGCCGCGATCTTCGCGCAATTTGACACACTGCCCGGTACATCGTTCACCGTACCCTTCGCCGAAATCGCCGCGCTCGCGCAATGACCCTCAGCCCGCCCCCTCCGTCTCACCCCGCCGCGACTTCCGTGCTCTGATCCGCGCCCTGGCCCGCACCCACCTTCGCGCCGGCCTTCTGCATCACATACAGATACCAAACCAGCCAAGCCGGCGCTGTCCACATGTAGTACAACGACGACATCGGTATCTGTGCCACAAAACCCACCAGTCCCGCGCCCGCAATCACCCCGAACAGCACCAGAGCACCAACCGATTTTTCGCTCGCGTACAGCCCCACCAGCACGGCCGGAAACAGCACCGCCTGATCGCTATAAAACGAGTAGGGCGAAAACGCCACTCCGGCCAGCAGCACCAGCAGCCCTTCCCGGCCCCACTCCCAGCGCGCGCGGCGCTTCAAGAAATACCACGCCGCCCAGATACACGCGGCGGCTTCAGGAACAAACTCGATCCAGTGCGCGCGCCGATCCACCATAAAGCGCAGCCCCACGCTCACCGTGGGCAGAAACTGATCCATGATCCGGCTGGCGCGCATCATCTGCACATATTGGCGCCACACCTGCGGGTCAAGCCACAGCGTGAGCCCGCAGCTCACGGCGAGCGCGGACGCGAAGCCAGACAGCACGCCAATCTCGCGCCGGCGCACCGACCAGAGCACCAGCACCACCGCGCAGGGCAGAAATAAATGCGGTTTGAGAGCGCACAGCACGAGCGCCGCACCGGCCAGCCACGGCCGCCGCCGGATGAAGTAGAGAAACAGCACAATATCGAGGAGAAAAAAGATGCCGAGCTGTCCCGCGATCAGGCACCACAGCGCCGGGGGAAACCCCAGCCCGATGACATGCCAGCGGCTTTCAGGACGCCCGTGCAGCAGCCACAGCATCCACACTGAAGCGCCCAGGCAGGCCAGCAAGAGGAGCATCCACATCACCAGTCCGGTTTTGGCGCTTACCCACCCCAGCGGCAACGCGTAAGCGAAGGCTACCGGCGGGCTCAGGCTGATCAGCACACCGGGCTTGTCCATCCCCACGGCGCGCTCGATACGCAGAATGGCCACTGCGTCGTAGGGGTTCGCGCCCTGCGCAAGCTGTTTTTCCAGCGCCCAGTACTGGATGAAATCCCGGCCCGTCGCGCTCTTGTCGTCCGACCCGAGCACCAGGATGGCGGTCACCAGGCAGGCTCCGGCCGCAATAATGGCCGCCGCGGCAAGTTTGCGTAGCGCGATCCTCGATTCCGGCATGATTCGATCTTACGGCTATAGAGAAAGCGAGAGTAGTCCGAGGTACGTTAGCCAAACGGCAACTTCTTCAAGACAAACCCGCACTTCACAAGTCGGCGCGAGAGCACGTTTACTGCGGTCCCGTTCCTTGAAGCGGCGCAACGCTCAGAATCGGAACACCGCGCCGATGGTGGCGCGGGGATCCCAGGTCCGGTGGCTCGAGTAGCCCAGTTGCGACGAATTGTTTGCCAGCGAAAACGACGCCCCCACCCGGTCGCCCGTGACCTCGATCGCCCAGCGGGAGTTCAGGTGGTAGAGTGCGCCGCCGCCAAATCCGCCCGCAAACGAGGTGCTGGGATTCATCTGTTCGCCCCCGGTATGCTCCAAGCCCAGCTCGACAAAGAACAGCGCGTCTACGGGGCCGTAGATGTTGGCATGTACCTCCGGGCCAGCCAGAAAGCTGTACACCGAGGGGTCGCCCGGGTTGGCGGGGAGGCTGCCGGCGGACGGCTTGTAGTAATCGCCCGAGGCCATCAGGGCAAAATACTTACCCCAGTCTCGCGTCACTGTCACCTTGCCGCCCAGCAGGCCGTGGCGGGACAGGTTCAACTGGTTGAGACTGGTATAGGCGAATCCGCCGTAAACGGAATATTTGTAGGAGGGCGCAACCGGCGGGGCCGCTTCGGGAACCTGCGCGCCGGCTGCCAGGGGGACAAATGCGGCCGCACCCGCGGCCAAGACCACAATCCACAACGTTCTCTTCAACGGAAAACTCTCCTCATTCACGTGCAAGGCATACCTGAAGCGGAACCAGAGCAAGCGTGACTCAGGTTCATTTGTGAAGCGGCTTTTACTTCCACCCCGGCGACGAAGACCAGTCGCTGGGAATCCGGCGGAAAAAGCCACTCGGCTTAACGTGGTTCCGGTTTACGACCACTCTGATTCCGCCGTAGCCGCGCCGAAGCTCCGGGGCAGGCTTCCATGACTGTTCCGGTACCCTCTTAGACTATCCTTTCCCCCCCGGTTTCACGAAGAGGTGTCAGGTTTCAGAGGGTCAGGTGTCGGGCTTCAGATGTCAGGTTTCAGGCACGGCGCGAAAAACATGCCGAGCCATAGTCCCTGTTCCGTGTTCCCTGATCCCCGCAATTCACCCTTCTTCCATGTACCAGGGAATATTGACCACGATAATGCGCCGGTTGCCGCGCATGAGCAGAATGACCTTGAGCAGATCGGACCGGCGGTTGTGCAGCATCCCTTCCCACCAATGCCGCACCACCAGTTCCGGCACCAGCACGCACACTTTCCTGAAGCCCGTCTGGCGCTCCACGTTGAGCACGTAATCCACCACCGGCTGGAGCACGTACCGGTAGGGCGATTTCAGCGTGACCAGGCGCGGCACCGGACGGCCGGCGGCGCGCAGCGGCTCCGCGATCAGTTCCTGCCAGGTGTCGCAGAACGCGTCCGACTCTTCCGTCGTGAGCACGTGCACGCAGCGGATATCCGTGGACATGGACAGCGCAAAGGACAGAGCCTTCTCCGAAATCCTGCTCCAGCGATCGATGGGCAGCACCACGATCGGCTCCTGCACCTCCGCCGGAACAATGGGCCGATCGAGATCGATTTCCCTTGCCACGCGCACATAATGCTGCTTCACCGCGCGCATGAACAGGATCATAACGGCCACCAGCAGCGCCGTGATCCACGCGCCTTCAACAAACTTGGTAAGCAGCACCACCGCCGTGGTGATGCCCGTGGCCAGCGCCCCCACCCCGTTCATCACCATCCGGGGCACGTTCCCCACGCGCTTCCAGTGCATTACCATCCCTGCCTGCGAAAGCGTGAAGGCCATAAACGCGCCGATGGCAAACAGCGGGATGAGCCGGTCCGTAACCCCGCCGAAAACGATGAGTAACAGCGCGGTAAGCGCAACCAGAACGTAAATGCCCCACGAGTACAGCAGACGCCGTCCCCGGATCAAGAAGACATGGGGCATGTAATCGTCGCCGGCGATGGCCCGCGTGAGGCGCGGAAAATCCGCAAAAGCCGTGTTCGCTGAGAGCGCCAGTACCACCAGCACCGACCCGATGGTCACGTAATAGAACCATCCTCGGCCCAACACCGCGCGAGTCAGCATGGAAAGCACGCTCTCGTAGCCCGGGGTGCCGGGATCGGTGGCTGCGATGTGGTAAGCGCGGCACAGCACCGCGATGCCTAAGAGGAGAATGGCCAGCAGCACAATAATGATGGTCAGCGTGGTCTTGGCGTTCTTGCGCGTCGGGTCGCGAAAAGCCATCACCCCGTTGCTCACCGCTTCCACGCCGGTCATGGCTGTGCAACCGGAGGAGAAAACCTTGAGCAGCAACCACAGGCTCACAGCCGCCGTGGCCGCGGGCACCGCAGGCAGCGGCGCTACCGGCTGGGGTTGGCCGCCGGCCGCGTAGACCACGTGCCACGCGCCCACTCCGATCACGATCAGCAGCGTGGCCGTGAACACATACGTCGGAATCATGAACACCACGCCGGTGTCGTGCACGCCTCGCATGTTCACCAGCGTGAGCAGCGCCAGCACACCCAGGCACAGCATGAGCGTATGCGGCTGCAGGCTGGGCACGGCGGAAATCAGCGCGCCCACGCCCGCCGAAATGCCCACCGCCGCAGTGAGAGTGTAGTCGATCATCAGCGCCGCGGCCGCCAGCAGACCCGCGTGCGGGCCCAGGTTCTCCGTTGCCACGGTATACGACCCGCCGCCCTGGGGATAGGCTTCAATGGTCTGCCGGTAGCTGAAATACACGATCGTCAGCAGCGTCACGATGGCCGCGCTTACCGGCACAATGTATTTCACGCCCATCAGGCCCAGCGGGATGAGCAGGGTCAGCGCCGCCTCCGGGCCGTATGCCGCCGAACTCAGTGCGTCCAGGCCAAAGACAGGAATTCCGGCCAGTGGCCCGATATGTTCGGCCCGCTCTTCGCTGGTGGCCAGCGGACGCCCGAATAGAAATGTGAATACCTGGGTGGGAAAGGCCATGCAGATACAGCTTACAGTCCGCAGTTCACGGTTCGCAGGTTTCAGTGGTCAGTTTTCAGTGATCGGCCGTCAGTTTCCAGAGTTGCCAGTCGTCGCGGCCAGTGGCCGTGCTGGGCCGAAAGTACCGCGCAGTAGCTGCCTTTGCGGGGCCTGCGCATCATCCGGCCGAACGGCCCTCCCACCGCTTTCAGCAGCAGCGGGCCGGCTGCTACTTCGCCCCCGCTTGGCTCGCTGCCGGCAGCGTAAACAGGAAGCGGCTTCCCTTGCCCACCACGCTCTCCGCCCACATGCGTCCACCGTGCTGTTCCACGATGCTGCGGCAGAGCGCCAAGCCGAGGCCGGTGCCGCCGAGGTCGCGCGAGTCCGACGCGTCACCCTGCTGGAAGCGCTCGAAGATCCGCTCCAATTTCTCCGGCTCAATACCGCGACCCTGGTCCTCGACAATAAAGCACACCTCCGGCGCGCCCGATGCGCCGGTCCCCGCAGGCTGCGCCGCCAGCAGGATGGTCGTATCCGGCGGAGAAAACTTGATGGCGTTGGTGGTCAGCTCGTTCAGCACCTGCATGACCCGATCTTCGTCGGCAAACACCACCGGACGGGCCGGCGCATCGATATTGAAACTAATCCGCACCTCCTTGGCCCGGTAATGAGCCACGTCCGCGGCCCGGCGCAGCATGTCGATGGCCTCCACCGGCTGCCGGTGCAGCGGCAGCTTGCCGCTCTTCACGCTGTCGAAGTCGAGAATGTCGTTCACCAGCCGGATGAGCCGGTCGCAGTTGCCGATGGCCACTTCCACCATCTGCCGCTGCTTCTCCGGCCGCTTGTCCAACGAACCGGACAAAATCAGCCCCAGCGACGCGCGCAGCGAAGTCAGCGGCGTGCGCAGTTCGTGGCTCACCGTGGAAATGAACTCGTCCTTCATCTTTTCCAGGCGTCTCCGCTCGCTCACGTCCTGGAATGACACCACCATGCCCGAGATGCGCCCATCTTCCATGATGGGGTCGGCGCTGTACTCCACCGGAATCGACGTACCATCCTTGCGCCAGAACACCTCGTCCCGCATCCGTAACGGCTCGGAGAGGCGCAGCGCCTGCAGGATCGGATTCGTCGACTTCGAGTAGGGCGTGCCGTCGGCGTGGCTGTGGTGGATCATGGCGTGCACATTCTGCCCTGTCAACTGTTCCGGTGTGTAGCCCAGCGCCCGCGCGCCGGCCTCATTGATAAAGGTCAGCCTGCCGTTGAGGTCGATCCCGTAAATCCCGTCGCCGACGGATTGCAGAATCAGCTCGCGCTGGCGCGTAGCCAGGTGCAGCGCCTCTTCGGCTTCGTGCTGCTCGGTCACGTCCATGCCGTGATTCAGGATGAAAGGCCGCTCGCCGGGAAGCTGGGTGCGCCTGCTGCGCATGGCGATGCGCCGGTACACACCGTCGCTGCGCTTCAGGTGCAGCGCGCCCTGCCATTCCCCCCCGGTCTCGAGGATGCGAAGCGCTTCCTGGAACAGCGTCGCGCCGGACGAATCGAGCAGATCCGTCACCATCCGTCCCAGCAGCGCTTTGGCGCTGGTGCCCAGCGTCTCCGCCGTGAATGCGTTCAACGAAGTCAGCCGCCCGTCCATAGTGCACGTGAACACAAAGCCCAGGCTGTTTTCCACCACCTCGCGGTAGCGCGCCTCAGTGGAGTTGAGAGCCATCTCCATCTGCCGCTTGTCGGTCACATCCTGGCCGCTGACGATCAGATATTGAATCTCCTGGTTGGGACCCTCCAGCGGACGCAAGGTCCAGCTCACGCGCCGGGCCTGATCTCGTGCTGCGGGTCCGCCCGCCGCGCGCCAGAGCGTCTCATGCGGCCCCGATACCTGCCCGCCGGCCGCGTCGCGCAGCCTGGCTGAAACCCACTCCCTGTCGTCCGGCCCCAGAACTTCATCAACGAAGCGCCGTCCCACCGCGTCCGCCAGGCTCAAACCCGTCAATTGCGCGCAGGAGTCGTTCATGCGTACCATGCGCCCCGCCGTATCCAGCACCGTGACCAGGGCGGGGATTGAATCCAGCGTGGCGGCCACAAAGCAGCGCTCGATGGCCAAGGCTCGCTCAGCACGTTGCCGTGCCCGCTGCGCAGCCTCCTGGACGCGAATGCGACTGTAGAGCTCCAGCCGTGTGACTGCCTGGCGGGCCAGAATCTCCAGCAGCGTCAGGTGCTCCGGCCGGAACTGGCTGGGTTGCTGCGAAAGCACCGCGAAGGTGCCCACAACCTGTTGAGAGCTCGAAATCAGGGGCGCGCCCGCGTACGAAAGACACAGTTCGGCACCGGGCAGCGGGATACCGCCAGGAGGAAAGCGCGCATCCACGCCGGCGTTTTCGATCAAGAGGGGTTCGCCCGTGTCCAGCATCCACTGGCACGCCGTAGACCCGCGCGGTTGGTCGCTGGCCCGGAAACCGAAGCGCGATTTGAACCAGAGCCGGTTGTAGTCCATCCAGCCCAGGTACGCATAGTCGCCGCCACACAGCACCGACGCCAGCTCAACGAGCTCGTCAAGCGCAGGATCGGGGTTGCGATCGAAGAGAGGAATCTCCGGGCGCACCAATGCTTCCTGGTTCTCCACGAGTTCGGAACCCGGCATCGCACACATGGATACACGCACCCGTCTGTAGTATCGGGCAATTTCAGGGGATTGACTCTGGCACGAACAGGGCAGGCCCGGAAAAAATCAATTACACCCCAAGTAATCCAATTCTACAGCCGAAGTTTTCGTCTCAGCATTACCAGAGAGATCGAAGAATCGATGGAGCACGAACCAGCTCGCTCGTGCTCTCGTTCCCTTAGTTCCCTTGGTCCCTCGTTCCCTGCTTTTACGGCGTCGGCAACTTGCAGCAATCCCCGCCCGCGGGAGCGTCATTGGCGCCCGCGTCCAGCACTACTTTCCACGACCCATCGGGCTGTTTCCGCCATACCGTGATGTAACGGCCGCTGGTCAGCACCGGGTTCCCATTGGCGTCCTTGCTGCGCCCCTCGTAATGGCCCCAGGTGTAACCCATGTCTCCGGCCGGGCTCATCATGGCGTCGGTGGGCGTCCACGTGAGCTGGTAATCCTTCGGCAACCATGTTGCCGACTGGGCAATGGCCACTTTTCCGATGAGTGGAGCCTTTCCATTGCCCAGGGCTACGCCGTCGTCGGCAAACCACGAAGCAAATCCAGCCCCGCCGCGCGCCACCACATCTTTTTCAAACCGCGTCTCGAGATCGAAGAGCTGAATCTTGCCCGGATTCACCGTGGAATCGGTCAGCGGGTTGGGCGTCTGTGCCGGCGCACCCGGCTCCAGCAACTGTGCGTTTGCGCGCCAAGGCGCGACCCCGAATCCGAAGTACGCCAAAACTGCTATGAATAGGAAAAAGCGATGCCGGATGACCAAATCCCCACCCCCTTCGATGGCATGAAAGCTCTATGCGCCCATCCTACAACCAGCGCCGCGCGCCGCGGTTGCGTCACCCTGAATTGGCGCTATCATGCTGGGGGGGATATCCACCATGTCGGAATACGTGTTCCATTGCGAGGACTGTGGAAAAGAATTCACCCGCACTTTGCACATGTCGGACCGCGAAAAAGGGTCTGTCACCTGTCCCCACTGCGGCAGCCGGCGCGTGGGCCAGCTTGTAACCGCCTTCTCCGCCGTCACGTCGAAGAAAAGCTGAAAGGCAAGGAACAAGGGACCAAGGGAACGAGGGACCGAGAAGGCAAATGGTCGCCGCTCGCGTAAAGGTATGGAATTGAAGAACCCGGCCCGAACGAGCGATGTATTCTTCCCTCGCCTCAGCCTTTTCCCCGCCTCAGGAGACACAGAAACCTTCGCCCCCAGTCTCTGGTCACACAGTCCCTTGGTCCCTGCCTTTTCCGCATCGAAGGTATACTAGAGCTTGGCAAGTCCCTCGTTCGAGGAGCTTTTTTGCCGCAGAGAGCTGATTCGCGCCCGCCAGGTTGCGCCGCCGCGAACTTCCCTGGAATGCCCGGCATTTCCGGGGGAAGGAACTTCATGGGAGATCTGCTCAAGACCATCCAATCGCCAGCCGATCTCAAGCGCCTGAATCCAGCGCAGATGGCCGAGCTGGCGGAGGAGATTCGCGGCTTCCTCATCCAGACGCTCTCCAAAACCGGCGGCCATCTGGGCCCCAATCTTGGCGTTGTCGAGCTCACCATCGCCCTTCACGCCGTATTTGACACGCCGTCGGACAAGATTCTCTTCGACGTCAGCCACCAGGCCTACGTGCACAAGATTCTCACCGGCCGCTGCGGCCGTTTTGAGACCATCCGCCAGCCCGGCGGCCTTAACGGGTTCATGCTGCGTACCGAAAGCGAACACGACTGCTACGGCGCCGGCCACGCCGGTACGGCGCTCTCCGCGGCCCTGGGCATGGCCGTGGCGCGCGACCTGGCCGGGGGCAACGAGCATGTGGTCGCCGTGGCCGGCGACGCCGCCTTCACCAACGGCATCTCCTTCGAGGCCCTGAACAACATCGGCGAACAGACCCGCCGCCTGATCGTGGTTCTCAATGACAACGAGTGGTCCATCGACCGCAACGTCGGCGCCATTGCGCGCTATCTACACCGCATCGTCACCAACGAGCACTACCAGCACCTGCATGACCGCGCCACACGGCTGCTGGAGCGCGTGGGCGGCAAAACTGCGGTCAAGGTGGTCCGCCGCGCAGAGGAGGCTGCTAAGAGCATGTTGTGGCCCTCCATTCTTTTCGAGGAGTTCGGCCTGGAGTACTTCGGACCCATCGACGGCCACAACATCCCGCTGCTCATCGAGACCTTCAAGTTCCTTAAGTCGGCTGACCATCCCGTTCTGCTCCACGTGCTCACGCAAAAGGGTCGCGGCTTCCAGCCGGCGCTCGACGGCCAGAAGAAGTTCCACGGCCTCGGTCCTTATGACCCGGAAACCGGCAAGACCGCGCCCGGGGGGTTGCCGACATATTCCGAAGTCTTCGCCAACACCCTCGCCAACCTAGCCGCGAAGGATCCGCGCATCGTCGCCATTACCGCCGCCATGCCCAACGGCACCGGCCTCGATCTCTTCCGCGCGCGGCATCCGAAGCGCTACTTCGATGTGGGTATTGCCGAGGAACATGCAGTCATCTTTGCCGCCGGCATGGCCACGCGCGGCTATCGACCAGTCTGCGCCATTTATTCCACCTTCCTGCAGCGGGCATTCGACCCCGTTGTGCACGACGTGTGCCTGCAGAAACTGCCGGTGCTCTTCTGCATGGATCGCGCCGGCCTCTCCGGCGACGACGGGCCCACGCACCACGGATTGTTCGATATCGGCTACCTGCGCTCGATTCCTGAGATCGTGCTCATGGCGCCCAAGGACGAAGACGAGCTGGCCGACATGATGAAGACCGCCTTCGATCTTCCAGGTCCCAGCGCCATCCGCTATCCGCGTGGCGCGGTAGCCGGCGTCGAGCGCAAGGCTGAGCCGCAGACGCTCGCCATCGGCAAGGCCGAAGTTCTCGCCGACGGTTCCGACGTAGCCATCCTCGGCCTCGGCCCCATGACGTCGCTGGCCGAGGAGCTAGGCGCGCGCCTGGAGCACGAAGGCTACTCCGCAGCCGTCATCAATCCGCGCTTCGTCAAGCCTATCGATCGGGAGATGCTTGCCCGTTACGCGCAGCGGGTGGCCGCCTTCGTCACTTTTGAAGATCATGCCAGGATGGGTGGTTTCGGGTCAGCGGTTGTTGAAGCTCTCGAAGAGCTGGGCAGCACTGTCCCCGTGGTTCGCATCGGCTGGCCCGACCGCTTCATCGAGCATGGCAAAATCGACCAGCTCCGCGCCCGCTATGGCCTGACCGTGGACGAAGCGGAGCGCCTGGTAACGCCCCTGCTCACCGGCCGCAAGCTGCCAAAACTCGTCGCCCGCTGATCCGGAGAAAGCGCAGCTCCTGTTCCCTGTTCCTTGTTCTCCCGACCCCCTGTGCGACAATCCTCATCAGACTCGTTTGTATGCCCGCAGCTTTGCGTTTTTTGGTTTCTTTTCTCGTTCCGCTGCTTGCTTCCGCGCCGGATTGCTTCGCTGCCCGCGCGCAGGCTGCTTCACCATCGGAGATCACCCTGGTCCTGACCGGGGGCACGGTTGTCGATGTTACCAACTGGGGCGAATCCGCCCGCGACCTGCAGAACGCCATCGTCATCGTAAGCAACGGCCGCATTACCGACGTCGGCCCCGCAGGCGTAGTTCCCATCCCCAATGGCGCGCAGATTGTTGACTGCACCGGCAAGTACCTCATTCCCGGCCTGGTCGACGGTTACGCCGGCATGAACTCCCAGGCCCAGGCCAACGCCAACCTCTATATGGGCGTCACGACCGTAGTCGCGCGCGCCGATGCCGACCGCGGCTTCATCGACTTCGGTGCCCAGCCCAGCCCCCACGTTTATGCCATCGATTCCGTCGGCGTGACCGATGACTGGAGCCTGCTGGCCCGCAAGCCGGAGTGGGTCGCCAAGCTGCGAGAGGGCGCGCGGCCCATCGAGCTCAGCCCGGAAGATACTGCCCGCCAGATTGCTGACACCGCTCAGCTGGGCACGCGCGCGCTGCTTATCGGGCCGCTGGTGACCGCGGCCAATGCGCAGTGGATCATCTCCCAGGCCCACGACCTGCACCTGGTCACTTACAGCGACTTTGTCGCCACTCCCGACCGTGTGGGCGACGAAGCCGGCGTCGATGCCATGCTGCACATGGACCGCTATATCCTGGGCGTCATTCCCAACGAGCTGCAGACGCCGCTGGTTGACGACCCCCTTGGCCCTTCGGCCGCCACGGCTCTGGATTACTCTGAGCGTGTTCCGGCCACCGACGCGCGGCTGCGCAGCTACGCCCAGTTCCTGGCCAGCCATCATGCGGCGCTGATGCCCACCTTCAGCCTGCATTACGTAGAGCTACCCAATCACCGCAATTTATGGAAGGAGCCGGCTGCGGCCCTGCTCGACCGCGCGCGCATGTACCGTCCTACCGATCCCGCCACAGGGGATATGGTCTACCCGCTGCCGTCGTGGTCGCGCCACCTGCCCGGCACTGCACAGCGCTGGTTGGAAACCGACTACCAGAAAAAAGCCGATCAGGCTGCCATGCGCCTGTGGCGCATCAACGAAACCATCTTCTCGGCCTTTCCTCATTACCTGGCCGGCTCTGGCGCTGACGCCATGGGCACCATGCCCGGCATCTCCCTGCACACCGAGCTCGAGCTGCTCGTCCGCCTGGGTCTTTCGCCCCGCGAGGCGCTCGCCGCCGCCACCAACAACTATGCTTTGCAATTCGGCTGGACCGAGCTTGGCCAGATTGCTCCCGGCCGGCGCGCCGATATCCTGGTGGTCGATGGCGACCCCACCACCAACATCTGGAACGCCCGCAACATCTCCGTACTCATCGAAGACGGCAATATCCTCGACCGGGAGGGATTGCTGCATTTGAAAAAATAGGCAGCAAGCAAACCAGGAAAAGAAGGGGCGTGGTCCCTACGTTCGTCATTCCGCGTACTTCACTGAGCACCCATACGGCCGCGTGTATGGCGTCGCCACCGCCTTGCCTTCCATGGCCTCGGTGAGCGCGTCAGAAACGTAATTATCCGCGCCCTTGATGTCTTCCACGTCCGGCGTGGGCCGGTTGTCGATGGCGCCGTCGTAGATCATCTTGCCGCTGGGGTCGATCACGATCATTTGCGGGGTGGTCTTAGCGTCGTACAGACGCCCGACTTTGCCCTCCGGATCCATCAGCACCGCGGTGGGATCGGCGTGCATCTTCACCAGGTACGCGTTCTCCTCGCTCGGGGTCACGTACCCCTGCTCACCCCGCGCCGAGGAGATCACCGTGAACCAAACCACGCCCTTCGCGGTCCACTCGCGCTGCAGCGCCTGCATGTTGCCGGAGATGTAATGCTTGCGCGTGTACGGGCAGCCCCGATTATGCCATTCCAGGACTACGTATTTCCCACGGAAGTGCGAAAGCGTCTCCGTGCGCCCATGCGAATCCGTAGCCGAGAAATCCGGCGCCGGCGCGCCCACGCGCGCCTGAGCAAATCCAGGAGCCGGCAGCAGCATCGCAGCCAGCGCCGCGCCGCCAAAAAGACGAACGAGAGTTTTCATCGCAGTCGGCCTCCGAGCGAAAATTCAGAAAATGAGATCGGATCGAACGTAAGGTCGCTCGAGCAATGACCTCATGAGGATTGGACGATGCGCGAAGGTCTCGGGTTTCAGCAAACGGGATCCAGGCTTCCTCTGTCCCATTGTCCCTGCTCTCCGGTTCCCTCGTTACCTTGTTCCCTCGGTCCCTGCCGTTGGCAGTTTCGCCAGCGCATCCATCACAATCCCCGGCGTCAATACTTGCGGCAGAAGCTCCGGCGCGTTCGACCCCGGAGTGTAGAGAGCGTAGACGGGAACGCCGCTGCGACCCAGCGCAGCCAGCGCCTGCGTAATCGCCGAATCCTGGCGCGTCCAGTCGGCCTTGAGCAGGACTACATTATGTTCCCCGAATGCGCTCATGACATCCGGCTTGTCGAGCGCAACGCGTTCGTTTACCTGGCAGGTCAGGCACCAGCTCGCAGTGAAATCCACGAACACTGGCCGGCTGGAAGCGAGCCCGCGCTGAACCGCGTCCGCCGACCACGGCTGCCAGGCGGTGCTTCTCCTCGCTGTTTGCTCCAGTAGGCGGCCGTCTTCAGGGCTGAGATTGCCAGGAAGTAAGATCACGAGATAATTTGGCGCAGCAAATCCGACGGCAGCAACGACCAGAAGGAACGCCGCGGCCACAGCCTTCGCCCATCCCTTGCCCGGCCAACGGCCCAGGAACCATCCCGCAATGGCCAGCAGCAGGAAGCTGGAAAGCACGGCGGCAACCAGCGCGGCACCGTAGGCCTGGGCCACCACCCACGTCAGCCACACTACCGTGCCAAACATGAACAGCGAGGCAGCCTGCTTGAGCACCTCCATCCACGCGCCGGGTTTTGGTAACACCCGCGTCCACGAGGGCTGGAGCGTCAGCGCCACGTAAGGAGCGGCCAGCCCGAGAGCCAACGCGGTGAAGACGGCAAATGCGATCCCCGCCGATTGCGCCAGGGCATAGCCAATGGCTGCTCCCATAAACGGCGCAGTGCACGGCGTTGCCACCACCACCGCCAGCACGCCAGTAAAAAAACTGCCTGCATAGCCTTGCCTGGACGCGAGCGACTGCCCAGCCCCGGTCAGGGTGAGCCCGATCTCGAACTGGCCGGCCAGCGCCAGCCCGAGAAAGAAGAAGAGCCCGTCCAGAAGAAAGAGAAACACCGGTGATTGGAACTGGAATCCCCAGCCCAGCGTCGCTCCTGCCGCGCGCAGGCCCAGCAGCGCGCCCACCAGAGCCCAGAACGACACCAGAATTCCGATGGTGTAGACGAAGCCGTGCGCGCGCAGCTTGTGCCGCGCCTCGGCTCCCGACTGCACCAGCGCCAGCCCCTTCAGAAACAGCACCGGAAACACGCACGGCATCAGATTGAGCAGCAGCCCGCCCACAAATGCCAACCCAGCGATGCGCGCGATCGCGCCGGCCGTCGTCCTGTGCGTCGCAACCACCGTCACGGCGCCCGGCGTAGCCGCAACCTGATAATTCCGTCCACCCGCGAGCTCCAGCACTCCGTTAAGCCGCGCCGGCGTCGCCATCAAATTCGCATCTTTTTTCAGGTCGAGAATCAGCCCCTTCGCCGTCGGCGTAACTTTCTGCGGTGCGGGATTATCAAGAACGTCCTGATCGTCAGGAAAAAATTCCGCCTGCGTTTCGCGCTCCCCGGTATCGACGGCGAGACGGAATCCCGTTGCAGCCGGCTGGAATACTGCTGTATCGCCGGCCGGCAATGGCACGGGAAGCTGGGCGATGAACCGGTTGACCAGCGCCTGGTCTGCCTGATTCACCCCCGTGGCTGGCGCCCCGGCCACAATCTGGACGTTCTCGTCCAGATCCGCCTTGCCGGGGATGCAGACATCTTTGCAGACCAGCCATTTCATCTTGGCGTGGACCACGGCCGGCCCCGGCTTTGCGGTCTTTGCCACCTGGACGGA
This sequence comes from Acidobacteriaceae bacterium, assembly GCA_030037545.1. GTDB lineage: Bacteria > Acidobacteriota > Terriglobia > Terriglobales > Acidobacteriaceae > Telmatobacter. The sequence goes on along the minus strand of JASHRF010000008.1, from coordinate 1,939 downwards.
AAACGGGAACAGCACTTCGTTCTCGTAACCGAAATCCATGAGCGGGCCGAGCGGCAAGCGCTGCGGTGCGGGAAATTCCAGTGGGCCGGCGGTGACGCCCTTGGGCAACGTCCACTGAATCTGTGGCGGCTCGCCGGAATCCCCGGCGTTCTGCCAGTACACATGCCAGCCCGGCTGCAGCTTGAAGTAGAGCCCCGCCTCATTCTTTGCAACCGGCGAAAGCTGCGCCTGCGGAAAGACAAGCTGCACGCGCAGATTCGCGGTATCGGCGGAGCTTGCCGCGCGCCCCGGCGGGCTGCCGGCAAGCAGGTGGATGATTCCGAGGATGAATGCAATGCGGCGCAAGTGTCTTCTGGCCCTTAGCCTTGTTTGTTAGTCTCAGTTTACCGGACCGCGGATGCGAGGAACCAATTTAGAAACAACCGCAGATCCTTCGACTCGCTGCGCTCGCTCAGGATGACAACTGTGGGAGTGGTTCTAGCCGTGCCTTGTGCGCTTGGCGTGTTCCCGATAGATGCAGTCGTTTTGCACGCATTTGACGCCGGCTGTGCGAGCGCGGGCTACCGCTTCGTCGTGAACCACCTCATCCTGCAGCCACAGATACCGAATGCCGAGGCGGATCACGTCGTCCACGATGCCCGGCACGTGCTCGGAGGCGCGAAACACGTCCACCATGTCGATTCCTGGAGCGGCTTGTCCGGCGCCGCCCTGCTCGCGCGCTGCGGCCTGCGCAGCGTCGAGCGTCGGATAGCAGGGTTGGCCGTCAATCTCCTTCAGCACCGGGTTCACCGGCAGAACGCGATATCCATGCTGCGCCAGATAGCGCCCAATGTTATAGCTGGCGCGATGCGCTTTGTCGCTCATGCCCAACACCGCGATGGTCTTGGCCTCGCGCAGCATCTCGTCAATCACAGCCGGATCGTTGCTCATCGAATCGATGCTCCTTCGCTCCCTTGCGCTCTCGCTCCCCGCTTCTCAAACTTCCAGATCGTCCTCCGCCCCGCTCGCCACTGCCGTGCCGCGGCGCTTGGCCAGCAGATACCCGCGCAGGAACGGCTCCAGATATCCGTCCAGAACCTTGTCCACGTCGCCCACTTCCACCTTGGTGCGGTGGTCCTTGGCCATACGGTACGGCTGCAACACGTAGCTGCGAATCTGCGATCCAAAGTTGATGTCCAGCTTTGAATCCTCCAGCTTCTTGCTCTCTGCGCGCTTCTTTTCCAGCTCGAACTCGTACAGCCGCGAGCGCATCATCTTCATCGCCTTGTCCCGGTTCTTGTGCTGCGAGCGCTCGTTCTGGCACTGGACCACAATGCCGGTGGGAATATGCGTCATGCGCACCGCCGAATCCGTGGTGTTCACGTGCTGCCCGCCCTTACCGCCGGAGCGGTAGGTGTCGATGCGCAGGTCTTCGAGCTTGAGATCCACGTGAATCGACTCGTCGATCTCCGGCGACACGAACACCGATGCGAACGACGTATGCCGCCGCTTGGCCGAGTCGAAAGGCGAGATGCGCACCAGCCGGTGCACGCCGCTTTCGCCCGCGAGCTGCCCGAATGCGTACTCGCCCGCGATGGTGAACGTCGCCGACTTGATGCCCGCTTCCTCACCATCCTGGTAATCGTTCATCTCGGCCTTGAATCCCTGCTGCTCGGCCCAGCGCAGGTACATGCGCATGAGCATCTCCGCCCAATCCTGGCTCTCGGTGCCGCCGGCGCCGGGATGCACGGTGACGATAGCGTTGAGCGGATCGGCCTCGCCGGAGAGCATGGTACGGGCTTCGAGAGCCTCGGCAAAAACGGCCAGCTCCTTGATGCCTTTTTCCAAATCCGGAAGGACATCTTCGCCCTCGCGAGCCAGTTCGAAGTAGGCTTCGATGTCGCTGGTGCGGCGGACCAGCTCCTCATCGTCGGCCACAAGCTGCTCGAGGCGCTTGCGG
>JASHRF010000082.1 GCA_030037545.1 Acidobacteriaceae bacterium | reverse complement strand
CGACTGCGGCATCGCGATCACGCGGGCCACCATGTGCGGCTGGGTGATGCAGGTCGGCGACAGGCTTTCCCCGGTGGTGGGCGCCATGCGCAAGCAGCTGCTGGCCAGCGGCTACATCCAGGCCGACGAAACCCCGCTCGATGTGCAGACCCACGATAAGCGCGGCAAGAACCACCAGGCTTATCTGTGGCAGTTCGACCAGCATAGCATTCTCTCGTTGGGTTCATCGCTTGCGATCGGAAACCGAATTCGCTTGCGCCCCATGAGATTCGCACCCACCCCAACCCCCGGATCGGCCTGACCTACGCCTTGCCATCCTCAGCCGTCAGTGACGCCAGCAGGTTCTGTGAAGGCACGCCAAACGAATTCACAATGCGGTTAAACGCCGCAAACAGGGCTGCAATATGAATGGCTTCTGCGATCTGCTTCTCGCTCCATCCAGCTTCAATCAGTCCCTGGATATCGCTGCTATCGATCGTGTGCGAAGCACGAGTGAGCTTATCAACAAACTGGAGCAACGCTCGCTCATGAGAGCTAAAAGTCGTTGCTTGCAGGTCGCATCCCTGAATCGCCGCCAACTCTTCAGCCGAGCCTCCAAGATTACGCAGAGCGTAACCATGGCTGTCGGCGCAGTAGGGGCACTGGTTTTCATTCGAAACCAGTGTTGCGATCATCTCCTTGTGCCGCCGGGTCAGGCACCCATCGACAAAGAGAAAACTCTCGGCGAGGCCGAGCATGTGCCGCAGCATGGGTGGATGCGTCGCAAAACATTTCAGAATGCCCGGAACCGCCGGTCTCTTAAAGTGCGTGCGATACCGCGCAAAAAGTTCCGCAACCTCATCGCTCGCATCCGGCTCTTCAACAACCGTCAGATTGGCGGCAGACGAAGGCCGTGCGATCGCACGGCCTTCGGTTCTCGCTTGGATTTCCTTTCTTCCGTCAGCGCTCATCACATCGTTGCTCGTCAGAAGTAAAACTTCCCTGCGATTTGAATGGCCCGCCCGGGCTGCGGGTCGCCGCCGGAGTTCACCGGCTGATCGACGGAAGTGATCACTCCGAAAACCGTCGGCCCCGCCCCGTAGTTGCCGCTCGGATTGGCGAAGTTTGCATGGTTGAATGCGTTGTATGCTTCAAGCCGCAGCTGCACGTAACGCGGACTATCGAATTTGCCAACCGGAACATTCTTGTAGATCTCGAAGTTGGAATAGTTGAATCCTGGGCCGTGAAAGAAGTTGCGCTTCACGTTGCCGAACGTGCCGGTCGGTTCCTGCGAAAATACAGATGCATTGAACCAGTAGTTGCCCGGATCCCTGGGATTCAATGTCTTAATGTGGAAAGTCGAGGTCACTGGAACATCGGGACAGTTCACAAAACTGAACTGATCGCAATAGAGGGAGTTGTAAACCCCACCATCGTAAACCGTAACCGGAAATCCATTCTGAAGAGCGGTGATTCCCGAGAGATGCCAACCTCCCAGCAACGCCCTGAGGTAACTTGCACTCCGAAAACTTGGCGGCAAGGGAATGCCGTAATTGTAGGTAGCCACGAGCCGCTGACGTGCGTCGTAGACCGAATCTCCATAACTCAGATGCTCAAAGCCGGGAACATAGTTCGTCCCGTACCCATTCGCTACCGAGTCTTCAAGGCTGGATGCATCGTCCAGGGCATGGCTCCAGGTGTACGCAAGGCTAAAGTACAGGCTATGAGTCGGCGCCTTTTGCAGCAAAACCTGTAGCGAGTTGTAGTTCGAGGATCCGCTGGTGTGCATGCCTCCAATTGAAAGGTAATACGGCTCGCCGTTTGGAAAAACGCCGGGAATTTGTGTCCCGGGAACCGTTCCGGGCTGCAGTTTCTCTCCAGGGAAGTAGAGGGACTGAGATCCAGCCAACTGCAGGCACGTGAAGGTTTCCAGGGTCTGTCCGATGTAGAGACTGATCGGTGTGCTCGATCCTGTCCCGCTCAGGCAGTCATCGTGGCCTTGCTGAGTAATCGGGTCACCTTCTCTGGCTCGGTCGAGCTTCCTGCCTAACGAGCCAACATAGCCGATGGTCAGCACCATATTACTCGGCAACGCGCGCTGCACATTCAAGTTGAAATTGTAGGTGTAGGGAACATCGAAATCCGAAGTAAGGTTGTCCATCTCCAACGGGTAAAGAGACATAAAGTTTGCATTCTGTCCCGGAGTGGGCACCGTGTACGGAAAGGGATTGGCCGGGAAGGATGCGCTCGGGTTCCCGGCGATGTCTGCAAACGGATTGGCAAAGCTCGGATTACCGCCCAGCGCTGCAGCCCCTACGCTGGTCTCTGAGAAGGGCGGATCGTTTGAATTGACCTGCGCACCTTCGCCCTGCACGCGGTTCCAATACACTCCGAACCCGCCGCGAACAACAAAGTCATGGCGCCCCGGCTCTCCCGTAAGCACTCCGAGACTAAGATCCGGCGACCACGCAAATCCGACGCGAGGAGAGAAGTGATCCCAATGCGTTGTCGGGCTGCCGTTCTTATTGCATCCGGGGTCGCCCGGATAAAGCAACCCGGGAGGCGCGTTGGGAAAGACCGTCGATTCTGCATTAGTCGGCGTCCAGCACGTCACGCCAACGCCACCGTACTGCAGATCCTCGTACGGCGTCTCCACGTCGTAGCCGACGCCATAAGCCAGCGACAGGGCGTTCGTGGCCTTCCAATGGTCCTGGGCATACGCATAGTATTGTTCCGCCCTCACATCGACAAAGAATCCTGAGCCTTGGCTATACGTCGCCGGAATACCGAGCAGAAAATCGGCCGCCGCGTCACCAGTGCTATAAACCGCAGAAAAACTATCGAAATCGAACGCGCCGCTGTTGTCGGAGTAGAAGGGATTGCTGATAGTAAACCGTTCTACATTGGCGCCGAATTTCAAATCGTGATTTCCGACAATTTTGCTGAAATTATCGACATAAGTATAGTTTTCATCCTTGCGAGGCTGCGGTCCGTTGGTGTTGAAGCCAAGGGCGAAATAACCATTCACGTCGATATATGGCAGCGCGCCCGCGGCGGCATCCTGAGGAACGATGTTGAATCCGAACGACGAGGGCGCCGCCAGCGTGGATGGAGCTGGTTGCAGTTCAGCATAGTTGAACCGGAAATAGCCGGCCCGCAATTCATTCAACGTGGTGCTGTTGAACACATGGGTCCATGACGCATTGAAAATCTTAGTATGCGATGAATTGTCAGCAGCAAACCCTGGCAGCGTCGCGCCTTCTCCTGTCGACTCGGTGGAAGGAAGCGGTAAGGTATTCATTGCCGGGTTTGAGTCGAAGACCGTCGATCCCCACAACGTATCCTTCGACGTAAGCCTGTCGTCGATACGAATGATGCCTTGATCGTCGTCGGAGGTGTTGGGAGCATTGAAGTTGTCATAGTAGATTCCAGCGCTCGAATCGAAATAATTGTACGGAGGAACGTACTTGTTGAGCAGGCTAGTGGAAATTGAATTGAAATCTGAGACCGGTATCTGCGGGCTCGTGAAACAACTGTTCCATGGCGTGCCCGGCGGACAGAAACCTGATGTTCCCTGGATCCCATTAGGAAATGGGATCGGATTGCTTGAGAACTGCGCCACATCGGCCGAGAAATCCCCGCTTCTCTGAGCGGGGGAAAAAACAGGCGTCAACGTCGTCTGCGCCGTACGGTTTCGTAATCCTTGGTAAGCAAGAAAGAAGAACACGTGATTCTGCCGGATCGGTCCGCCCAGCGTGCCGCCAAAGACATTCTGGTGAAACTGAGGCCTGGTAGTTGAGAAGTAGCCGCCATTGTTGAGAAAAGTGTCGCGATAAAACTCAAATCCATCGCCATGAAATTGATTCGTACCACTTTTCAGCGCTTCATCGACAATTGCACCCGAGTTCCGGCTGAACTCAGGATCGATCGTGCTGCTGATCACATTCACCTCGGCCAGGGCGTCTGGATTCACAACAATCCCGGGCTGATTCAGCAGAAAATCGTTGATGTCGGTTCCATCCAGCAGATAGGAATTCTCCTGGGTCTGGCTGCCGTTGGTCGAAAAGGTAGCTTCGCGGTCGGAGGCTTCAACCGTTCCCGGCGCGGTTTTTTGCAGTTGCACCGCATCGCGTCCCAGCGTAGGAAGGTCCTCGATTTCCTGAGAGGCAATCACGTCTTTCAGTTGAACGTCAGACGATTCCACTTGAACTGCGTTTGAATTCACTTGCACGGTCTGTGAAGACGTTCCAATCTGGAGCTTGGTGTCAACTTCCCGGGCAGAGCTGAGGTCGAGCATGATGCCCGTCGTTGTGAAGCGCTGAAAGCCTTGATCCTCGACCGTTATAGAGTAGGGCCCGCCAATGTGCAGATCGGGAAAGACGTAATAGCCTTTACTGTCCGTCTTCTGCGCGTTTGAAATGCCGGTACTCGTGTTGAAAGCAGTGACGGTCGCATTGGGCAGCAAAGCTCCGTTCGGATCAGTGACAGTGCCGTGAATCGATGCCGTGGTTGCCTGCGCAGAGCCGTGATGGGAAAGACAGATCACTGCGGCCAAAACAACGCCGAGTCCGACGTTTTTACTCCTAAGCTTCACAGTGCCTCCAATGAATTGCGTTTCGACCGGCCCGGTTCTTAGGTGTTTCTTGCCCCAAGAGACTCATTGCGAGGCCGGGAATGTTTTCTGAAAAGCGCACGAGCCCGCGCAAGCTTGCGAGTCTGCCCTCAAGCTTTCATTGATCGGGAATAGATTTGGCGTGCGACAATCCTGGGGACGGATTGCGGCTTTAATACTCAATGAAGTCAATCTGATTGTCATCAACCATCCGGACGAGTATTCGATCAATCAGCAGTGGGACTCCGAATTTATTTGCGGGCGAAAACAGCCGTTTTTCTCACCACCTTCTTCCATCAAACGATTGACTCGTGGCTCAACAAAAAGCAGCTTGTTACGCCCTGCGCAGGTCAGGAAAGATACGATCAATGACCAGGCCCGGGATTGTGTATAGACCCAGCCTGCTTCCCTGCACTGCCAGGCTATTGCTTCTCGCCCGGAACACCTCGTTTTTTGACGTGTTCTACCCGCCTTCTGCCTTGAGCACTCGACGAAGGGGCGCAAACCGGTTCACGCACTGTGTTTTATGGAGACTACCCATGACACTCGCCCGCCAGAGCCACGTTTTCCTAGGCGAGATTGAAGGCAACCCGCAGCCGGGTCCTTATGCCGATGCCATTCGCGCAACAGAGAGTGCCGGAACTGAATATTGGGGTATCTGGAACATACTCGCCTTCAGGACCGATGCGGCCTATCACTTATGCGAACTCTCGCACTCGGTAATGTTTGAGGAGGCGCCGATCAGCCGAGCGATGCGCGAACTGATCGCCGCATATACGTCGTTGCTAAATCGCTGCGATTTTTGTATGAACGCGCATGCTGCTGTAGCATCGCACCTCTACGGAAGCGAAGAGTTCGTACGCAATGTGCTGAACGATCCAGAAAACTCGAATCTCGACGACAGAGAGAAGGTCCTCTTGCAATTCATTCGCAAGCTAACGCTTCATTCCGGCGACGTGAACGAGTCCGATGTCGAGACGCTCAAGAATGCCGGCTGGAGCGAGGTCGCGATCTTCTATGCGATCTATGCGTGTGCCTTATTCAACTTCTACAATCGGTTTGTTTCCGGCAATGGCGTCAAGTTAGTCTCGGATGCGGCTTTCCGCCGGCTAAGCGAGGGAATGGCTCGCAGCGGCTACACGCGCCACAGGCCAGCCACTGCATGAATACACCTAAACAGGCAACTGAACAAACGGCCCAGTATTCCATGGCCGACGAGGACTCAATCCGATATCCGGGATGGGGTGTGGCGACGGCGGCCTTTGTGGGCGTGATGACGAGCTTCGCTCCAATCATTCCCTACACGTTCAGTTTGTTCCTCAACCCGTTGCAGCGGTCGCTGGGCTGGCGCCGCGAATCGATGGACGGCGCCTTCGGCCTTGCGGCAATCACAGTAGCCCTGGTATCGCCGGCAATCGGAATTCTGCTCGACCGCTACCCGCCTCGGCGCATCATTCTTCCTTCGATTCTTGTGTTCGCGCTTGCACTCGCATCTCTCAGCCGGCTCGGCTCAAGCATCGGGCGATTTTATCTCACGTTTTTCGTTATGGGGCTGGTAGCCAACGGTACCGCCCAGTTTGCTTACACGCGAACTATGCTCACCTGGTTCCAAAAACGTCGCGGCTTTGCCCTGGCACTCATACTTACCGGAAGCGGCGTAGGTTCTATTTTTATTCCACCTGCAACTCAATGGGTCATCAGCAATCTGGGCTGGCGCAGCGCGTATCTTCTGTTGGGCGGCCTTGCGCTCCTCGGATTACCGCTTACCTCGATTCTTGTCCGCAACCGCCCCGTGTCCGGCCATCATGGAAAGATTGCGCTCCCGTCAGGCGTAAGCGTAGGCCGCGCACTCTCAAGCGCGGCATTTTGGATTCTTGCTGCCATCACCGTCCTTTCGGCATTTAGCGAAAACGGCCTGGTTACCAACCTGGCAGCCATACTGACGCAGCATGGCATCTCGGCATCGACCGCAGCCTTGGCTCTTTCGTTTCGCGGAGGCGCCGGCATCTTCGGTCGGCTCATCGTCGGCCTCCTTATCGATCGTCTTTCTCCACAACGCATCCAAACCTGTGTCCTCGCCATTGCGGCCACTGGCTCATTCATGGTTTCGCTCTCTGGCTCCTCGGGAGCGGCGCTCATCGGCGCCGCCCTCCTCGGCATCGGCCTCGGCAGCGAAGCAGATGTCGGACCCTATCTCATGGCGCGTTATTTCGGCCGCAAGCACTTTTCTGTGTTGTACGGGCTTACCTGGACTGCATACGCCATTGGCGGCGGCACTGGCCCAGTCGTCGTCGGCCACTTCTTCGATCACGCCGGTTCGTATCAAGTTCAAATGCTTGCAGGGCTTGCTGCCATTGCCTTTGCAGCTGCTGCTGTCAGCCTGCTGCTTAAGACCGACCGCGGCCCCGCCGCTTTTGAAGACCTTCGCGCTTCGGTCGCAATCTCCTTTGAAGATTGATTCACCGTGTCCTTTCGGCAAGACTGCGTAGGCGCAGGGGCGGATTATTTCCGGGTCGCAGCGACGCGGCGGCGTCTGGCTGCGAGCTGGCGGTTGACTAAGTCGATCGAGAAGGCCTGAGGATCGAGGTCCTTGCCAACCCAGTCGCGCATTGCTTCGTGCTGTTCATGGTCGGGGTCGGCGAGAGCATCGAGAAGGTCATAAAACCCTGGGATACCGCCGCAGTCTTCGGGCGGACAGGCAGATGCACGGCGCGCGCGACGATCTCCCACTGCGTGGCCGCCGGCAACGGAGTAAGGGACTATGCGGGAAGCAAAAAGCGGTCTCAATCGTGATTCACGAGTGCTCCTTGTGTGTGCTTGACAATTCACGCCGCTCATTGAATACTAAGTTAGTGTTACGGTGACGGAGTTCACCCTGAACCGCTGTCCAACCAATAGACCGGACAGATGATGACTCCTGACAGGGAATCCTGTTGCGGAGTTATGTCCCAGCACGATCCCTGATCACAATTTTCGGAGTGTGGAGCCATGGTCCAGCCATGGGCTCAATGTGTCCTCTTATGGGTCGGCCTCGTGTCGGGTGTGGCATTGTGTTTGATTTGGCCATGCGCATCACAGGTATTGCCTGCGATTGCCGTCGGAACTTTAGCACGACCGGTTTCTGGTGTCTCCCTTCCTACCAGAGTGCCGTCGAGCACGACGAGATGGATCACCTTCCACCTTCTGCTAACTAACAGCGGCCCGAGCCCCTCAATCTTCAAGTTGAGATGCTGCGGGTTGTCATACGTCGCGCTTGCAGGCTCCGTTGGCGCAATTCTCAATTGCGTATCGCAAAGACGGTGGCGTTAGGAAGGGAGTGGGGTTATGAAGATTGCGAAGCTTTGGGCGTCGACTCTGTCATCAAGATGCGATGGTACGGTTCGATGCCAGCCTCCAACTCCATTTGTCAATCTGTGGAATTTCTCTCACCAGGCGGCTTAACAGCCGAGAAAGCGAAACGATCATGTCAGAAATTGCCAAACTTGAAGCGCTCGAGATTCTCGATTCGCGCGGTAATCCCACACTGGCTGTTACTGCAACCCTTGCTAATGGCGTAAAGGCCACGGCCAAAGTGCCCTCCGGAGCGTCAACCGGAAAACGCGAAGCAGCAGAACTCCGGGACGGTGACAAGACGCGTTACGGCGGCAAAGGCGTGCTCAAAGCAAGGGGATACGTAGAGGGTGAAATTCAAACTGCTGTTCGGGGATTCGATGCAAGCGACCAGAAGGGACTCGACCAAAGGCTTTGCGAACTGGACGGGACACGCAACAAAGGTAGGTTGGGCGCCAATGCAATTCTCGGGGTTTCGCTGGCTGTTGCCCACGCGGCAGCAGAGGACCGTGGCCTGCCGCTTTATGCCACGCTGGTTGCTGAACCGGCAAATCTGCTTCCGACACCTGGTCTCAACGTTCTCAATGGTGGGCGCCACTCCGATAATAATGTCGATTTCCAGGAGTTCATGATTTCGCCTGTTGGTGCGCCGTCGTTTAGCGAAGGACTCCGCGCAGCAGCGGAAACATTTCAGACTCTAAAATCCGTATTGCACAAGAAAGGCTACAGCACATCCGTGGGTGATGAGGGGGGATTTGCGCCGCAACTGAAGTCGAACGAAGAACCGATCGAACTGATTCTCGAAGCAATTCAGAAAGCCGGCTATCAACCCGGCAAGGATCTCGTCATCATGCTTGATCCTGCAGCAAGCGAGTTCTTCGACGATGGCGTGTACACGTTCGGTAAGTCACACCAAGGTGGCAAGACCTCCCCGCAGATGGTTGATCTATACAAAATGTGGCTCAAGCAATATCCGGAGATATGGTCTCTCGAAGATGGAATGGCCGAAGACGATCAGTGGGGCTGGCAGCTCCTTACCAAGGATCTTGGCAACGAGATACAACTTGTCGGAGACGACAACTTCGTCACAAATCCCACCCTGTTCCAAAAAGGCATTAAAGATGGCATCGCCAACGCCATCCTCATCAAACTCAACCAGATCGGCACCGTCACCGAGACGCTCGACTGCATTCAAATGGCGCGGGCGAATGGTTATGGCGCAGTCATCTCTCATCGCTCGGGAGAGACGGACGACACAAGCGTTGCCGATCTTGCCGTTGCCGCCGGCATGGGGCAAATCAAAACTGGTTCCGCCTGCCGTGGCGAGCGCATTGCGAAGTACAACCGCTTGCTCGAAATCGAGCGCGAGTTGGGAACTCGGGCGCGCTATGCCGGTGCCACCATCTACGAGCGCTGGAAGAAACCTATGAAAGCATAACCGCGCACACATGGTGTTGGAGTCCACCGGAACTGCTCTTTTGGGCAAATGACTCCTTGAAGCGAACTCACCACTTGGAGGAAGTCATGCCCGAAGTCCGGTCGGAGACTTCAGAAAGGCAGTACCGAGGCGAGCTCAACGATGCTCAGCAGCGGCGATTGTATGTAACTTGCTCATACATTGACAAGCTGCTCAGCGATATTGAACAGGTACTTCACGAGACGGCCTCGCCGTCTCCTTTCCCACGCCATGTCATCGACATAACACCTGCGCAGGCGCGTGTGCTCGAAGATCACATTCGCCGGGTTCGTGAGCAGCTTTTGCGCACGCTCGCCTGGCAGCAGATGAAGCCCGAACCCCCAGAAATTCCAGCCACTCGGTCCGTGCTGACTCACCTTGAGTTCATCGACATCGCTGTTGAAGAACTCAAACCCAGCTACATGCGTGGCTCAGGAACGGTTCCGGACAATACAAAGGATGAACTGAATGGCATTGTTCACGAACTCCGATCCGTTGTCACCAGCATGCAGCGGTACATTCGCCAGGAGTTCGGAACGAACCTTCAGTCCCGCCTGGAAGAACTGGAGCAAACCGGCCATGATGTGGGTCTTCTGCGTTCGCTCGAAGAGATCATCACCCGACATGGATTGGTCGAGTTCCGGTCACGCATTGCCTCTCTTGCCCACCGTTTGGAGGACAACAATCTCGAAGTAGCGTTCTTCGGCCGGGTCAGCAGTGGGAAGTCTTCGCTCCTGAATGCGCTTCTGGACACACACGTCCTTCCAATCGGCGTCAATCCAATCACGGCGGTACCGACGAAGTTGCGCTATGGAGGCACGCTTCGGGCAGAAGTCACCTTCGCCAGCGGACGCGTGGAAGAAGTTCCGCTCGAAGAGTTCAAGCAACTGGTGAGCGAGCAAGGCAATCCCGGTAACGTCCGCAGCGTGGTCCGCGCGATGGCTGAAGTTCCGTCGCCACGCCTCAAAAAGGGCATCCTTCTGGTCGATACGCCAGGTCTCGGCTCGCTCGCACGGCGCGGCGCCGCGGAAACCCTGGCTTACTTGCCCGCCTGCGACCTGGCCCTCTTGCTGATCGACGCAGGAGTGTCTCTCAATGACGAAGATATTGGTACACTTCGCTTGCTCTACGAAGGCGGTATCCCGTCGATTGTGCTGCTCAGCAAAGCGGACCTGTTGCAGGATGGAGATCTTCACCGGGTTACCGAGTACATCCGGACGCAGCTCAAGGACGAGCTAGGGATCAACACCGAGGTCCATCCCGTGAGCTCCTTGCCAAAGTACTCCCCCGTTCTCGATCAGTTCTTTGAACGGGAGTTGTATCCCAGGTTTGAGCAGGCCCGAAGTCTGCGCGAGGCGTCGGTCGCCAGAAAGATCGGGGCACTTCGTGATTCGGTGATCGCGGCGCTTGAAACGACCCTCAACCGCGAGAAGCGAGGAAGAGAGGTTGCCAGCGCAATCGATGCCTCAGAAATTGAGGTCCAACTGCGCCGGATTAACGGAGAAATCGGTGAGCAGCGAACGATGCTCGATCAAGCGTTTCTTGAGTTGGGAGAGCGCCCGGAGATCATCGTGGCGGAGCTTGCCGAGATGGTCACGGCGCGCATATGCGCTGGCGAGAATCGAAACTTCACTCCGTTTGAGATTTCCGAATGGACGCATGATGCGGTGCAGCGGCGAGTCGACGAGGCCATTGCGAAAACGCGGAAGAGCATGATGGGGGCAGTCGAGACCCTGATGGAGATTGCTGGAGAGATGTCTCGTTCCGACCTACCTTCAACCAAAGATGCGGAATTGTTGCTGAGAGAGGTACCGCGCTTTGAGATCGAGGTCATCCCTCTGAAAATAGCCGCTCGTTGGAGTTGGCTTGGAAGGACCACTGTCCGAGCGCTGGTGCGGAGCAATCTACGGGAACATCTCGGGCCACTGCTCAAGGAAGAGCTGCACCGGTACAAGCGCGCACTCGATCTATGGACGGAGCAGGCGAGCAGAAAGATGGTGGCATTTGTGAATTCGTATTCGGATGCGTATCGCGCGCAACTCAATCGCGTTCGCGGGCTAGCCGAAGGCGCTGAGGCGTCGCCTGAATTGGCTCACGACCTGGCACGGCTACTGAGACGGGATTCGGAACAGAATTCCGAAGCAAAGGAAGCTTGACGATGAATAAGGAGACAACATTTTGCAGAAATACTTCTTCATTGCGCTGGGAGGTTCTCTGGGAGCGATTGCCCGATATTGGGTTGGCTCCGAGGTTGCCAGTCGATTGGGAACGAAAATCCCCTACGGAACATTTGTGATCAATATGAGCGCCTGTGTCATGATCGGATTCTCTTTAACCTATCTAGGCAAGCGCGCCGAATTGAATCCCGCTTGGCGTTTCCTGATTCCAACCGGATTCGTGGGTGCGTACAGCACGTTTTCAACCTATGAATGGGAGACGCTCTCCTCTCTTCGAACAGGCGCGTTCTCTCTTGCTGCTCTTTATGCCTCGGCAAGCTTGATCTTGGGGCTCTTAGCAGCATGGGGCGGCGCTATTCTCGCGGAGGTGATTTCGTGAGAGCACATCGGCTAATCGTGCTTCATCAATCCATTGAAGAACTCCTGCATGAACCGGGATGTTCGTTCTGCCGCTTCTTGAAGGACTTTCAGGCGATTCATTTACAGGGGGACTCAGCAAAGGATATCCGTCACGTCTGCAATTTTCACGCTTGGGGCGTGGCTGCGGTCCAGGACGCGCAGGCTGCAGCCGAAGTCTTTCTTGGGCTGGTCAACGAGAATGGATTCATCTCGGAGCAGCGGCCTGACTGCGACGTTTGCCGGAAAGTGCGGGATGAGGAGGAGCTTCGGATTCGCGAGCTTGTTACCTTGTTGGGGAAGCCTGATATTGTGAGATGGCTTCGAACGGAGGCGGTGTTTTGCATTCCACACGCCCTCAAACTGCGCCAAAAAGCACCGCTGACTCTCACTGCGCGGATCGACATGATCATCAGGGATTACCGTGAGCAGCTCAAGGAAGAACTACTCCAGTTGCGCAATGAACCTGGGCCTGATCGCTCGGGGTGGGGCGCGCTTGGGCGAGCTGCCGAGTTTTTGGTTGCACAACGTGGACTCAGAACATAAGGAGAAATAATGCTTAACGCCGGGAAGGCGCTCAAGGTTTCCATCTACATAAGTGAAGGCTCAACTCATCACGGAGTTGCGACATACTCAAGCATCCTTGACTTTCTGTTTTATCGCGGAGTATCAGGAGCAACGGTGACGAAAGGCATTGCCGGGTTTGGCGCCGACCACCACATCCACACGTCACGGTCAGTTGAAATCTCCGATCGCCTCCCGCTGAAGATTGAGTTCATCGAAACACGCGAAAAGGTAACCGAGCTTCTTGGCAAGCTGGAAGAGCTTGTCGGGACCGGGATGATCGAGGTCCAGGAAACTACGGTGGCCAAAGCCGCGCAAAAAACAAAACCCAAATACGACATCCCACCCGCTCATCTGAAGATCGAGGGTAAGGCCAAAATGATGCGAATCTACATTGGCGAAGCCGATCGCTGGAAGGACAAGCCTCTTCACATGGTCCTCGTTGAGGCAATGCGAGCCAACGACATTGCCGGCGTCACCGTTTATCGCGGCATTCTGGGCTACGGGGCGCATCGCCGTCTTCACAAAGATCGGCCGCTCCACCTTTCTCATGACTGTTCGATGATGCTGTCGGCCATCGATACAGAGGCAAAGCTCCAAGCATTCATGCCGATCGTTGAACAAATGATAGACGAAGGACTCGTCGTTCTCTCTAATGTCGACATCATCAAGTACGCCTATCGCGCCGAGGGATTGGACCTGGAGGAAACAGCTCCTTTTTCTTCAGATACACCCGCGCAAGAAGGGGAAGGTCATGAAAGAGCAATTTGAGGCCAAGATGCTGCGCATCCACTTTGGCGAAGGCGACAAATGGCAGGGGAAGCCTCTCCATGAAGCAATTGTGGCGAAATGCATGGAGCTGAGATTGGCCGGCGCCACTGTGTATCGAGGAATTGAGGGGTATGGGGCCAGCACCAGAATTCACCATGCCAGTCACTGGAGATTCTCCAAAGAGGCGCCGATCATGCTGAGCATCATCGACACAGAGGATCAGATCAACAAGTTGATTCCTCACTTGGACGCCATGGTCGAAGAAGGCCTGGTCGCAATGTCCCATGTGGAGGTCATTCGGTATTCCCGGGGTTGAACAAAAGCTCCGGAGAGGTCCTAGTACGAATTTGAAGGCGGGCGCCATGAAAGATCGCGCAACTCAGGAATACAGCACCTTACAGTCAGATCGCAGTGCTCTTTTGGACTCCATTGATACGTTTTCCACATCTCCATACGTTCACCAGAAAGGTGTGTAGGGCACAAGAACAATGAAAGGGAGCGATGGTAGCAGTTCGCTAGTGCAAGATGGGGGTCTTTCGACTGAGACGACGGGATCAGTGGATGGCGCCTCTCGCCTGTTGCGACTCGCCGATCTGTCCCAAGAGCTTGGGGCGGATCCCGTCGCCGAGGAAGCGCGCGAACTCGCTGCGCGAGTCGCCGAGGGACGTTTCTACGTAGCCTGTGTTGGTCAGTTTAAGCGCGGCAAGTCCACGCTGCTCAATGCCCTTGTGGGCTACGACGTTGTGCCGACCGGGTTCGTTCCAGTCACAGCGGTACCTACTGTGATTCGGTTTGGCGAGAAACTTCACGCACGCATTCGCATGCATGACGGCTCCTGGCGGGACATTCCCATTCCCGAGTTGAAAGAATACGTGACCGAAGAATTAAACCCCGAAAACAAAAAAGGTGTGGACGGCGCAGAAGTTTTTGTGCCCAGCTCTTTGCTGTCCTCAGGTATGTGTTTTGTGGACACGCCCGGTTTGGGTTCGGTGTGGACTGGAAACACCGCAACCACACGGGCATTCATTCCTCACATAGATGCCGCTCTAATTGTGATCGGAGCCGATCCGCCGATTGCGGGTGAGGAACTGGTACTGGTGGAAGCTGTTGGCAAACAGGTTCAGGATTTGATCCTGGTCATCAACAAGGCCGACCGCACTAGCGATCCTGAACGTGCTGCGGCTGCCAAGTTCACACGCGAGATCCTAGAAAAGCGGCTACATCGCCCGATGGGCGAGGTATTCGAAGTCAGCGCCTCCGAACAGATCGAAAACAAGGGACCTTTGAGAGATTGGGCAAAGCTTTTGGCGAGTTTGTATCACCTCGTTGAAGACTCGGGCAGGAACCTAGTGCGCTCCGCCTGCGACCGTGGACTCCAGCGTCTGAGCGAACAGCTTTTAGCTGTCGTCAGTGAGGACCGCGACGCCCTTCAGCGTCCGATCGAGGAATCCGAGCGGCGCATCGAACTGATGAAACAAACGATTGGCGAAGCTGAGCGCTCCATGCGCGAGCTGGGTTTTCTGTTCATGGCGGAGCAGCAGCGGATTTCGGACCTGTTCGGTGAACGGCACCGCCAGTTCTTCCACATCGCTTGGGCAGAATCTAAGAAGGAATTCGATGAGACGCTGCCCTCCGTACCACGCGGCTTCGGCCCGCCGTATCGGCGCCGAGTGATGCGCCTTGCTCAGGAGATCTCGCGCCGTAAGGTGATGCCTTGGCTCAAACCTGAGCAGGAAGAGGGAGAACGGCAATACCGCGTCGTAGGCGCTCGCTTTGTGGAGATGGGAAACACCTTTCTGAAGAAGCTCGCCGATGCGGGTCTCAGCGAACTGACGCGGATGCCCCATGCGCTCGATCCGGAGAAAGGCTTCCGCGTGCGTTCCAGATTCACCTTCGAGGGCTTCATCACGCTTGCGTCACCACCATCGCCGCTGCGTTGGCTCGCCGACGTCTTTTTGTCTCTTGTCGGGGCACGCAAAATGATCACGAACGAAGCTCGCGAGTTCCTGAATCATCTTTTGGAAACGAACACTTCGCGTGTGCAAAACGATATTCTCAATCGCATTGAGGATAGCCGAGGACGCCTGGAGGCCGAGATTCGCAAGTTGCTGCACGAAATCAGTCGCATTGCAGAACAGGCACTTGACCGAGCACGGAGAGTGAAAGAAGAAGGAACGCCCGCCGTGCAATCAGCACTCGCGCGGCTCGACCGATTGGAACAGGAAATCTCAGTACTCACGGAATTGCGTTCAACAAGTTGATAAGGACCCGATCACCATCGAACCGCAAAGCAAGATTCTGACTTCGAGAAATACATCGGCAAATTTAGCTAAGGTGCGGATCCTTATCTCGGGGCTTGAGTTCGTCTCGGGGCTTGAGTTCGACGCGCGATTCGAAGAAGCATCTGCCCCGCTCACCTGTTTGGCCTTTCGGAAACAGCTCCCTTTCACAAGAAAGATGATCCATTGTCGATGGAGCGGTAAGGGGGTCTGGATTCCAATGGCTCCGTGGCGTTTTCCTTGGCGCGCGGAGAATTCAATCACACGTCCGGCGCCTGGAAAAGTGCGGCTCTACGCCGGCAATCGAAGTGAACCCGAATTTCTAGTGTACTGAGTCATAAATGCGTTGTGTAATATGACGATCGGCGGCATACTTGGGTATGGCCATTGGACGCCACATCAAGCCCCTCAGCGTGCGCATCCGGCATGGGTTTGGGTTGCAGCCGCATGGGGTGGAGAATTGCGACCGAGTGGAAGGCTTCTACGCTGCGGTGAAGTTCTCAGCGTGAGCTTGGAAGCTGTCGTCTTGCTGTCTCCGCACTCTCTTGCACTGGTTCTCTCAGCGGTCAGCCCTGCTTCGGCATGAATTAGGCAGCGGCCTTTCAAAACGCGGCGGCGCACCTACGATCGGCAAGCCGCGGCGGTTTCAGGGCTGTGGAGGCAGGCGGTTCAGGATGAAGTCCGAAATCTGCTGCGCCGACGGCGGATCAAGGTTCGACAGCACGATCACGGCATAACCTCCGTTGTCGCACACTTCGAGGTCGCCGTTCGCGCCCGCCCCTCCGCCGTTGTGCCCGAAGCAGGGTACCCCGTTAAAGCTCTGCACGCCAAAGCCGAAGCCGTCGTAGCCGAACGGGTTCTTCTCCTGGCCGGTGGTGGCCATCCGCGTCAATTGCGCGTTCAACAGCGTGTGCTGCTCCAGCGCGTTCGCGAACCGCAACAGGTCACCCACAGTCGAAAGGCCGCCGCCCGCCGAGGTGCCCCGGTACGACAGCATGTTCGCCGCGGAGTGCCACTGACCGCCTCCCTGCCGCGTATAGCCGACGCTGCGCAGCGGATCAGGCTCCTCTTCTGGCGGCGAAGCGGTCGCTCGCATTCCCGCGGGCGCGCAGACCCATTCACGCACGTAGTCGTAATAGCTCTCGCCGCTCACGACTTCAATCACGCGCCCCAACAGGATGAATCCATAGTTGCTGTATTCCCACCGCGAGCCCGGAAGAAAACGCAGCGACCGGTCACCGTAGAGCCGCACATAGTCGGCCAACATGCGCAACTGGAGCCGATGCCGGTCGTATTCCGGTCCCCAGATGTCGCCCGTCCCGCCGGAGTTCGTGAGCAGCTCGCGGATGGTGACGGTCGCCGCCAGTTCGTGGTTCGGATAGTCGGGCAGATACTTTACCAGTGGGTCATCGAGTTCCACCTTGCCGGCCTGCACCAGTTGCAGGATCGCGACCGCCGTGAACATCTTGTTCATCGATCCGATGTTGAACTGCGTCTCCAGCGTGTTCGGGATGTGTCGCTCGCGGTCTGCGAGGCCATACGCTTGCGCGAAGATCGGCTTGCCGTCCTTTGCGACCAGCACCGCCCCGGAGAAACGCCCTTCGGCGACCGCGTCAGACAGGCGCGTCCGCACCTGCGCGATCCGCTGGGCATCGCGCAGGTGCGGCAGGGGAAATCCCGCGGGGCGAGGATAGACGGGCATGATCTGAAAATGCGCGATCCGCGTCGGAGCGGCGGCGTCCACCTGTAATGTGATCCGGGCAAACTCATCGCCGGCACGTTCCTCGACGAGGGCCGTAATCTGGGTTGGGCTCTCGGTTTCGATCTTCTTGAGGTCGAAACCGCCGGTGTTTTCCCAGAGCTCCGTGTCTCTGTCGACATGGGCCAGCCCCGCAGGGAAATCCCGCTCCAGAAACACCCGATACGCCGCGCGGTCGCTTTCGTCAAAGGCCGCCAGCCAGCACCCGAGTTCCTGCCGTGCAGGCGTTTCGGCTTGTGCGGCTGTGGCAGCAGGGGGTGAAGGTTGATGCTGAGCTGGTAGTACGGCTAAGCTTGCCAACACGCAGAGAAGTAGAGTTTTCATCCCGAATCTCCTAGAGGGACTGTCCAGCAGCAGATTACAGCTATCCGACTGGGCTATGAGTTTCCGCGGCAGGCGGCAACGACGAATTTGGCCTCTTTTTCCCCTTCCTGTTACCGATGGCTCCGGAGACACGGTTCTTCATCTGCACGATCTGCTTGACCACCAGGTTCCGATGGTGCAGCGTTCGGCGCCGGTTCCGGATCTCCGTGGAGGCCATGTGGCATCGAGGCAGGAAATCGCAGCGCAGGCAGTCCGGCGATCTTGCCAGCATCAATCCTGTCGTTCCTCCTCTTGGCTGCAGCGATAGCCCGGAGCATCAGCGGGTGAGCCACCTTCACCACCCGCTCGGTATAAAAGGAATCCGGTGGTCGTAGATCCATCCGACGAAGATCGTCACCTCCATCGCAATCGTGCGGGGTTGAGGCAACGTCTTGACCCACACATCCAGCTCACGTCGCGTCGATCCGACCTTGCCTTCCTGCTGCACACAACCAGCCGCGTCCTTCACGCAATAGCTGATCCTCTTCTTGTGCACATCCAGTCCGATGAAGTACATAGTCTCTGAGGAGCCTCCGAGGTTGTTCTCTGAATCAGCTACCGCTGAGTTCAGTTTTTTGTAACACCGCTTGCTCCTCCTCGACTGCTGATGAACACATCCATCAAGCCGTTTCAGGAATGGGTGTAAGTTGATCCCAAGTTCGGCGGCCTGCTTGCGAAGACGAATGCGGCGCGAACACTGGTCTGTTGATCGCATCGAGCAAGGACCTCGTGTGAGTACGGCTGCTTGGTGGAAAGCAAGTGATAGACAATGCGAGCCAGCTTGTGTGCGGTTGCTGTCACAGCCGCAGGCGCTTCGAGTCGCCACTTCATTTCCGAGATATCGCTCTTGCGCCCAGGAATGTTTTTCACGTGGTGTGCGTTGACAAGGAAAACTTCAAAACCGCGCGTTTCCGTTCGGCCAAGACAAGAGGCGGTCAACGGCTTATTGTTGGCCGGGAGCGCCCGCTTGTGGAGCAGGCGCGGGTTGCGACGGCGCTGCGCCCTGCGCCGGCTGCGGTTCGGGCTTGACTGGCTCATTGAGGCCCTGCTCGGGGTCATACTGATGCTTGACCATCCAGTCCTTGAATTGTTGCTGGGACTCCTCGTTGATGAGGCCGTTGTGCTTGAAGTAGGCGGTGTCCTTCATGGTCACGTGGAGCTCGCAAGACTCCATGGCGCCGGGCTTGCCGCCCAGTTGTGGGAGCAGGATCTCGAGGACACGGCCCGTCTTCTTCCAGCGTGCCATATAGGTTTCGTAACCGATGGAATTGCGGAGCCGGTCGACGCAACGGTAACCGAAATCGAAGCCACGCGGCATCCCGTTCTCATATAAATTGGCGCGGCCCTCGCCGTCCACTGCGTCCAGGTTCTGGTACCGATAGTGGGAGTAGCCATTGTGCTCGAAGATGTGAACCCGCAGAGGGAAATCGGCCGCGGTCCATTTCCCTGCGAAGGCGGCGGCGGGCAGCAGAAGAAGGGCACAAAGGAAGACGCGACGCATACAGTCTCCTGTTTTCGAGGAGGATGGAATTTAACACCGTTATTGTAGAGCAGGGCCGGGCGGGGCGTCCGCAATTCCGCTCGAAAAAACGGCGGACATTGCGCTGGTAGACTGATTCGGGGAACGGATGTCCCGCTATTCTCTTCCTCAAGAAGGATCGTCCATGCTGCTCGAATCGCTTCGCAAGGAAGTTCTGCGCGCCAACCAGGAGATTGCCCGGCGCGGGCTGGCGCCGCACACGTTCGGCAATGCCAGCGGGATTCATCGCTCCGGGTCCCAGGTGCTGGTGGTCATCAAGCCCAGCGGGGTGGATTACGCGACGCTTACGGCCGTGGATATGGTGGTGACGGACCTGGACAGCAAGATCGTAGATGGTCGGCTGCGGCCCTCGAGCGATTTGGAGACGCACACACTGCTTTATCGCGAATTTCCGGAGATCGGTGGAATTGCGCACACGCATTCGGAATTTGCCACAGCCTGGGCGCAGGCATGCCGGCCGATACCGTGTTTGGGAACTACGCATGCCGATTATTTTCATGGGCCGGTTCCGGTGACCGAACCGCTTACGGCCGAGGAGGTTGCGGAAGGGTACGTCCGCAATACGGGAGCGGTCATTATCCGGCGTTTCCGATCCGAGTGTCTTGACCCGATCGCGGTGCCCGGCGTACTGGTGGCCGGACACGCGGCGTTTGCGTGGGGCAGGACGGCGGCTGAGGCAGTTGAAAACGCCGATGTGCTCGAATATATTGCGCGGCTGGCTTATCGGAGCATCGTTTTGGAGGCGTCCGAAAGCGGAATTCCAGTGTACGTTTCCGAACACCATTACCTGCGCAAGCATGGTCCGACAGCGACTTACGGGCAGCGGTGAACCTGCGCTCAGATTGGCGGGCCTTGAGTGTTGCGCGATTCGGGGGAGTGGTCTTGGAGGAAACAGCATCGGCCTGGAGCCGGATCTTTTCAGCCCAAGGGAGCAGGGCCTCACGACGCTTCCTTTCTACGAATCCGCACAATCGAAGTTGGCGGACTCGCTAGGGCAGCACTTAAGTAACACTTGTGGATTCAGATAAATACCAAATTTAGTATGCATATACTATTTATGGTAAATAACCTCCTGTTTTCTGCAGAATGTGGGACAAATCTGCTCTCGCAGAAGTAACCTTTTCTTGAGTGTTGAGTCCATATGTGGCGTATTCTGTAGCGATTGCCGCGCCCCTGGAACCGGGGCCGCAGTTCGCGCCGCATGGCATCGTACGTGCACTGCACTACGGTAGATAAGAAGGATTTCCCCATGGAGACCAGCCTGATCAACCGGGTACAGGCGGGACTGCTGGCGTTAGCCACAGTGGCGCTGCTGGTGTTGGCGGTCTTCAATCTGCTGGCGGAGCAGCACTACGACCGGCCCGACGACGGGGTGTGGTGGCGTGAAGGCAAAGGCGGCCTGGTAGCTGACCGGGTTATACCGGACATGCCGGGCGAGCGCGCCGGAATCCAGAACCATGACCTGCTGACAGCTGTGAATGGCTCGCCGGTAACGCGCATTGCCGACCTGGAGCGGGCCCTTTACCGCACCGGCAGCTATGGGCTGGTAAATTACAGCGTTACCCGCGATGGCATTCCGCTGGACACGCCGGTGAAGGTGATTCCGGTGCCGCTGGACCAAAGCCTGGCTCTGGGGCTGCGCATTATCGGGCTCATTTACCTGATCATCGGATTTTATGTGCTGTTCCGTCGCTGGGGCGCGCCGCGGGCCACGCATTTCTATCTTTTCTGCCTGGTGTCGTTCGCGTGGTATGCGCTTAGGTACACCGGGCAGTTCGATCTCCTCGACAGTATGGTGTTCTGGGTGAACACGGCAGCGGCGGCGCTGCAGCCGGCGCTGTTCCTGCATTTTGCGCTGAGCTTCCCCGAGGAGCGTTTCAAAAGCGGACGCCGCCGCTGGCTGCTGCCGCTGGTGTATACGCCCGGAGCGGTGCTGCTGGGGCTTTGGATCTGGGCCATCAACTTCTGGCAGGCGACGCAGCTGCTGAAGCACAGCCTTGACCAGTTGGGCACCGCGTACGTTGCCGTGTTTTATATCCTGGCGGCGCTTCTGTTTCTTCGCACTTACGCGCGCGCCGACTCGCCGCTCTTGCGCCAGCAGTTGAAGTGGGTGACGCGCGGAACGTTGCTGGCGGTGCTGCCGTTCACGATTTTTTCTGCGATTCCATTCCTACTGGACATGAACCCGCCGCGGCTGCTGACCAACCTGGCCGGGCTTTCGCTGGTGTTCCTGCCGCTTACCTTCAGCTGGGCGATTGTGCGCTACCGGCTGATGGATACGGACCTGATCTTTAAGCGCGGCATGGCGTACATGCTGGCCACCGGCCTGATCGTGGGCGGCTATTTCGGCGTGATTACGCTGATTGCAGAGGTTGTGCACCAGCGCGTACCGGAAGCGGTGCGCGAGTGGGCGCTGGGGATTGCCATCGTCGCGACGGCAGCCATCTTTGATCCGCTCAAACGCAAGATTCAAGGATGGGTGGATCGCACCTTCGACCGGCATCGCTACGACTACCGCAAGGCACTGGTGGAGTTTGGGCGCGGGCTGAGTTCGGAGACGGATTTGAAGGCGCTGCTCGGATCGATTGTGGAGCAGTTGCCGCGCACGCTGCAGGTGGCGCGGGTGGCGATTTTCCTGGTGCAGGACGGGCACATCCGGCTGGCTGCCTCACACGGGTTACCGGGCGAAGTGAGTCAGGATCGCGGCCTCTCATCCCTGGCACAAAAGCCAGAACGTCACCCACAGGGTTCCCGGGATGGGGCACTCATGTTCGATCCCGAACGGCTGGATTTAGGTTTTCTGGATTTCGATCGGGCGCGCGATCACTCCCACATCTTCCTTGAGAACACGCAGGCCGCTCTGCATTTGCCGGAGAGCCAGCAGTGGGCGGCGGCATTGTTGGATCTGAACTATTACCTGCCCTGCCGCGTGGCGCCGGTGCAGCTTGAGCAGGGGCAGAAGACGCCCAGCCGCACCATTGCGGTGATCGGATTGGGACGCACGCTGGGCGGTGATTTTCTTTCCAGCGAGGATGTGGAGTTGCTGGAGTCGCTGGCCAGTTACATCGGCATCGCTCTGCAGAACGCCAGCCTGTATGCGCGCCTGGAAGACAAGATCGTGGAGTTTGAGCGGCTCAAGGAGTTCAACGAGAACATCGTGGAGTCAATCAATGTGGGTATTCTGGCCATCGATCTGGAAGATCGCATCGAGAGCTGGAACGCGCAGATGGAAGCCATGTACGCGATGAGCCGCGGCGAGGCGCTGGGCCAGGCGCTGGGCGCCGTGTTCCCAAGAGAGTTTGTGGAGGCCATTGACAGGTTCCGCAACGATCCGGGCGTGCACCAGATTTATAAATTTCCGCTGACCACGCGGGCGGGCGAGCAGCGCACGGCCAATATTGCCGTGGCGCCGCTGCTGTCGAGAGATTTTATTTCCGTGGGACGCATCATCCTGGTGGACGATATTACGGAGCGCGTGACGCTGGAGTCGCAGCTTACGCAGGCCGACAAGCTGAGCTCCATCGGGCTGCTGGCGGCGGGCGTGGCCCACGAGATCAACACGCCGCTGGCGGTAATCTCGTCGTACGCGCAGATGCTGTCGAAGCAACTGAAGGGCGACGCGCGGCTGGGGCCGGTGCTGGACAAGATTACGCAACAGAGCTTCCGCGCGGCGGAGATCGCGAATGGATTGCTGAATTTTTCTCGCACCTCGACGACCGAGTTTCGCGAGACCAATTTGAACCAGGTGATCCGCGATACGCTGTCGCTACTCGAGCATCAGTTTAAGACAGCGAAGATTGCCATCGATCTGGATTTGGCGTCGGAGCTGCCGCCCATCCAAGGCAATCCCGGCAAGCTGCAGCAGGTGTTTCTCAACTTGCTACTGAACGCGAAAGAGGCCATGCCCGGCGGGGGAAAACTGCGCGTGGCCACGCTGGTGAACGGGCATGTGGAGGCACTGGTAGCCGACAACGGCGCCGGCATTGCGCCAGAACATTTGAAGCGGATTTACGATCCATTCTTTACCACCAAGATCGCGCCCAGGCCCGGGGACAAGCGAGGCACCGGACTGGGGCTCTCGGTCTCCTACGGCATCATTCAGGAACACGCCGGCAAGATTCACGTAGAGAGCGCGGTAGGCGCCGGAACAACCTTTCACCTTGAGTTTCCCCTGTTGAGGAATTCCGTCCATGCCTGAGGTCGAATCGCAAGTAAATCTGTCCGCTTCCGCATCGATTTCGGGGAGGATCAACGGAAGCTCCGCTCCCGCTGCCATTCTGGTGATCGACGATGAAGCCGGCATCCGCGAATCGCTGGAAGTGCTGCTTTCGCTGGAAGGCTATACGGTCGGCCTGGCCGCCGATGGCGAAGAGGGCCTGCGCATGCTGGATGCCGAGGCCTATGACCTGGTGCTGCTGGACCTGGCGCTGCCCGGTCAGAGCGGCCTGGATCTGCTGCCGCAAATCAAGGAACGGCAGGCGGAGTTGCCGGTCATTATGATCACCGCCTACGGCACGGTAGAGAACGTGGTAGAAGCGGTGCGCGCCGGCGCGGAGAACTTTATCCAGAAGCCGTGGGACAACGAGAAGCTGCTGGCCGACATTCGTTCGGCGGTAACGCGGCATCGCATTGAAGAAGAGAATCTGCAGCTCAAGCGCACACTCAAGCAGCGCTACAACTTCTCCAACATTGTGGGCAAGAGCGAGGTCATGCTGCGGGTGTTCGACCTGGTTGCGCAGGTGGCGCCGAGCCGGTCGACGCTGCTGATTCAAGGCGAGAGCGGAACGGGCAAGGAGCTGATCGCCAAAGCGATTCATGCCAATTCGCCGCGGCGCGACAAGCCGTTTGTGCCTATCAATACGGGCGCCATGCCGCCGGAGCTCCTGGAGTCTACGCTGTTCGGACATGTGAAGGGCGCATTTACTTCGGCCATTGCGTCGAAGAAAGGCCTCTTCGAAGTGGCGCATGGCGGAACGCTGTTTCTGGACGAGATTGCCACCATGGGTATGGACACGCAGGCTAAGATTCTGCGCGTGCTGCAGGACCGGCGCTTCATGCATCTGGGCGGTGTGCAGGAAATCCAGGTGGATGTGAGAATCCTGGCAGCCACTAACATCGACCTGCGAAAAGAGGTGCGCGAGGGGCGCTTCCGCGAGGATTTGTTTTACCGGCTCAATGTAATAACAGTCGACCTGCCGCCGCTGCGTTCGCGGCGCGAGGACATTCCGCTGCTTGCGCAGCACTTCCTCGATTTTTATGCCAGTGAAAACGGGCTAGCCGCGCGCAAGCTCTCCAACGATGCGCTGCGCGCGCTGGTTGACTACGACTGGCCGGGTAACGTGCGCGAGCTGGAAAACGCGATTGAGCGCGGGGTTGTGCTGTCGGCGGGACCGGTAATTGGCGCCGATTTGCTGCCCGGTCATATTACCGGGCGCAGCTTCCAGGACGCGCTGCTCGAACACAATCCCAACTCTTCGCTCTTCGACATTCTCGAAGTGATCGAGCGGCGCATCATTATCGAAAAACTGGAGCGCTGCAACTGGAATCAGACCGACGCGGCGGAGCAGTTTCGGATTCCGCTGTCGACCCTGAACCAGAAGATCAAGCGGCTGAATATTGAGATACGGAAAAAGGGCAGGGAATAAGGCGAGGACTAAGGGACCAAGGGACTAAGGGATTCGCTCCGCTCCGCGGCGTTCGCCCAATTCTGCAGGAAAACCTTCAGCTCTTCCGGTGGCTTGAGCCATACGTCCGCTGCGGTTTCGCGCCACTCCTTGCGGACCAGGACGCTGAGGCCGCGGTCTTCGATTGCCCGGAAAGCAGTTTCGTCGGTTAGGTCGTCGCCGAGATAGGCGGCGGGCGCATGAGCAACGGTTTCGGCCATCAGCAATTCGACGGCAGCGCCTTTGTCGCGGCCGGCGCGCAGTTCGAGACCGCATTCGAAAGGCAGCAGGCGGAATCCGGGAATCTGGGCAGCGGGCTCGAACAGCGCGCACGTGTGCTGCTCGATATGCGCGGCTTGCGCAGGCGTGGCGCCACGCCAGTGCACGACGGCGGCGTTGGGCTTGGATTCGAAGAGGCCGCCGAAGCTGTCGCGGTCCAACTGCGCGCGCAATTTGTCGAGTTGACGGTCGACTGCGTCCGGCAAATGTTCCTGCTCGCGGCGGCCGTCGGGATAAAGGCGCTCGAACCCATGCAGTCCCCAGACTTCAAGCGGCGCGTTGAGACCGAGGAGCGGTGCGATTTCGTCAGCGGGGCGGCCGGTGATGACGACCATGCGTGTTTTTTTCTGATTCTGAATATGTTGCAGCAGATCGCGAACATCCGGCCAAGGTGCGGCCTGAAAGCGATCGACGTGGAACGGCGCCAGGGTCCCGTCGTAGTCGAGCAAGAGCAGCGGGCAGGCGGCGGGCGTGAATCCACGAAAGAATTGGCCGAGCTTTTTTGCGTTTTCGGGGCTCAAAGTTCGCTCGCTTGCCCTGGTCAGCGCCTCATAAGTTTCATTCATTAGAGATGTGCCCTCCCAGGTCTCAAAATCGAGATCTCCACCCCACTGGCGAAGACCTCTCCGTGGGGACCGGACCTGGGACACCCAAGGGCGTAGGCGCGGCAATGAGGTCACGAAGTCGATCGCTTACGCGGTCTTTCTGCGCAGCGATTCTGTTACTGCGATGGCGGCGGGGACTGCGCGCGCGGCCGTGGTTGCAACTTCTTCATTCTCGAGGCGCAGCTCGCGCAGGTCGCCCAGGATGCTGGATGCCCACAGATAGATATTGTGCTCCATGACCTGGCGCCTCATGCGCCTCATGCGGTCGCGGCGCTCGGCAGGCCTCATCTGTAGGCCACGATGGACTGCCTCGGCAACGGCGGAGATGTCGTAGGGGTTGACAAGCAAGGCGTCGGGCAGTTCGGTGGCCGCGCCGGTGAAGCGACTCAGCACCAGCACGCCGTCCTCGTCGTTGCGCGCGGCCACAAACTCCTTGGCAACGAGATTCATGCCGTCGTGAAGCGAAGTGACGAGGCAGATGTCGGCTGCCTCGTACCAGCGGCGCACTTCGTCGTGGCTGCACTGGTACTCGATGAGGATAACGGGCTTCCAGTGCGCGGTCTGGTAGCGGGCGTTGATGCGCTCGGCGGCGTCTTCCACGCGCATGCGGAGCTCTGCATAGGCGGGAATGCGGGTGCGGCTGGGGGCGGCAATCTGGACCATGGTAAGACGTTCGCGATACCAGGGCCAGTCTTCGAGCAACTGCTCGAGGGCCATGAGCCGTTCGACGATGCCCTTGGTGTAGTCGAGACGATCGACGCCGAGAGCGATGTACTCGGCGCGCACGCCGTAGACCACAAGCAACTGAGCGGAGGTAGTTTGCGGCACGGGTTGATGGGCCGTTCCACCCAGAGGTTCGCCATCGTGAGCTTCGATTTGCGGACGGATGGAATCTTCGACGGCGACGCTGATTGGATAAGCGCGAACCGTGGTGAGGTGGCCGTGGCGGCGCGTGGTCAGGTGCTCATGGCTGGTGCGCGCCTCCAGGGCACGATCCACGGTGGAAAGAAAGTTGTGGCAGTGCAGCGGGATGTGAAAGCCGATGAGATCGGCGCCGAGCAGGCCGTCGAGCAGCTCATTCTGCCATGGGCAGATGCCGAAGGCTTCGGGATTAGGCCAAGGGATGTGCCAGAAGATGGCTACGCGCGCATCGGGGCGTGCACGCTTGATCATGCGCGGCAGCAGGGCAAAGTGGTAATCCTGAACAAAGACGACCGGATCGCGGCTGTCTTTCATTTCGGCCAACAGCGCGCGGGCAAAGCGCTCGTTGATGCGCTGGTAGCACTGCCAGTCGGTGGTGCGGAAGATGGGGCGGGTGTGGGCGATGTGGCAGAGTGGCCACAGGCCCTCGTTAGCAAAGCCGTCGTAGTACTGAGCCTCTTCCTCTTCAGAAAGCCAGACGCGGCGGAGGGTGTACCTGGGATCGTCGGGCGGCACGCGCAGGCGGTCGAACTCGTCCACGCAGAGGGTATCGGCGTCGCCGCTGCCAAAGGCGACCCAGACCCCGTTGCAGGCGCGCAGCACGGGCTCGAGGGCAGTGACCAGGCCGCTGGGCGGGACCACGCAGTCGATATCGCGGCCATTGCGAACGTGCATGTAGGGCTCGCGGTTGGAGACCACGAAGATACGGGCGCATCCGCCCTTGTTGCGCATGTGCACGGCCAGGCGCTCGGCAGTCCACCAGTGCTCGCCGGCCTCGCGCAGTTGCGCTTCAGTGGCGGCGGCGGCGCGCGCAGCTTTGAGGCTCTGGGCAATGGTTTCCACTTCGCGTTCGAGGGGGCTGAAAAGGCTCAGGTCGCTGCTGTCGGCGGGCTGGACACGGCCGGTGCGCAGGCGGCGCAGGCGTTCCGCAAATCGGCTCATGGGGCGGGTGAGGAAAAAGCTCACCATGACGGCGGTGATGACGGCGATGAGAATCACGGAAATCGCGACGAGCCAAAAACTGCGCCGCCAGACGGCATCGGCTTGAGAGCGGATATAGCCGGCATCGGCGACAATGGCCATGGAGCCGGATACCCCGCCAGGACTATCAAGCGGGAAGACGGCTTGGAGCCACTCCCAGTGGCCGGTGCTTCCGAATTGGCTGACTTCAATATTTTTCTGAACCGCTTTTCTGAGCGGGTATCGGCTCAACGAGCGCATCACTACGGCGGGCCCGGAGTTGGCGAGGAGATGGCCTTGCGCATCGTACACCGCCAGACCGAGCGCGCCGGCGCTGTTCTTCAAGAGCATGACTTGACTTGCCAGGGTGGAGAGATCGCCGGTGCGGGCAGCCTGCTGGATTTTGGGGAGCATACTTATCCCCATCCACTGAGTCTGGCGATCCAACTCCTGGCGCAAAACATGGCGGTGGGCCAGAACGTCAAAGTAAGTTGTGGCGATAGAAACCACCGTAACACTTGCAATCAGGGCCAGAATCAACCGAATACGAAACCGATGCACCCGCGAACTCCCTTCCACTCCTTCTTGGATGCAGGGCAGTGCGGTGGTGCGCCCATGAGGAGATAAAACACGCACGATAATCGGGGTTTACAGGACACGGGCACGTAGGGAGATTCTGGCGCGAGGCGGTCGGCGGGAGTGACGGTTTCGCAATTGGGGGGGCCGGCGACGGCGCGTGCGCTGCGGCTCTGCAGCGTGGTTTACACGTGTCGGCGTGGGCGATGCGCTATTCTGAGCGTGGAGAGATCGGCGCAGGCTCTGGATTTCCAGCGGATGCAGCGAACGGATGCAGCGATCTGCTGCAGTTTGGGCTACTTTTCGGGTTCTCCAATCAACTGAGGAATTTGAGGGAGCGCGCCATGTGGCGATTCCTTTCATCGCAGCGAAGACCTCTGGCCGGGGGATCCCGGCGATCAAGACGCCACTTAGAGATTCGGGCTTGGCTGTCCGCCAATTGAAGAACCGCTCCGTGCTATTGCAATTCGGGTTGTTCCAAACTCAGGCTGTTTCAACCAAGCTATCGCAGGCCGGAAGACGCAATGGCGATCAACGCGATCGACGATACCGCCAAAGAAATCGTACTCACCGTTCAGGAATACTCGCTGTTTGCCTGGCGCGCGCTGATGAATTTATTCCGCCCGCCCATCTACTGGACGGATTTCCTCCTGCAGTCCGACATTGTCGGCGTGGGGTCGGTGGCCATTGTGCTGTTGTCGGGGTTTTTTACCGGCGGCGTGCTGGCCCTGCAATCGGCGGCCACGCTGGCGGCATTCGGTGCCACGGCGGTTACCGGGCAGTTTGTTTCGCTCACCATGATACGCGAGCTGGGCCCGGTGTTGACGGGAGTGATGGTGTCGGGCCGCAACGCCTCGTCGATGGCCAGCGAGCTGGGCTCCATGGTGGTGACGGAGCAGATTGACGCCATGCGCGCTTTGGGCGTGGATCCCATGCGCAAGCTGGTGACGCCGCGCATTTATTCCAGCATCGTCATGCTGCTGCTGCTGACCATCGTGGCCGATGCCTGCGGCATCCTGGGAGGGGCGGCGGTGACGGTGCTGCTGAACCACCAGAACGGCACGCAGTATTTTCACATGGCTTACGAGCGGTTGCGTTACCCCGACGTAGTGCAGGGGATGGTGAAGCCGCTGTTCTTCGGATTTATTCTCAGCTCGATAGGCTGTTTCTATGGGATGCGCACCACTGGCGGCACGCAGGGAGTGGGCCGGTCCACGATTTCGGCGGTGGTGTCGGCCAGCGTGCTCATTATCTTTGTCGACTTCCTTATTACCCACGTGTTGTTGACCGTGTTTCCATCATGAGCGCCACACCCGCTACCGCCAGCCATCCTCGGGCGCCGACAGAGGTGAGTCCGGTGGTGGTGGTACGCGACGCCACGGTGGCTTTCGACGGGCCGCCGGTGCTCAAAGACATCGGTTTTTCAGTGGCGCCGGCCGAGACGCGCATTCTGCTGGGGCCGGCGGGCGTGGGCAAAAGCGTTCTGCTCAAATTGATCAACGGCTTGGTGCGCCCGGCGGAGGGTAGTGTGTGGCTGTTCGGAGAAGAGATCACGTCGATGCCGGAGGAGCGGCTGTTTCCGCTGCGCGCGCGCACGGGGATGGTTTTCCAGGAGGGCGCGCTCTTCGATTCGCTAACGGTGCGCGACAACGTGGCCTATCAACTGCTACAGGATGCGTCCATTGCAGATGAAGAGATCGACAATCGCGTGCACGAAGCGCTCAGCTTCGTGGGCCTGGAGGAAACTTTCGCGCTGTTTCCAGCCAGCCTTTCCGGCGGGATGCGAAGGCGTGTGGCCATTGCCCGCGCGCTCATCAATCGCCCTGAGCTGCTGCTCTATGATTCGCCTACTGGGGGGCTCGACCCGGTGACGTCGACGACCATCATGGACCTGGTAATGAAAGAGCGCGATGTGCACGGAACGCCGTCGATCATGGTGACTCACCGGCTCCAGGATGCATTCATGTTGTGCACGCATTGCTTCGACGCGAAGCGGGGCGAAGCCGTGGCCTTGCCCAAAGGCGAGACGGTGGCCAACACCACGTTCCTGATGCTCGAGGACGGCCGATTGATCTTCGACGGGTCGCTGCACGAACTGCTGCATAGCGAGAACGCGTTTGTGCGGGAGTTCCTGGAGTAACAGGGACCAAGGGAACAGCGCTCCAGGGCTGAAGCCTGCATTTTATATAGCTGCGAACAGGGGCCTGAAGGCCCCTTCTCCTTCCGGCCCCGCTTCTGCCGGCCTCGAATGGGACAAATGCAGGCTCAATGGACGGAGAGGAGTTGCGAGGCCTTCTGCAGCATGAAGTCGGGGTGGACGGGCTTTTCGAGGATGTCGAAGGGATGGCCGGCCTCGGCGGCGGCGCGAGCCAGTTGCGCGGTGTTGGGATTGCCGGAAAAGAGCAGGATCTGGCAGGAGGGCGAGCGGCCGGCAAGATAGATGGCCAGGTCGATGCCGCTCATTTTGGGCAGCACGACATCGAGGATGACCAGCGCCGGCTGCCAATCGTTCATGATTTCAAGGGCTTCTTCCGCGGAGTAGACGGCGCGGGCCTCGAATCCGGCGATGCTGAAGATGGTGGCCAGAGTGTCAGACGTCCAGCGTTCGTCGTCAACGATCAATACCTTTTGGCTTTTCGTAAGCAGCATTGCGGAACCTGGGGAAGCAGCGCAAGATCATGCTGGTTTGATTTCTGGGAACGGGAGCCCCCGGGGCAGGTACAGAACCAACGCGTCGACCAAAGCGCGCCGCAACGCCATTATGCCACGTTTGCGGCGGTTCTCCAATTCACGTGACCCAACGGTAGTGATGCCATTTGATCGAATGGCACCACTACCGGCCCAACGATCGGAGTGCAATGTGGCTTTTCTTCCACCCCAGCGACAAAGGCCTGCCGGCCAGGTGAGGAAAAAGCTACTCGACATCACCCCTTCGGGGCGCAGCGATTGGAGGACCGCCATCAGGCTTAACCGTGTATCACTCATAAAAGTGTGGCGGCGCGATGAAGCGATTTCCACCTGGGGCTGACGGAAAATTAAAGGGCGCCGGCGCCCAGGTGCGGCAACTCCGCGGCGGCGAGCAAGCGTCTTAATCAACTAACCACGAAACTACGCAGGAGGAGATCTATGGCTTCAAACTTACAGGGCAAGAAGATTGCGATTCTGGCGATGGATGGATTCGAGCAGGCGGAGTTGATGGAGCCGCGCAAGGCGTTGGACCAGGCGGGCGCTCAGACGGTGGTGGTTTCGCTGAAGTCGGGCGAAATCAAGGGCTGGAACAAAAAGGAATGGGGCGACACGGTGAAGGTGGATCGGACGCTGGACCAGGCACGGCCGGAGGAGTTCGACGCGCTGGTGCTTCCGGGCGGGGTGATGAACCCGGATCATCTGCGCATGGAACCGAAGGGGGTGAACTTTGTGCGCGAGTTTTGCCAGGCAGGCAAGACCGTGGCGGCCATCTGCCACGGACCGTGGATGCTGGTGGAGGCGGGCGCAGTGAAGGGCAGGACGGTCACGTCCTGGCCGTCGCTGAAGACCGATATCAAGAACGCGGGCGGGAACTGGGTGGACCAGGAAGTGGCGGCCGATGGGCAATTTATCACCAGCCGCAAGCCGGATGATATTCCGGCGTTTAACCGGACGATGATCGAGAAAATCGGACAGCAGGGGGCAAGAAGAGCGGCCTGAATCTGAGGTCGTGCCTTCCCGGTCCTCAAAAGCGAGATCCTCACCCCACGGACGAGGACCTGTCCGTGGAGATCCCATGACCCGGGGCGCCCTCGCTAGTTGCAAATCTCAGGCAGCTATATCATCGGATACTTTTCGGCAGCGATGCATGCTGCGGCTACGGCGCGGCTGAGCGCGACGGTATTAGCGGGTGTGAAGCGCGCCAGGCGGCGCAACATGGCTAATTGCGTACGCAACATGTCGCCCTCGGCGGAGGCGGCCAGGATGCGGCGCGCGGACTGCTCGGCGACGCCGATGGCTTCGTCGGCGAGTAGACCGGTCATGGCAGCGGCGATGGCAGCGGTGTTGCGGCCCGCATCGGCGAGCTTGCGCGCGCGCAGCAGGGCCGACTCAAGCGCGTAGATCTGCGCGATCATGTCGGCCAGGTCGGCCATGATCTCCTGCTGATCCTGGAGCGTGTTCATGTAGCGCTGGCTGGCCACGCTGGCAGCGAAGAGCGTGAGGCGGCGCGCGGCGGCCAGCGCGGCAGTTTCGTGCGCGAAGGGCTGGCTGGATTCGGCGGCGCCGTCGAGCGACGGCGGCTGCGTAATCTCATCCATCACGCGCTTGATGGCCTGGAGCAGCGGAAGCTTGCCCGCGGCAGCGCGCTTCATTAACCAACCGGTAATGATGAGGCGGTTGATTTCGTTCGTGCCTTCAAAGATGCGGTTGATGCGCGCGTCGCGGTAGACGCGTTCGGCGGGATAGTCCTCGACGTATCCGTAACCCGCCATGGTGGCGACGAGCTCGTCGGCGACCAGGGTGAGCATCTCGGAATCGTAGACCTTGAGGATGGAGCACTCGACGGCGTACTCCTCAATGCGTTTCTGGGTTTCGATGGGCGAATGCGATTGGCCTCCTTCGACTTCGGCGAGGCAGGAGTCGATCATGCCCACGGTGCGGTAGTTCATGGACTCGGCGGCGTAGAGGCGAGCGGCGCTCGCGGAGATTTTGCGCTGGATGAGGCCGAATTCGGCAATCGGCTTGCCAAAGGCGCGGCGTTCTCTGGCGTAGCGGATCATCTCGGCGAGGGAGTGGCGCGCGCCGCCCACGCAAAAGACGCCCAGCTTGAGGCGGCCCATGTTGAGCACGTTGAAGGCGATATGGTGGCCTTTGCCGGGCTCGCCGAGCAGATTTTCGGCGGGCACTTTACAGTCCTGGAGGATGAGCGGGCATGTGGACGAGCCGCGAATGCCGAGTTTGTGCTCTTCAGCGCCCACGCTGAGACCCGGTGTGTCGCGCTCGACCAGGAACGCGGAGAAATTTTCGCCGTCGATTTTTGCAAAGACGGTGTAGAGGCCGGCGATTGCGCAGTTGGTGATCCAGTGTTTTTCGCCGTTGAGGATGTAGTGGCGTCCGTCGGCCGAAAGCGTGGCGCGGGTGCGGATGTTCATGGCGTCGGAGCCGGAGCTGGCCTCAGAAAGCGCGTAGGCGCCGATCCACTCGCAACTGGCGAGCTTGGGCAGGTAGCGGCGCTTCTGGTCTTCAGTGCCGTACCAGACCAGCGGCAGCGTAGCAATGCCCACGTGCGCGCCCATGGCCGTGGAGAAGCTGGCCAGCACAGAAAGGTGCCCGGCGATAAGAGCGGAGGTGATTTTATCGGCGCCGATGCCGCCATACTCTTCAGGGATTTCGGCGGCCATGAAGCCCAGCTCGGCGGCCTTGCGCATGAGCGCGGCCAGGACCCCTGACTCCCTGGCTTCAATGGCGGAAATGGCGGGAAGGATTTCCTCGCGGGCAAAGCGCGCGGCGGTGGCCGCGATCTGGCGCTGCTCTTCGTTCATGTCTTCGGGCGTGAAAATTTCGGCGGGGGCCCGGGATTCGAGCAGAAAGCTGCCGCCGGGAGCGGCAATGGCGCGGGAAGCGACGAGAGGGGACATACTCCTCCTGGTTTCACGTTACAAGAGCTGGTCCGGCCGGAACAAGAAGCTTGTTACACAAGTCGGACGGATACGGCGGCGTGAGCGCAGATGACTCACGCTTTAATAGATGCGCAGATAGCGTCGCGCGGCCCGAAAAAATAAGGATCGTCTTGCGCAGAGGGGAATGCCCCGGGCAAAGGCGGTCGGTCAGATTGCGTGCGCATTTCCTCGGCGCCTAAAGCCGCGCTTGTTACAAGGTACTTGATGTACGGGCTGAAGCCCGTGCCCTTCACCTGAAGCCGTGCCTTCGAGCGCGCTAAACTGACTCACCAGCCAGGGAGCGGTTCATTCGAGAGCCCCATCCTCGCGCTATTCTGAAGGCACAATGATCGCTGCGAATAGATTCCTGCGCCGGGTGGGTGTGTACTGCGGGTCGTCAATAGGAAACGATCCTGCATTTGCGGCCGAGGCGCGGACACTGGGTGAGTCGATTGCCGCGCATGGACTGGTGCTCGTGTACGGCGGGGCGTGCCGCGGCCTGATGGGCGTGCTGGCCGATGCGGCTCTGGCGCGCGGCGGCGAAGCGATCGGCGTGCTGCCGGAAGTGCTGAAGGGCCGCGAGATTGCCCATGGCGGGCTGACCAGGCTGGAAATCGTCGCTACTATGCACGAGCGCAAGGCGCGCATCAACGAACTATCGGATGCGCTGCTGGCGCTGCCCGGCGGCCACGGCACGCTCGATGAACTGATGGAAGCTGTGACCTGGGCGCAGCTCGGGCTGCACGCCAAGCCCTGCATCCTGGTAAACACGATTGGCTATTGGGATGGTATGCTGCGCTTTCTGGATGGCGCGGTGATGGCAGGATTCGTGAAGGCGAACGATCGCGCACTGCTGCGAGTGGCGGCGAATGCGGAGGAGGCGTTGGTGATGGCGAAGAACGCGTGCGGGCAGATAGGAAACGGAGTGGTGGGCGATCGGTCCGTTTGAGTGCGCATTCCCTCAGGGGCTAAGGCGCCGCTCATCAGGGGGGTCGTCCGTGCTGGAGCCCGTACCCCTCACTGCAAATTCCGATGTCGTTAGACATATTCCGTTGCCGTTCAAAACGAGCCAAGCTGACTCATCTTTCGATTCGGGCGACGGCAAGGTAGCGATTGTATGATTTCCCCATGTCTGCGAAGGTACGTTTTGGAGTTCTGAGCACCGCCAATATCGGCCTGAAGAAAGTGATTCCGGCCATGCAGCGCAGCCGGCTGACGGCAGTGACCGCCATCGCTTCGCGCGATCCGACGAGGGCGCGGGGGGCCGCGGATGCGCTGGGGATCGCTACCGCATACGGATCGTACGAGGAGCTGCTGGCCGATCCCAATATCGACGCCATCTACAATCCGCTGCCCAACCAGCTTCACGTGCCATGGACGATCAAAGCCGCCGAGGCGGGCAAGCACGTGCTGTGCGAGAAGCCGTTGGGGATGAACGTGGCGGAAGCAAGGTCGCTCCTCAAGGTGCGAGCCCGGACCGGGGTGAAGATCTGCGAGGCATTTATGGTGCGGAGCTTTCCGCAGTGGCTGCGCCTGCGCGAACTGCTGGATGAGGGGCGCGTGGGCGATCTGCGCGCGGTGAGCGGCTTGTTCAGCTACTTCAATACCGATCCCGAAAATGTGCGCAACCGCGTGGAAACGGGCGGAGGCGGTGTATACGACATCGGCTGCTATACGATCCAGGGCGCGCGCTATGGATTTGGGCGCGAGCCCAGGCGCGTGGTGGCGGCGCTGGAGCGGGACCGGGTGCTGCGCACAGACTATCTGGCTTCGGCGATTCTTGACTTTGGCGGCGCGCACGCCGTCTTTGTCGTCAGCACGCAGTTGATTCCTTACCAGCGGATGCAATTTCTGGGCACGCGCGGGCGCATTGAAATTGAGATTCCGGTTAACGCGCCCAACGACCGGGCCATGCGGATTTTTGTCGACGCGACCGGCGATCTGAGCGGAAGCGGGATTACTACCGAGACTTTCCCGGCCGCGGATCAGTACACGCTGCAGGGCGACGCTTTCGCGCGGGCGATTCGCGACGGTGCGGAGGTTCCGGTTCCGCTGGAGGATTCGGTTGGGAATATGGCGGTGATTGACGCGATCTTCCGGTCAGCGGGGTCGGGAGCATGGGAGAGTCCGGAGCAGTAGAGATCGGTGTGCTGCCGGGAGATCGACTTTTACAACGTGGACCTTTGCGGTCTCCTACCCTTGCGACAGAAAGAAGTCGCAAGGATGGGATGCCGGGGGTTCTATCCTGATGGATGTCCTGGCTAAGACGCATGTGCGGCACACTCCTCGAGGTCGCGGACGAAATCGTCGATGCGGGCTGCCGTTGTGTCCCAAGCAAACATGAATCGCGCTGCGCCACCGATGAAGGTGTAGAAATGCCAGCCGCGGGAACGTAAGCCGTCGAGGATGGCTTCGGATGCGAGCAGGAAGACGGCGTTGGCCTCGACGGGGCGCGCCAACCGGATTCCATTGATACGTTCCACGCGCGAAGCAAGGAGCTGCGCACACTGGTTGGCGTGGGCGGCATTGCGCAGCCATGCGCCGCTCTCGATCATGCCCACCCACGGAGCGGAGAGGTAGCGCATTTTCGAGGCAAGCTGGCCGGCTTGCTTGCACCGGTAATCAAAATCCTCAGCCAACTTACGGTTAAAGAAGAGCACGGCTTCGCCCGCCGCCATCCCATTTTTAGTTCCGCCGAAGCAGAGCACGTCGACACCGCTCTTCCAGGTCAATTCCGCCGGCGTGCAACCCAGGCTGGCCACGGCGTTGGCGAAGCGCGCGCCATCCATGTGCAGGGAGAGACGATGCGCGAGGCATTCCTCCGCGATGGCCTTCAGCTCAGCTATCGAGTAGACGCGGCCGGTCTCGGTGGACTGGGTGAGAGTGACGGCACGCGGCTTGGG
Organism: Acidobacteriaceae bacterium; assembly: GCA_030037545.1. GTDB lineage: Bacteria > Acidobacteriota > Terriglobia > Terriglobales > Acidobacteriaceae > Telmatobacter. The sequence continues at coordinate 2,049 of JASHRF010000082.1, read as the reverse complement.
ATAGTGGATGTCCTGGCGCTTGGTCGCCAGTTCGCGAATCGATTGCGGCGTGAGCTTGCCTTGGGCGCTGGGCGCGACGAGAAGCTTAGATCCATTGGAGAAGAACTCCGGCGCGCCGCATTCGTCGGTTTCAACGTGTGCAGCCTCACAGCAGATGACACCGTGATAGGACTGGCAGAGCGAGGCTAAGGCCAGCGAGTTGGCCGCCGTGCCGTTGAAAACGAAATAGACTTCGCAGTCCGTTTCAAAGAGATTGCGGAAAGCATTGGCGGCGCGCGTGGTCCAGGGATCGTCTCCGTAGGCGATGACGTGGCCGTGGTTGGCGGCCTGCATGGACATCCATGCCTCAGGGCAGATGCCCGCGTAATTGTCACTGGCGAACTGTTGCAGGAGTTCCTGGGGATTGATTGCGGTCATGCCGGTCCTTTTTTTGAGTGTGCGCCGGCGAGCGGCGGAATGGGTTGCTGTCTCCATTTTAGGCAGCCGCGGCGGCTCGTCGAGAGCGGCCGTGCGCATACGGCGCCGCCGAGCGCGATGCGCGATGCGGCGAGCGAATATGCGAAATCGCGTGTGTCGGCGCGGGTGCGGAGCATATTGCGCGAAGCGAATCATTGCGCCGGCGGGGAAGAAAATGGACCAGGAACCCAGGAGATAGCGCGACGCGAGGAGGATGCGGGCCGATTTTGCACTTCCACGCCGAGTTCCACGCGAAGGAAATTATTGATCATTTTTCCACTTGCATGTCGTTTTTCTCTTGACATCGTCTCTGCATGAATCTATACATTGCTTCAACTGCAATGAATTCATTGCAGACTCGATGCAACCCATCGAAAAGGGAGAATAGGCAAATGGCAACCAAGAAAGCAGCCAAGAAGGCACCTGCGAAGAAGGCCGCAAAGAAGGCCGCCAAGAAGTCCGCGAAGAAAAAGTAGCGGACCGAACAACCAAAAGGCAACACTTCAGGGGGACGCTTAAAGCGCCCCCCTTAGTGTGTTTGGGGAAGAATAGAGTGGAAGTGGAGTGAGCGGGAGACAGCAATGACGCGGCGCCGGTGGATTGCCGAACATTGGGACGAAGCGACGGCTACCCTCCAGGGCGCGCAAGCCGAGCACATGGCGCGGGTGCTCCGCGCGCAGCCGGGGATGGAAGCGGACGTGGTGGTGAGCGGGCGCGTGTTCCATGCCGAGGTGGCCGCGGTGCGGCTGGGGCGCGAGGCGAGCGAGGTGCGGTTGAACCTGCTGGCCGAGCTGGAGGCCGATCCTGCGCTGCCAGTCACTTTAGTAATGGCCGTCTATAAATTCGATCGCATGGAGTGGGTCCTGGAGAAGGCCACAGAGCTGGGCGTGGCGGAGATTGTGCCGGTGATTGCGCGGCGGACGGAAAAGCACCTGGCGGAAGCGGCGGAGAAGCGCGCCGAGCGCTGGCGGCGGATCGTGCACGAGGCAGCCAAGCAGTCGCGGCGGTCGGATGTGCCGCTGATTCACGATCCCGGTCCGTTGATCGGGCGTGTGAAAGCTGAGGCGATCAGAACGCGCATCGTGCTGGCCGAGCAGGAGCAGACCACTACGCTGCGCGCGCTCGTGGAAGAGGCCGCCGAAGCGGCGAGCGAGGAGATGCCGACGCTGGAGATCGCGATTGGGCCGGAGGGCGGATGGGCACCGGCCGAAGAAGCGCTCTTCGATGCCAACGGATGGAAGGCGGCGTCGCTAGGTCCACGCATTCTGCGCGCGGAGACGGCGGCGATTGCGGCGCTGGCGGTGGTGGCGTCGTGGCTGGACTAGCGCGCACGCGATTAGCCAGCCAAGCTCTCGCGAAAATCGTTGCCGACGGTTCGGCCGCCTCTACGGGGCCTCTAGTACTACTGTGTTATAAACTGGATAGCTTTTCCGCAGGCAGCTGCGCTTACTGAGAACATCGGTGGTAAGTTTCTGGTTATGAGCGCCACCTCTGTCGCGCCAGGCGCCCAGCAGAAACGCTTCGCGGCATATTTGGATGGCCTGGCGCACGCCGCGGGGCACGTGGATCGTGTGGTTCCGTTGAAGTCGTATT
>JASHRF010000081.1 GCA_030037545.1 Acidobacteriaceae bacterium | reverse complement strand
GGCGCGCCGTCCATCGCGTCCGCCGCCTGCCCGGCCAGATACTTCACGTCCTCGATGCTGCCCGCATTGGCCACCACCGTCGCCGCGCGCGCAATCGACGCGCCGCAGTGAAGCTGATGCCACGCGCCCACCACCGCGTGCGGCTCCGTGTTCAGCGGAGCGCCGAAGGCCGCCACGATCTCCCGCTCGCCGAACGGACCCGCCACGGAATGCGTTGCCATCTCCGGCGGCGTAGCCAATTTCAGCCCGGAGGAATCCGCCGCGGCATCGGAACTGCCGTCGTCTGCCGGCTTCAGACCGTCGGAGCCGCCCGCGCCTTTCAAATCGTCGTCGTTGCCGTAGAGGTCCTTCATGGAATGCAGCGCGTCGTCCCGCTCCTGGTCGAACTCCTGCTGCCTTTCCGCGTCGGCTTTGGCTTTTTCCGCCGCTTCCCGCTGCTCGCGCAGCCATTCCTCGTGCTCGCGGTCCACGCTGTCGGTGTTGTTGGTTCCCGCGGAGGAATTGTTGCCGGAGTTGTAGGCAGGGCTGCCGGAGGGGTAGCAGGCGCTGGGAGCAGGCCCCGCGTAGTGCGGCGAGGCGATGGTGCCCGCGCCGCCCATGAGCCGCGAGCGCGCCATGTTGCAGGCATACTGGCTCGAATACGCCTGGGAACGCGCGCTTCCGACGTTGAAGCTCCACGTCTGCTGGGCCGCCGCCGGAGTTGGCCGGTACAGCAGCGCGCCGAACAGTAATAATAGGAGCGCGATCCTTCTGCATAGAGTCTTCATTCGTTCCTCCCATGTATCCCCGTGGCCGGCATCCCGGCGCCCGGAGCTCTCATTGCGGCATCTCCCACCAGGAGGGAATCCTGCTGAAGTCCAGCCGCTTGTCGCTGGCCCGGATGTCGAGCGCGCCGGCCAGCGGCACAAAATCGGAAAGCCCGCCGTCGTCCACGCTCACGGCAAACTCCGCGCGCGTAGGCGTAACCACCGCGTTGGGAACCATGAACCGGAGTCCGGCGTCATTCTCGTTCGCGGGCGGGGCAATATAGAGCCGCCCGGCAAAGAGCGCATACAGGGGAAGGTCCGAGGTCCCCTGCGTCGTCAGCTCAAAGCTGGCCTGCGAGCTGATCACGGCGCGATAGCCCTGCGCAAGCTGAACCAGCGCCTTCCCGTCCGTCGTCTCAATGCGGTCGCCTCGATGCAGCAGCGCGCCTGCCGCGGCTGCCGACGGTGAAGCGCCTTCGCCGGTTACCGTTGCTCCGCTCTGCACCCGCAGAATCCGCCCCAAGGCTCCAGCGGGCAATGGCTGGGACGCGCCGCTGTTGAGCGAAACATCCTGCCACCAGCGATCGATGGAGGCCGCCGCCGAGGTGTGCGGACGGACGATGATGGAAAGCTCGCCGGAGTAGGGCAGCACGTGCCCGTCCGCGGAGACGGAATACTCCGTTCCCTCTTCGCCGACAATCATCGCGGACAGCTTGATCTTGATCTGGTGCGCTTCGCCCTTGATGGTCTTTTCAGCGTTGTGCATCACGTGGATCGCTCCGTTCAGCAGGTCGATCATCTCGCCCTGGTCCCTGGTCTTTTCAAAGCGCACCCGTGTCTCCGGAACCAGGAAGACCCCGTGATTGCCGGGCAGGTAGAAAAACGCGGAGCCGGTTTTGCCGGTTTGAACCTCGCCGCTCGCGGGCAGGGGCGCGCCCATGGGCAGCGGAATCCAGCCGCTGTCTGTCTGCGCCTGCACCGTGCCGCTGGTAAGCTCCGTGACCGGCTCGCCTTCCCTCAGGTCCTGCGGCAGCGGCAGGTTTTCCGCGAACAGGCGCAGGGAGGCCAGCGCGCTGGAGTATTCCCAGTCGGCCTTGCTCAAGGCAGCCCGCGCTTCGGCTTCCGCCTTCTGCGACACCGCAATCGCGGCCTGGTTGTGCTTTGACTCGGCGTAGTCGAGCGCCGCCTGCGCCTGGCTCAACGCCGCCTGCGCCTTGTCCCGCGCGGCTTTCAGCGCCTCCAGCCGCTGCTGCACGCGGCTGCGCATGGTGTTCCAGTCGTTCAGCGCCTCGCTGCCCGGCTGCTGCGCATAGACCCGTGGGCTTGAGGTTGAAAACAACAGCAAGCCTGCGACAAGAAAGCACGCCGCCTTTGCAGCAGTGCGCCCATATGAACAACGGTTACCCAGTTTCATCGCTATGCTTCCTCCTGAAGCGCAAAACCTTTCCAGATGGCCCGGTACAACCAAGCAAAAGCGCCGTGGCAGCGCAGAGCATCCACAATGTCCTGGCGCCGGTTCTCTCGGGCCGTGCGCAGCGCCGTGCCGCCATCGTTGTCCTTCGCGTTCCCGGCCGCGCTGCGCACGGCAAAAAAGAACCAAAGCAGCCACACCCTTCTCACGAACCACGCACGCACAACGCACGTCTGGTGTAGACGTTGCGAAGTACGTAGGAGTCCCGGGAGCCATCGTCGAAGAAGAAGACCCAGGCCTGCCCGGACGCATTGCCATCAGAGCTGCTCCATGCACAGCAACTGGTTAGGGAGATACCTTCTCTGATATGAACTGTCCAATTACCCAAATTATTAGTGACTGAAACATTCTGCGCCGGGTCGTAAATGGCGGCGAGCTCGTCAATCGTAGGCAGCCGCCAGTCCGAGTATCCGGCCAGGGTCAGGTTCTGGCAATAATTCGTGGCCTGCTGCCAGTTCACATCGCTGCCGTTGTCTTGCCGCGCCCACATGAGGCCAGTCGCTGGGTCGGTCCACGTCAATTCAAGCGCAGCCTGCTGTTGCTGCTCCTTTTGCTCCGCCGAAGGCTGCTCGGACGCCTGCTGCGCTTCGCCCTGGAGTTCTTCGATCTCCGCGTGGACCTTGTCGCGGTCGGCGGCATTGGGCTTCAGGTCGAGATATCGCTGCAAGCTGCGGATCGCATCGTTGAACTGTTTCGCCTTTTCCTGCGCCTTGCCCAGGTTGTAATACGTGTCCGGAAGCCAGGGAGCCGCATCCGCCGCCTGCTGGAAGAGCTTGACCGCCGCTGCGTAGTCCGCCGTGCTGGTGGCGTTCTGGAAGGCGTAGTTGGCCCTCCCCATAAGCTGGTAGTACGCATCGGGAACCTGCTGCTGGCTCTGCTGCGCCTGCGCGAAGACGGCCACACCAACCATTACGGTGAAAACTGCTGTGACAACTGCCCAACTCTTCCATGCTTGTCTGCTCATCGTTAGTCTCCTGCTCAAACGAAAAATGACACCCGCTCACAACCGTTCACGCGACTATGTCTAACGCACGCGCGGCAAAAAGGACCAGAGCGCCCACATCCTTCTCACGACCCACGCACACACAACGCGCGCCCGTTGACGCCGATGACGCGAGAGTGGAAGGCGTGGTCGCCAAGATAGTCGAAGCCGAAATACGGGACCATCCCGGACGCATCGCTCGGCGAACTGCTCGATACCCACGGCCCGGTCAGGTGGATACCTTCTTTGATATGAACCTGTTGATCGGCAACGGTTGCACTCTGCGCCGGGTCGTAAATCCCTTGCAATTCGTCGATCGTAGGCAGCCGCCAATCCGAGTATCCAGCCAGGGTCAGGCTCCGGCAGTAGTCCCTGGCCTGATACCAATTCACATCGCCGCCGTTGTCTTGCCGCGCCCACATCAGGCCAGTCGCCGGGTCCGTCCACGTCAATGCAAGCGCGGCCTGCTGTTGCTGTTCTTTTTGCTCTGCCGAAGGCTGCTCCGACGCCTGCTGCGCTTCGCCCTGGATCTCCTCGATCTCCGCATTCACCTTGTCGCGGTCGTTGGCGTCGGGCTTCAGTTGGAGATACCGCTGCAAGCTGCCGATGGCGTCGTTGTACTGCTCGGCCTTCTGCTGCGCCTTGCCCAGGTCGTAATAGGTATCGGCAAGCCACGGCGCGGCGTTCACGGCCTGCTGGAAGAGCTTCACCGCTTCTTCATAATCCGTCTTATTCTTGGCGTGCCCAAAGGCATAGTTCGCCCGCCCCATAAGTTGGTAATACTCCGCCGGAGGCTGCTGCTGGCCCTGCTGCGCCTGCATGGAGACGGCCACACCCAATGCCAAGAAGAAAACCACAATCGAAGTCATTCTCATTTTTTTGATCGTCTGCACTCTCATCGTCTGTCTCCCTGCTCGGATGGTCTGTTTCTCCGCACAAATCGCGCGCTACTGAACACGCTTGTAGACAGCGTAGCAATGGAAGCCGCCACCGATTACGGTATTGTCAGGGACCTTCGTACCTCTGTCGTAGGTGTCCATCTCGATGTAGTCTTGGTGGATGTAATAGATACTCTTGCAATCTGTGTTTCCAAAGGAGTCAATACAGAGTTGCTGTGCACCTTGTGATGCCCAGGGTTCTTCGGCTGTCTTGCCCTCAATCTGATAGATGTGATGAAAATTATCTCCATTGAAGTATTCATCGGAGAGGATTTGGTTTCCCTGAATCGTCAGTTCAACGTGCGTTCCAGATGTCTCACTCCTGTACCGCGCCCCATTCAGGCTCGCAATAAAGTCCGCGTCGCTCTGCTGCTGCGTCTCCTGATTCTGTGAAGAGGATTGCCCGCTCGCTCCCGTTGAAGCTCTTGCGGCCCTTACGGAGTCGGCTTCCGCCGCGCCCTGGTCTTCGAGGATGCGCTGCTCGACCTCCGCATGGTCCTTGGCGTTGGGCGCGGCCAGCAGATAGAGCTGGAAGCTCTGCACCGCATCGGCGTGCTGGCCCGCGTTCTCCTGCGCCTCGCCCAGGTCGAAGTAGGCGCCGGCGACCCAGGGCGCGAGCAGCGACGCCTTCCCGAACTCGCTCACCGCCGCCGCGTAATCGGACTGGCTCTGCGCGGCGTGGAAATCGGAACTGGCCTCGCCCATCAATTTGTAGAACTGGTCCGGCGCGGAGGGTTTCGGCTCCATTGAATTGACAAGCTGGATGATCTGCCGCCGCAGGTCCTGATTGTCAGGAGAGTTTTGCAGCTCGGCGACATACTGCTGGAGCGTGGCCGCCGCGTCGGCAGAGCTTTGCGCAAAGGCAGAAGGCGAAGCCGCGAACATGGTCGCAGCAAGGAATGCGAGGAAGACGGCGCAGAGTTTCCTTTTCATATCACGGTCCTGGGCTGGCCGCGCTCTACGAGGCGGCTGGGCTGGAGCAACGATGCTGGTTGGGGCCGGCTTTTTCCGGCTGCTTTGTGACCGGAGGAGATGGGCGGCAGGCAGCGGCCACGGGTTCTGTGACCCGCCGGCTGCGTAATCTTCCCGTTTGCCGCAGAGAGACAAGCCTGCAGCGCATGACGGGACGCATGAAGGAGCGGATGGAGAGAACGGCAGCGCGCGTCGAAGTCGCAGCCCGGCGGCGGATCGACGTTGCGGGTGCGGCGGAAGCTCACGCAATCGATGTTGCGAGCATCACAGACCTGCCCGGCTCTACTGGCTGCAGGCGGTAACGGCGGCAGGGCATGGGAAGGCCCGGTTGCGCAGAGGAGAACAATCCCCGCCGCGCTCGGAATCCGCCACCTCAGCCATACAGACCGCATGGTGCGCCGTTTCTTCCGATTTCCATAGGGGAGGGAAGCAAACGCGGAAACGGCCGAATTTTCCGCGAAATGGCTTACATTCTAGCACATAGCTCTACCGGGCCGCAGGCGGTAACGGCGGCAGGGCATGGGAAGGCCCGGTTATGCAGAAGTGAAGAACACCCGCCACGCCCGGATAGATCGCATTCAGGAAGCCATCATTTCGATTCCTTAGCCGATGAACTGCGCCGCGCTTGTGCATCTGAGGCCGTCCTACGGATGCCACCTAAATCGAGGTACAACTTCATGAAATAAGCTCGTTGTTTTTGTTGAATCGATCTGGAAAGCGCCTTCCTTCAGGCTACGCGCCCCTGCTTCCTGAGGTCACGAGCATGTTAGTCTTGTGCCATAGTCCCCGTATTTGCGAAGTTTGCGCTATTTTGGGAGGTGCACTTCGTGGTTCCACAAGGGTCAAACTGGCGAACACTCCGCCAAAAGGAAATCGTACGGGCTTGGGGATCCAGCGCCCTCCTCGTGACCGCGACGCTGCTGGGATTGTGGGACATAAGCGCGCCGTTTCGATGGGTTTACTTCACCATGTTCACCGTGTTGATTTACTCGCAGTTTGTCAACTCAAGCATTTTCTCACCCCTTGACCTTGTTGGCTGGTTTTGCCCGCTTGCTTCCATCCGTGGTCGGTGTCAAAACGGCTCGAAATCCTGTATCCGAATCGAGCCGGACTATCCTGTAAACACGATCAAGACCGGAATTGTGTTGGCTGGGGGAGGTGGTAAAGGTGCTTACCAGATTGGATGCTGGAAGGCTATCTTGGCGCATCGCATTTCTCCTCAGGCGATCGCAGGCACGTCAGTAGGCGCTCTCAACGTGGCTATGATCGCGCGGGGAGATGTACAAACAGCCGAAGACGTCTGGACCTCCATGTCTGCTAGTCGCGTCGTGAGGCTCGACCTTGCTTCTCTGCCCTTTCTCCCGTTTGTTGTTTCAAGGCTCCGCCGGCACTTCTTCATTTCTTCCGGAATGCAGGCCGCGCTTTGCTTTGCCTCTATCCTATCCGTGGCGGGATTAGCGGTGTGGGTATGGTACTTGTTCAAACTGCTTCAGTTCGTCCACGCCAATGGCAGTCCACAGGTCGGGCCATTTGCCCCGGTCGCACTACTGCTGTTCTTAATGCTCCTTGCACAGATGTTGGGCTATTTGGTCATACGCTTCCTAGGCCTCGCGACTGGAAAGGATAAGATGCAGGCTCTCCCCTCTCTTTTCCGTACCGTGAGCCTTTTCAGGCTCATCAATGCACTCTTTCCTACCGGAACGTTTTCTGATTCAGCTGTTGATTCCTATGTGACCGTTGGCCTCGAACGTCGCGTCATTGATCCATACTACCGTTTCGATCTGGCGACCAAGCGGAGCATCGAACTGCCGGATTATCAGTCGAATACAAAGGAACGCCGTGCGTTCTTGCCGGACTACGTTTCTCTCGGAGACGAAGAGCGCGAAAACGGCATTAAGTTTAGCCGTCAGATGTTGATCAATAGCTCGGCCTTGCCCGTGCTCTTTCCCGTGGTGCAGATTCGCGATCGTTGGATGGCCGACGGTGGGACTGCGGATAATCTGCCGATTAAAGCTCTGCTTGACAAGGGCTGTACCAGGATCTTTGTGATCCATCTCGATCATCGTGGTAGAGATTGCATCGATGGAAAGGCATTTAACGTCCTTACGAAGGAGGGGCTGCTGGAGAAACTTAAGTGGCAAGAACGGCTTGAGCGACTCGCCTATTACTATCCAAAGATTAACCACCTGATCAAAACCCATGCCGATAACTTGATTACCTTTATGGTTAAAGGCGACCCGGTCCTAGAGCCGGATTACAAGCCCGAACTATCTGCTGAGGTTATCCATGTCCTACCCTCGCTACCCCTAGGCAATTTACTCACTGGTACGCTGAACTTCACCTCCAGAAAGGCGCGCTGGCTAATTAATCTTGGCGAACGCGACATGAATGCGGCGTTGGCCGATATTGGCTACTCAAATTCGGATAAATAACCGCCCAGGGGAATCCGCTTTATCATAAAAAAAATCGGCCGCCTTCTAACGACCTGTTGCCAGCTTGCGATGTCAGTTGTTGTCAACAGTGCAACTCACTCATCCAAATTGGGTACGGGCTCAAGACACAGTTCAGTACTCGCAAGCGGAGCAAGGTCCGGTCATTCGTGTGGATTTATTATCGCCGACCTACCGAAGTGTTTATCCGTTGGGCAATTGACCCACTACCGAAAAGTCTGTCGAGCGTGATTCATATTCCCATTCCAATTCCTTGGGCTACGGATGGGGCGTGGATCTCCAAGGCGGAGGTCTTGGAGACATCGGCGTTGAGCTGCGGGATGAGCTTGCTAAGGTTGTCTGTAAAGATGGTTGCTTCCTGGCTGGCGCGAGAGACGGAGACGTAGCCAAAGCGCGAATTGAGCAGGTCGGGATGGACGCCGGTGTCGGCATGGATAAGGACGCGCTCGCAGGTGAGTCCCTGGGAGCTGTGACTCGTGACCGCGTAGCCGTGGTCGAAATGACGGTGCTCGGCTGGATCGAAATCGACTTCGCGGCCGGAATCGAGGTGCACCTTGATGCGACCATCGGGCGCAATGGAATCGATGACGGCAAGGTCGCGGTTGGCGACGTTCAAAGCCTTATTGGGGGCCGTGAACTGGATGCGCTCGCCAGCGGAAAACTCACGGTCGATCTCGCGGTAGACGCTGACGCCGGCGAGACGGCGCGGATCGTAGGTGGCAAGTTCTCCATTGGCCTTTTTGACCGAAAGCAGATTGTCAGTGGGGTTGACGCTGACAACTGTAGTGTAGCTGCCAGCCTCGATGCCTACGGTCTTGCTGCCGCGAGCGTAGCGAACAACATCTCCGATTTCATAGCGGTTCGACCAGGTGCGTTCGGCGCCAGTCATGTCCTGGCGTGGGACCAGCACACGAAAGCTCCGGTCGTCCGGTGTGAGAGTGTCCTTGGTCTTTAACTTTTCCCGGACAGCGATGTTCAACGCGCGCCGCGAAGCGTTGTCGGGAGAAACGATGAGCGTCTTTTCGGGCGACTCGGCATAGGCTTGGGCGATGGCGCGGATGCGCTCTCCGGCATCTGGAATCTCTTGGATGCGGCCTTGCTGCTGAAGCGATTTGAGAGCTGCGGAAACCTCCCCTCTGGCAAGCTGCTCGACGGCGGCCTTGAGCGTCGGGTCTTTCTGGCGGACGATTTCGTCGAGCGTGGCAGTGTGCATTCCGGCCTCCTGCAATTGCTCGAAAGGGCGTCCCGCTTCGACGCCCTGGTGCTGGCGAATGTCGCCGATGAGTAATACCCGGTCCTGCGGCCCGAGACGAGTAAGAAAATCGCGCATCTGGTTGGTGCTTGCCAAGCTCGATTCATCGACAAAGTAAAAGTAACGCTGCCCCGGTGCATTCAGACTTACAGATCGCGTAAGGAACTTTTGCAGCGTCTCGGACAAGACGCCGGCGTCGTTGAGTTGACGGGCCGCACGCGAAGTCGGGGCAAAACCACGGACCGTGTAGCCCTGGGTTTCCGCCGCACTGCGGACCACCGAAAGCGACGCGGTTTTGCCGGAGCCGGCGAATCCTTGAAGGCCCTGGATGCGGTCGGGCGAACTCAGAATATCCTCGACAACGCTCTTTTGCGCACGGTTCAGTTGCGTGTGCTCATCGGCAACGGCAATCGCCTGTGGCCGGGAGAGAATCGGCTCGACCTGGTTCTGTCCTTCGCTAACACGGCGCACGGTCTCCTGTTCGGCGGCGATGGTCCTGGCGGTCGTAAACTGGCGCGCCGGCGTGTTCTTCCGCTTATCCACAACCTGAAACTCCCCGGAGGCGAGACGCGCATTGAGATTGGCACGGACCTGGGTATAAGTGATCTCACCCATGCCGCGCCGGAGGCCGTCCCGCATCAAGGCGCGCTCGTCGATGACAGCTTCGCGCTCGAAATTCTTGTCGCGGGCAAAAGTCAGCGATTCACGCACACGCTCGGGAGCAATACTCGGCTGCTGCTGGTTTTGAAGCCGTTCCAGCGCCGCGCGAACGACAGTGTCGGGCTGATTGCCGAAGTGGGCGGCCAGGTGCCGGTGGGCAGCGAACACTTCCGCGGGCGACAGGATTCCTTTTCGATCGCGCGTCGAATGCGCGGCGATCTGCGCGGACTCATGGCCCTGAACGCCGTTGCGCTCCATGTACTCGCGGATTTGCTGGCTGCGCGGACTGGAGGCGTCAAGGTACTCCCGCGAATATCCCTTGATTTCCGGAGCGCCACTCTTGCCGGGCTCGATTTCGTAGCCAAGATTGCGGAGCCGGTACATCAGCTCCGATTGGTAAACTGCCGTGGCGTATTGCTGAGATGCAAAAAGGCTCTGCGGCTGGAGCGCACGCGCCGTGCCGTCCGCGCGATTCGTCAAATTGAAGATGACGGCGTGGGTATGAAGCTGCGGCGCGGCGTAGCCGTTCACCGGGCGGGCGGTATCGTGTTCAAACGTGGCGGCAACGAATCGCCCCGTGGTTTCGGGCGGATGGTTGCCCCCGATCCGCGCTTGGGTGTATTGTTCCAGTTCCGAAAGCGCCACGGTGGCGGCCTCACGGTGGGCCAGTCGCACACGCTCATCGCCACCCACCAATGCTGTAAGCGAAACGGATTTGGGCGCGGAGAAGGTCGCATCCCACCCGGCCCGATGCTCGACGGATTTTACGGTCTTTCCATCGGCCGTCTGGTATTGATGGGACTGCCGGTGGCGCACAAGCTGGTCGCCCGTGGCGGGATGCTGCCCTTCGGAGAGCCGCGCGAACTCCTCGGTGCCGACAGCCCCGGACAGGCCGAATTCCTCGGCAAGCCGGCCCCGCCATTCGCCGGTGACTGTCTCTCCGCGGCTCCAGTAACTTTGGTCGGGAGAGGTAAACTCGCGCGAGTGATAGGTCTGCGCCTGGCTGGCCGAAAGCGGTTTTGAGATAGTCAGCATCGTCTGGACTCAACCTCGCAGAATGAGGTTCTGTTGATCTTCGTTGTCGGGAGCAACGGTTGGCTCCGGCTCAATCTGCTGCGCCACGGGCAAAGTGTTGGGTTGCGACGAAGCGGATGCTTCCGGAGCCTGTTTCAACTCCGTACTCGGCTCGCCGCCGCGTACGCGGGCTGGATCATAGGGCAGTTTGTCGTCGGGCCAGTCGCGGCGCTCAAAACCTTCGGCCACTTCCGGCATGTCGAAGTACGGGAAGGAAAATCTCGTAACGAAGTTCTGGTACTTCATGTAGGCGTGGAGATCGGCGAGGCCGGAGATTTCGGACTCCAAGACCAACGGCTCCACCTGACGGTCGAGCGCAAAGTTCCGGCCCGAGCGTGTCCCGTCAAAGTGGGTCTCGCGCAACCGTTCGACCTCGACTTTGCCGATGAACTTTGAAACCCATTCGCCGGCATTCGGTTCCTTGGTTGTTAGCCAAACGCTGGTGGCCGGCTGGGACAGCATCACTTCGGCCAGATGCCCGTACAAATACTCAAGCTGAGCCTTGCCCTGAAACCCGAGGACCACCGGATTGTTGCTCTTGCGGGCCTCCGTAATGGCCGTGTGGAGCTGCGGAAGTTTCTGCAGACTTGCCAGCTCGTCGATCACAAACCAAACTCGCTTTTGCGCCGCAGTTGGTTCATTAAGCAAACGCAAAACCAGCCAGTCAATCCATAAGCTCTGTAAGGGCCGCAAGGCTTCCCGTTCCGCTGGAAGCGAGGTCAGGAAGATCCAGCCCTGGCGCTTTTCGGCCCACTCGGTCGCGGTCCACTGACCATTAGCCTCGTTCCGTTTTGGCAGCAGGCGAAGGCTGTCGGCGACCAGGCCGAGCGAGGCGAGCACACCCGCGCGCTGTTGGTGCGCGTGTGGATCGATAAGATGCGCGTGCTCGGTGCCTTTCACCCTGCGGTCGATCTCTTCGGGGTTCGACATCCACTGGACCAGTTGATCCGGCGTCGGACCATAGGCCATCAGAAAAGCAAAGATTTTCTGTGGCGACTCGATGAAGAACTCCCCCTTTTTGTCCTGTGGCGGCTGGAATAAGGAGACGGCTAATGCCTTGGCTTCGGATCGGCTGCGCAGTTCCTCGGCCGGTCCCCAGTACGGGCAGCGCCGGTCGAACGGGTTGAGGATGATGTCGCCGCGAACCGGGTCATAGAACCGCTTCACATACTCACGCGCCGGGTCATAGATGATGGCCGAATCGCCCCGGCTGCGAACCTGTCGAAGCGCCTGGGACAGCAAAGAACTTTTGCCTGCGCCCGTATCGCCGATGATCTGCAAATGCTGGGCCTCGGCGCGGGCTGGGATACGCAGCATTTTGCGCATCCCATCGATTTTGAAACCGATGCCGTCTCCCTCGACAGCGCGGTTGAACTGCTGAGGAGTCACCATCTCCGGACCTTTGAGCCGCCGTCCATAGCGGAGCTGCTTCTGCCGTTCCACATCTTTCCGCACGGCAAACGGCAGCAGGATCAGAAAGACCACTGCGCCGCCAATGAGAGGAGGCCGGAAGAAAGCTGCCAGGCCGATCCCTCCATAGACAAAATCTTTTAGATAGTCGCGTAACCGGGCATCGGAAAAACTGCGTAGCGGGCTGCGAAAAAGGAGCGTGTATCCATGCACCCGCGCTTCCGCCGAGAGGGCAAGTGGGATTCTTCTACCATTCACCTCCGGTGTTTTGCCATACTCCACGTCGCTGTTCTGGGCAGGCCGCGGTGTGACACTGTGGCCCGCTATAAAAAGCACACGATAGTCGCTCCGGTGGGTCACGCTGAAGGCGCCAATCATCGAAGTTCGCTCGAAGATCGGCAGGTAATAACGCTGCAAAGGTGTAGCATCGAAACGACTCCATCCGCACGCGAACAGAAAAGTCAATACAGCGCAAAGGAACGCCGTGCTGTAAGTGAAAATGGGAATGTGGTAGGGCCAGACAATGGTTTCTTTGCGGCCCCATGTAGTCTTTGCCATATGGCTACCTCCTGCGCTCGGATGCGAGTTTCCGGGCCAGCTCGTACTTGGCGGTGCCGATCTCATCGAGCAGTCTGTCGAATGTTTCCGGAGTCAACCTTTGCCCTGCGGCCAGGGGACGAAGCACATTGACAAGGAGCAGGCGGACGCCAAGAATCTCCGCTAAAGCTGCGTTATTTTTCGAAGCGTTTTGCAACTGGGCCAGGATCACATCTCGTATCCACTGACCACGTGCAATACCGTGGGACTCCGCAAACTTGGTTACAGCGTCCCGTTCCACTTTGGTGAGCTTGGCAGTGACCGGGTAAACACGCAGAGCGTCCCGGTTGCTGTTTGCTTTCTTTGCGGATTCGGCCTTGAGAATGGTCATGTTGACCCCGCATTTCTCAGGTGCACCCAAGTGCACCGGAAATCGCTATGTCATTGAGCCCATAACAAGTGCACCGTGGTGCACCTGCATGAACCTTTCAGGGGTGGAGTGTCGCAAATTCTTCCGGCGCGTAGCGCCGTAGTGGCACTACCAGAGATCTGCTTGCGATTCATGCTCTCGGCACCTGCACGGAACTGCTGGATCCCGCAGCATGAGCAGGCTTTCCATTGGCCTGCTCCGTCGAATCGGAAGCTACCACGCGACGGACGCGAAGCGTAGGCGTAATTTGCTGGGCTTCAGGGGTGCGAAGGAATTCCTGGAAGTCGCGGTCTTTGGCGAAGACATATGCAAGCGCCTGTTCCATGATGTCGTCGGCACTTGCGTGGATGAATGCGGCGTACTGATCGACCTGTAATGCGGTCGTATCCGTGAGCCGAATGGATGCGCTGACGTAGCGGGTTTGGATGACTTCAAGCAGTGGCATATCAAGCCTCCTTGGGCTGCGGAATCAGGCCGTCTTTCGACGGGCAATCATGCGCTGAGCTGTTGCCGCAATCTCCCGCGCACGCGCGGAACAAAATGAGGCAGGAATCTCGAAGCGGCGGCGGACTTCAAGCATGGTGATGATGTCGCCAATGGGAATGCCACTTCCAAGCCAAAGGCAGGCTGAGGCTACATCAACGGTGCGTTGGGCGTAATACACAGGGTCGGCCTTATCGGAGCGGTGAACTATCAATTCGTGTGTCAGCTTCGCAGCGTCCTGGCCGTGGGTAAGCTGCGCGCAAACCCAGGCCCAATCGTCCTCCGAATGGGAGTGCTTACCGGCCGGCGATCCCCGTGCGTTCCCGCGTAGCGGCAGCACGGAAGCGCCGGAAGCCTCATCCAGGTGGAAGTCGGCAGGACCGTAGATCGCATCGGTGAGGTATTCGACCGCGACACGGTGAGCGGGCGAATACTTTGGGTTGAAGAAACCAGGGATGCGAAGCACACGGTTACGGTCCGTGCAAGCGGAATCGCCGCCGAAGGCGATGGCGAGCAGCTTGAGCGTCTGTTCCTGGCGCTCGAAGTCGAACCCAGCGACCCGCCAAAGCACCTGGTATTTACCGGGCGAAGTCGAGAGAATCGCCGTCGGCGGGGGAACCAGATAGGACGCCCGCAGCGCAGCGAGCCGAACGTCGCCGTCCGCGTCGATATCTATATATATGTGCCGAACGGAAGCGATGCACTCCTTCGTCCGTTTGCGGCTGCCCGGAAGCAGAGGATTGGCGGAGACATAGATGTTCGCGCCATTGTCGTTCTCAAAGCGAAGCCAGGCCATATAGCGCGGCGCGAGCGCCTGTTCGAGCGTAACGATTCGTTGCTGAGGGCGCTGCTGTGGCCGGGACGCATCTTCTCGGCGCAGCAAGAGCGCAATCGTTTCGCACGGGGCGAAGCTGCGGTTGAGAAAGTTTGTGGCGACCTGGTTCATGATGGCACCTTGTATGAACGCGATTCCATGGGCCGTTAGCAGGAAAGAAGCCCGGCGTTTGCCGGGCTCTCACCGTGAGGCGGAAGCGGTCTACTCGGCCACTTCCTCGGAGGGAATCTCCTGCTCGACCTCCTGCTCTTCTGCAGCGGCACTTTCACCGCGGTCGAGCTTGAGGATGGAAGAGACGCGGATGCTGTCGGTGCGTACCGGCTTTTTCGCCTTCTTGGGCGTGTACTCGGTGTGGCGAATCTCGCCCTCGACCTGGACGTGCGCGCCCTTCTTGAGCGTGGCCGCGAATTCGCCGAACTTGCCGAAGACGATGCAGCGATGCCATTCGGTGTGCGAGACGTATTCGTCGGACTCTTTGTCCTTGTACGAGGTCTTGGTGGCGATGGAAAAGGTGATGAACTTCTGGTCGTTCTTGCCGGTGCGGACTTCGGCGTCGGCACCTAGATAGCCAATGAGGGTTGCACGATTCTGATACATGTTCGAGTCTCCGTTTTTGAATTCCCGATCTGCTCGGGTCACACGGGCGAAGCCATGCGAGTGGGCGCGACTCCCAAGGCCGAAGCTCTGCATTTACGGAGGGTCCGTCGCAGATGGAAACCGTAACCCATAGGGCGTCGAAGACGAAGCAGAAGAGCGAGCTTGCCGCCGGGCGTCGCAAAGGCCCCGAAGCAGTGACCGGGCAAGTGAGGAATGGAACCGGGAGACTCGCATCAGAACGATGCAATCTCTCTGCTTCCCGGCGAGCCACTCGCCAGCAATCCAGATCCACGTTTCCCGCCGGACCTCCGGACAAAGAGTTGCATCTCGCATCCGCAATCGCTTGTCTTGAAGTTCGGCGCGGCTACGGTCAAGAGCGCACAGAATGGGCGAGTTTCCGTTTGTCCCACCTTGCTCAAGAAGACAATCCATAACGAAGCCTCCGATTCGGACTTTCCATCCTCAACTCACGCCGCTGCCGCGGAGGAAGCGCGATAGATTTCCTCTGTCTGGAAGGACTGATCCGCGTGGGTGTAGCCCGAGACGGTAATCAGTTCGCGGACCCGGCGCCGGCCCGTGTGTTCGCGCTCGCAGTAAAGAACGAAGTCGATGGCCTCCGCCGTTTCCGAACGCACGAAGGCATGGTTCAGGTTGGGCCTGGCGCTCAGCGCCAAATCCGACAGACGGTTGAGAGCATCCCACGCTGATTTCGCGTGGATGGTCGAAAGTGTTCCGCCGTGGCCGGTGTTCATGGCTTGCAGCAGATCGTAGCCGCACTCGTCGCGGATTTCCCCCATGATGATGCGGTCGGGTCGATGCCGCAAAGCTGCGGCTACAAGTTGGCTCGGCGTCACGGCCACCTGGCCGGGAATCGCTTCAACCGCCTCCCAACGAACGGCGTTGGGATGTGCAATTTTCAGCTCTGCCGGTTGCTCGATCACGATCAGCCGCTCATGCTGAGGAAAGTGGTCGAGCAACGCCTTCATCAAGGTCGTCTTCCCCGAGCCGGTTCCGCCGCTGATAATCCCGTTCTTCTTCTCGCCGATAAAGCCAAGAATCCTGTCGCGCACATGCTCCGGCAGGCTGCCGGAAGCAATCAGTTCATCGGTGGTAAACCAGCGATTGAATTTCCGGATGGTCAATGTCGGGCCGTGAATGGACGACGGAGCGCCGACCACGGCGACGCGGGAGCCATCGGGCAGGCGCGTATTAAGGATGGGATTCTGACTGGTAAGGTCTTGACCCAGGATGCGGGCCACGCGCTCAATCGCGGCCTGCAATCGCTCGTTGGTGTACGGGGTCGTGAGCGCAATCTGCTCGACAACGCCGCCGCGATCCGCGTAGACGCCGGTGGCGCCGTTAATCATCAGGTCCGAGATCGACGGGTCGAGCAATAGCGCCCGCAATTCATCGGGGAAGAACGGCAATATCAGCTCATAACTCACCGCGTTGCTCCTGGGGCTGGCGCTGTGCCGGAGTTCGGAACGAGCGGGTCTACGGAGACTTCATTTTCATGGAATTGCGTGATGGTAAGCCCGAGCGGGTTGATGGTCTCGAACTGCGGGAAGATTTGAGCCTGCTGGCTGACCTGCGCCGGGTTCAGATAGTAGGTCACACTCAGCATCCAATGCTCCGTGCGCGGCTGGCGGGAGTGTTCTGGCGGATAGATTTTGTCGATGGCGACCAGCGCCGTACCGCGGGCGATGTTCGTGCCCTGAATCTTCTGTACCGACATGGAGGTAATGGTTACGTCGCGCACCTCCACATCGCTCTGCTCGATCTGGCTTGCCATGACCTGCGAAACCAAATGGTTCCGGTTGTCCTCGGCCATCAACTGCGAGGCCAGCGATTGGGATAGAAAGTAGTAGTTGAGCGGGTACTTCTTCGCGATGGTGTCGGGATTGATGGTGTAGCGGTAATTGGCCCAATCGGTGAGATAGGTCCGCACTTCACCCTCACGCGGCGTGTAGTTAAGGTCGCTGTACTGGATGGCCTGGGCGCGGCCCATCTCGTCGATGCGGATGTAGCGGTTGACGATTGGACGGCGGGCCAGGAAGAAATTGAGCCACATCGATCCGCACAGCAGGACCGTTCCACAGGCGAGGATGAGGCGGTATGCCTTCCGCTCGGCGTAGTGAGAGGCATAGACCTCATTGCCGATCTGATCGGCCAGTAATGCTTGCTCCGGCGTGAGCGATGGCTCAATGTGCGCTGTGGGTGTGGACATGGGGAACACTCGTCCTTTGCTCAATCGTGAGAAACAGGTTTGCCGTATAGATCAGCACAATGATCGTCAAGCCGACCATAAAGGTCACCAATGCGTAGCGAATTGGCCTTGGCAGACCAAACTTACGGAGTAAGAGAAAGCTTATGAAATAGGTCCACATTCCGTTATGCTCCTCCGGTCATAGCGGCTAATGAAACGGCGGCTCCAACGATCTTTGTCATTCCATCTGCCAATCCCGCGGTACCACCAAATATCGCCTGCGTCATGCTCGGAATGAAGAGCATATTCACAATGAAAGCGACGAATACCATGATGCAGGGGATGAGGTTGGCAAGCCACATTTCCATCGAATAATTTCCATTGAAGGTCTGTTGTAGAAACGCGTTCATAAAGCCTGCCCACACGAAGATGAAGGCCGCGGCCACGGCGCGGATCATGGCGAAGCTGATCAGAACATCGAGAAAGTGAAAGAACTTGGCGCGAAAGGTGTTCGTCATCAGCAAGGGGATGAAGACAGGGCCGAATAAGGCAGTCACTCCATAAAGGATGAAGGCGCTGCAATTTATCACGAAGAGGATTGCGGAGGCGATGCCGAGTAGGCCCTGTACCACGAAATAGCAAAGGATCTGGACCGGAGCCATCAGCGATGGCATGGTCGTGCTATCTCCAGCGGTCTTGAGAAGCTGGAGCAGATTATTCAGCGAATTCTGGTCGAACGCGGCAACGATCGCCTGTGCAATGTACGAGAAAAAGTGATTGATGCCGAAGCTCGCGCCGGGTAACGGGCTCACCCAATAGTTTTCGAGTAGGCAGCACGCAATAAGCCTGAGCAGGAAGGTGACGAGATCGCCGGCGTGAACGGGTTGCGCATGGAACCGGAGTGTCATGCTGGTGGTGCTCCAATTCACGACCATACTGATGAGCGTGAAGAGAGCGATGCAGCTTAGTTCCGTGAGGCCAAACTGCGTCAGCGCACCACCGTTCTGCGTGGTGAGGTTGGTCAGATTATTGGTGAACTGATACAGCCAGTCCACGCCGGAACTTGCGCTCGGTAATGCCTGCGCCAATAGCGCCACGGGAACCATATCGCAACCCTCTCAGTGATATTTAGGGCAAATAGCTATCCCATGTGCTGCCTTCGTTTGCGGCGCTCGTGTCGTTGGCGCTGCGCTCTTGCTCCACGAAAGCCGCCGTATTGAGATCTTCGACGGCTGCGTTGCGCTGTTCCATGTTGGCGACGGTCATCTGCGAGGCGAGACACGCCTGCAATGCGCCCTGGGACTGCATCTCGGCCATCTTCTGCGCCTCGGCCGCATTCAACAGATTGAGCTGCTGGACTTCGCTATTGGTGGCGTCGGTCGAGTCGAATTGCTCGGTAACCAGCGAATTGTTGGCCGTGGCGTTTGTGCTCCTTGCGCCCCGGTACTGGCCCACGGCGGTGAGACAGTCGGGAGAAACTGCATCCGATGTCTCGATCATGGCAAGTTGGGACATCCGCGAGCTGCCGAGGGTTTGCGACTGCAAGTAAGGGCTGATGCCGCCGTTCATGGAAACGGTCGCCGCCGTCCATGCTGTTGCCGACGCGGAGGGAGAGTTGGTATTGAGCGCAACGCTCATGCCCGCCGTCTCGCCAAACATATTGGCGACGTTGACGTTTTCAAGAGCATGGAGCGTCGTCTGCCACTGCTGCTTGATCGAGAAATGCTCGATGTTGTTCTTGAGCATGTTGTACTGCATTTGGATGGTGGTGAGCTGCTGTACCAGGCTGGCGTAGCTGGTCGGGTCAAAGACAATGTCTCCGATTCCGAAGAGGGCGAAGCTCGGCGTGGCCATGAGAAGCAAGGCGGCTCCCGTGCCGATAATCCACCTGCGGCGATTTGTTGCGTTGAATTTCATGGAAACCTCCAATGGTTAATCGAACGGTTGCAAGCATTGCGGGCAGGTTGGGTCCAACCTGTCCAGGGAAAAGCACTGGCTGTGATCCACGATCCAGCACGGAAGCCGTGCCACTCTTTCGGCGATCTCGACGAAATCCGCCAGTGAGGTCGTGGCCATGTTTCGGCCCGCAGGCGTAGCAACAACTGCCAGCGCCAGCGCGCACAGCCCGGCCCCGGCAAACAGGTTTCGGCGATTGATGGCGCGGCGATTCATAAAGCCTCCAGTCAGAGCGCGGGATCGACCCGATGTTCCGCGTAGGACGGAATCAGGAGATCCGTCCCGATGTAAATGCGGGCGCGGGAACCTTCTTTGAGCGTGATGACCGGCAGACGGTTGAGAAAGTGGTTCAAGACCTGCTCGCCTTCGACAGCCGACTCTGCGGAAATGCCGTTCTGAATCTCCGCAGACGGCGTTAGGATGCTGCCGTTGTTGCCGATCTGTGCAAGGCCGCCCAGCCCGCCAATAGCGGCGGCAGCGGCGAAGGCTTCGAGGTATCCGTGGTTGATCTTGGTCGCCAGGCCGGTTGTGCCGATCTGGTCAAGGCCTATATACTTCGCAAACTCAAGCGAAAACCCATCGGGGCAGATGGCGCGATGGAAGGTCACGAACATCTTGCGCTGTTGCGCGTTGCCTACGCTCTCGACGTCGCCAAGCAGCCGTGTCCCTTGCGGCAAGAGAAGTTCCTGATGATCGTGGGAATAGAGGTCTGTCGTCAGAGAGACAATGATCGGGCCGCTGAAACCGCCGTCGATGTGGTTGGTGACGACGCCTTCGAGTACCGTACCCTCGAAGACCCGGTAAAGACGGCCTTGGTAAGCGTCGAAACTGTAGGGAGACATCGGATCGTTTTTACTCTGTTGCGCAGCGGCGGGCTGCACATTGGCGGATTGCGCAGACGCAGCGCCGCTGTCCGCGTCCGTGGCCGGCCTCTGCGCTGCTTCCGTTGTGGGAGCTTGCGGGGCAGCGGCTGGTGCCGCCCCGTTCGACTGCTCGAAATCGATCGCCACGGTATCGCTGTCGATGGCGTCCTGCTTTTGTTTCTCACGCGCCAGCTCGCGTTGTTTGGCCTCGGCCCGCGCCTGAGAGACTTCCGAAGTCGTAGCAGGCGCGCTCGGACTGTCGCCATAGATTGCCGCCCGCTGTGCGGCGGTCATCGGCGGCGCGCTGGCTCCTTCCGGCCCCGGAATCCCCTCCGCCGCCTCAAATTGCTGCATTGCGGCGATCTCCTGCTGGTGCTGCCGTTCCTCGGCGTCGCGTTGAGCCTGCAACTGCTGCTGCGTCTCGAAGCTGTTGACTTCCTGAGCATTTGGCGCCGCCGGGCGCGTTATCGGCAGGCTCCCGGTTGGTGCGGATTTCCTGTTACCGCGCAGCAGGCTCGAAAGGTTGGCAATACCAATGAGCGCCATGATGACCACCAGAGCGACGATCGCTGGCATACTTTTCCGCAGCGGAGGCTTGGCCTCGGGTTGAGCGGGAACAGTTGCAGGCGGGTTTTCGTTTGTCTCAGGCATGGCTAGTTCCTCGCATCCGTGCGGTGAAATTCCACTTTCTGCTTGCCGATGATGAGATAACCGCGTGTCAATTCTTTTGACACCGTATAGAGGCCGTCGTTGAAGTCGTAATTGATCAACGATGGTTTACCGGCTTTCACTTCATAAAGCGCGGGTGTTTCCTCGAAATCGCCGCGCAGGTAAGTGAATTTGTCGTCATGCCATATCTGGCGCAGTCCAAGCGCGTCGCCCTTGGACTTATCCCAGGCGTAGTCAAAGCGCAGCGTGCCGGGATACTGGCTGCGGTATTCCTCCTCTTTCGTCTGTTCCGCTTTGAGCGTGGCGGCCTCGGCGGCTTTAGCTGCCGTGGCCTCCTGCTTCGCCTGGTCCAACTGCGATGCCGGCACGAAAACAGGCAGCTCAATCAACTTTTCCTGAGCTGTCTTGTCGCCTGGCGTAATGAAGACCTTGGAATCGAAGTGGGGATCTGGGTCGGTGGAAACCTCCTGAAGCGCGAGCGTGTATTCGTTGCCGTGATCGGAGATGATATGGACATCGGTCTTACTGCCCGCCACCTTCGGCTTGATGCTGATGAAGCGCGAGGCGACATGCCCGCCGTCGAACACCCAGTCCACCGTGTCCCCGGCGAAGACACTTGCTACTTTCTCCTGCGGAGGGAGCACGATCAGCGTCGATTGCAGCAGGGCAGCGCGGATCACAGGGGGAGCGGCGGTGGCGGACACCACCACCGTCCGCGGCGTGCTTGGCTCAAGGTTTTTCGGAGTGTGCTGTGCGTGGGTCGCAGAAACGGCCGTGAACGTGAGTCCAAGAGTCACGGTGGTTCGGATGAGTGTTTTCACGGCTCTGGTCCTTTCTTCTGTTACACAGATTCGCCCTGGGCAAAACGTGCAATGCCCTCGGTGAGTCCGTATTTGGCAATCAGCTTCGACCGGCGAACCCGGTCCTTTGGCCTGGTGGAGAACGTCGCGTAGCTGCGGCTGTCGAGATTGAGCCGCACAACTTTGGTCAAACCGTCGCGGCGCATGTAGAGCGCCTCACGGTCCTGCAAGCTCTCGAAAAGCGCGATTTGCTGTTCATTCATCTTGAACAGCTCGGCATACCGCTTCCTGTTGAACGTCGCATCCTTCAGGAACAGGAACGACGTGCAGGAGTTCACGATGCTGTCCGCGTTCGCACCCAGGTCTTCGGCGGACTGGCCGATCATGGTCACGCCGCCAAGGTTCTTCCGGACGGTCTTGATGGAGGCCAGCGCGCCTTCGAGGAGCTGCCGGTTCTTCATCGAAGAGAAAATCTCCTCGATCAGAATGTGCTTGGGCACGCCAAGATTGGCAGGGTTGTAGAGCACGTCGTTGATGCGCCGGAGCAGCCACACCATCAGCGGCTCAATCAAATCGGCATATTGCTCATTGTTGACGCCCTGGAAATCGAAGCACTGCACGCGGGAGAGCGAGAGACTGTCTTCCACGTTGTCGAAGATGGCGTGATAAATGCCGGCGCCAACCCATTTCGAGAGATAGCGGTCGAGCTTCCGGGGCAGAAAGAGATTCGAGAGCCGCCGGTTCTCCGGGTCGAGCAGGTACATATCCTGCACGGCCTTATGGATCACGTCGTCGTCTTCCGGCTCCAGTTCCGCGCCGCCGTTCGAGAGCAGGAGCTTGATGAACGAATACAGGAATTTGATATTGTTTTCAGTTGGCTCCAGCGCGAACGGGTTCACCCGTGGGCCATCCTTGCCCACGCGGTCTACCTTCCCGCCGTACAATTCGACAACACTCTCATAGCTGCCGCCGATGTCGAAGATGTAGGTGAACCCGCCGTATTTCTGCTCCAGGGCAACCAGCGAATTCCCGTACACACTTTTGCCCGACCCCGTAGGCCCGAGGATGAGCATGACGCGCACGCCATCCACGTACACATCCTGAAAGAACGGCGTGCGGGTGCGGGTTTCAAGGATGCTGAGGTATTCCGCATCCAAATCCTCTGAGTGAGGATGGCCGATGTGCGGCGCGAACACGGAAGACAGACGCGCATGGTGATCTTCGGACAACCATAGCGGGAAGACGTTGAACTTTCCGTTTCCGGGGAACATCGCATAGAAGGCGGAGAGATTGCCAAGTGTTTCCTCCATCATCTGCGCGCGTGCATCGACGAAGATCCGATGCACAGCGGGCACGGCATCATGCAACTGCTCCGCGCTGTCGGCGGCCAGGAGCAGGCGGAGCGAGTATTCGCCATGGGCCTTTTTATCGAGCGAGCGGATGGCTTCACTCAGGTCATCGACGCTGCTGTTGGCGGCCTTAGCTCCGGCTCCGGTTTCGAGCGCAACCGTGTCGCGCGCATTCATCACCCGCGTCAAGACGCCGACTTTGAAGAACGAGATGAACTTCTCCTGCGCGTCGATCTCGCTGCGCGCTGCCGCAGTGGACTTCGGCCGCCACGCCGAGCAAAGGATGCCGTCGCAATCGAGCGTCTGCAAGCCGGAAAAGAGACACGGCCGGGACGCCTCCGGCGTGGTCTTGAGCGAAAACATTTGCACATAGCGTTTGCCAACACGCAGGTGCTCGCTGTGCCATGCAACCGGGGTCTTCACGATCTGCCGGTCTATGCCGCCGTCGCTGCGGGGCTGGTCGGCCGCCGACCATTCCTCAAGGTTGAACAGGTAGCTGAAAAACTGGAAGGCTGCATCCTTATCGAGCAGACGCAACCCCAATGAACTGCCGAGATGACCTTCCAGAATCGTCGCAGTCTTTTGGAGGTCGGAGAGCATTCGGGATGTCGCGGCGGCGTGTTCCTTCGGTTTCTGCGCAAATGGCTTGATCTTCGGTGGTTCCAGCGAGAGGCACCAGTGCAGGTCGATCCGTCGGAAGCCAGCCGTCTTTTCAAGAAAGGCCAGCCGGTCATCTACGAAAACCTGCGTGACTGGATTGCTGTACTTCTGTTGACGGGGAAGAGCGAAGCCCAACCTGATACGGGTGTACTGGTAAAAGCAGGAGCCTTCCGGCAGTCCACGGAACGCGCCTTCGATAGACCGCATCCGTGCGTCAAGCTCCTGATTCGTTAGCCCCTCTTCGTCGATGCCCGTAAGAGCGAACAGGCATCCGTAACCGCCGCCCTTGAGGGCAAAGATGTTCGGCCCGACAAACCGTGCAATCGGCACGATGCTCGACGCGGCTCCGGCTTTGGCGAACCACGGTACGAATTTCGCTTGGCTACTGTTTGCGCGGGTCATAATAGGACTTCTGGCTGAGGCTCAGGCCCCAGAGCTGAAACATTTTTGGCTGTTTGCGGACGACAAGCCAGCACCCTGTTGCGAGTAGCGGAAAGGACACAACCGCAAACATGTGGAAGCCGGCGAGGAAAGCCAGTACAGAGACCATCACGATTACCAACCAGGTGGGCAACGTGAGTCCGAGCTTTTCGCGTGGCTTATTGAGCGCCTGGTTGATTGACACGGGCTCTCCTCGTTTGGCTGCCTGCATGGTCAATTCACACTCTGTCCGGTCAGAGAACTGATCCAGCCAGCTCCCCATCCGAGCACGCCAGCGCCGAAGATGGCTCCGAAGAGCCCGATGACGCCACGCTGAATGTTGCCGCTCATGAAGCTGACCCCGGCAAAAATGAGGCCGATCAGGCAGATGACTGCGCCGGCGTACTCCGCGAACGTCTGCACTGTCTGCATGAAAGTCTGCGCGCCGCTGAAACTGATGGATCCTTGAGCGTATGCGACGCCTCTGCTGGCGCCTGCGAACAGGAGGGCAGTCAGCGTCGGACCCATCACGTGCGCCGCTTCGAGAAGTTTTTGTTTGGAGAAGAATTGCGCCAATCGCTTGGCAGGATGGGTCGTCGTACGGGGAATGACGGCACTGCTTGTCTGGTACATCGGCACCTCCACCGACTCTGGTTCAGTCGGGAATATGCCGGAGCTTAGTGCCGATGAATTTTATTCGTCCAATACTTCTTTGTGATAGGGGGATAGTTTTCGAAGATGGCGGACGCCACCATCTGCATCAGGACCGGCGAACAGCGCAAGTTGATTTTCCTTCGTGTCGTCCACCTTGTTCTTTGCCGCTTCACGAATGCGAGCAGAGGCGATGGGTTGTTTTTCCGTCATCTCCGCCGCAGTGCGGAAGTGTTTTGCGAGTTCCTCGATGAACCATGACAACGCCGGATTGTCGTTCTCAACTTTCGCTACGATGGCCGTGTCAATCGTCCAATCTACTCCGGCAATCGGCCTGGTTGCGAGACCATTCATCAGCGGCCGACTGGCACGGATGAGGGAGTAGCAGACCCCCTCCTTCACCATCCACTGAACGTGGCCAATATTCATCGTGGGCTTGCACGGACGCGGAGTGATTCCAAGTCCGTTGAACATCTCGACAAGCCGCGTGTAGGCGGCCGGGTGATGGCGCTGGTACGCGAAGATGCTTATCTTCCCATTCAGCGCTTTTGGGGGAACAGCCTCGCTCTCGGCCAGCGGGTCGTCATTCCTCATGCAGACTAACAGCCGTTCCCGTTCGAGGACGGTCACATCCAGGCCGTCTTGGACAATCGGAAGGGTTACGAGCGCGGTGTCGATGCTGTCTTCGTGTATGCGATTGGTCAGTTCGTCTGTGTCCCCGCTCTCGGGGACAAAGTCACACTCCGGCAGCAGGTCTTTATACATTTCAGAGACCGAATTGAGCAGAGCCTTTTGCACGAACGGCGTGAACCCAAGACGCAAAGGCATCATCTTGCCCGCATGGATGGCCTGCACAGTCCGGACAATGCGTTCCCGCGTCTTCAATCCCTCTCGGGCGTACCGCAGTAAAACCTTGCCTTCAGACGTCAGCTTTGTCCCATGTTCCCGATCGAAGATTTGGACCCCAAGAACATCTTCCAGTGCCCTGATCTGCGTACTGAGGGTGGATTGCGACACGTGAACCCTTTGGGCGGCTGCGGTAAAGCTGCCCGCATCGGCGACGGCGACTATGTACTTCAGAAGGCGAAACTCCAGGTGATCGGCGCTCATGCAGACCTCCAAAGCGCATTTTCGCTGTCGATCGCTTGCACGCAGGAGCGAGGGAAATCACACTTCTGCTACGAATAAATTGTCTGTCCATCGTATCGAAACAGTCAACAATCTGTCGGACAGATGGCCCATCGTTCGCGGTGATGGCCCTATCCATGAGAAGTATTGGACAACACGCGCCGGAGGTAGCAAGGTGGGGAGGAAACGCCGGCTTCAGGAGGTTCCTGGGGTGAATCTCATCGAGCAACTAGAGGCGCGCAGAGGCGCCATGAAGGTCACGGAGCTCTGCGAGCTTCTTGGAGTGGATGACAAACACATCTATCGCATGGCAGCTCGCGGCGCGCTTCCGAGCTTCCGGGTGGGAGGGGCGGTTCGGTTCGACCCCCAAGAGGTCGCAAAGTGGCTCCGATCGAAGTATGGAATGGAACCGCGCGTCGATCGCAAGCTGCCCGAACAAGTACGGTTTGCGCGCAGACAGGAACGGCATGTTGCTTGAAGCGCCTGCAAGGGACGATTTCCTAAAGCAGAAGTGCCCTCCGACCCCAAGATCCTCTTCGGTCGAAGCCCCTGGAAGTTTTCGGCGTCGCTGAGATTGAGGCCGCAGGTGTTCATCATGGCTAGTGCCTCGGTAAATAATTGATTGCACGTGAGTTGCCTGAAATATCTGATTCAACCGCAAAACCGGCGCTTTTCCCAGTTGCATCAATGGCCTATGTTGAGGCATCATATGAGTGTCGGGATATAAGTGCAGCGGTCTATAGGCCGTGGTTCCGACCCCGCCAGCTATGGTCCCCACGAGTGTAGGGATAAAAGAGGCGCATGGAACTCAGAAGCGGTTCTCCAAACGGAGAACCGCTTCTCCTTTTAGGACCGGATTTTAATTCCGTGCAGAGTGTTGTGCAGGATGATCCAGAACCGGATCGGTTTTCCCGAAGGGCGAGTTGATTGATAGCCGGGGTCACGGACAAATGCGGATTCGACGATCATTTCCAGCTTACCCTTGCTTGCCTTCTTAACCTTGAAATATATCTCGTACTCAACGGTCTGTCCGTCGCCAGTGATCACCTCGACCGTAAAGAAGTTTCTTCGATTGCGGTTGTGATAGGGCTTCTTGGCCGGAAGCGCCTGGATGATCTCGGGCAACCGCTTTGACAGCTCATACCGGCGAAAGTCGAAAAGACGCTCCTCATAGTCATCCCCGGTGTAGGCAAGTTGCTTGTCGTACGCCTCACCGCCCTTCGGGCCTCGCGTAAAGCAATGGGAAGTGAAGATGGTCTCTACGGTGTAAGTCTCGGCTGGCTTGTCTCCCTCGGCCGGCCGCTCGAAGCGATACGTGCGGGGATGCAGGTGAGTGAGATCGTAGGTTGTCCCGTCGTGTTGAAATGGTTTCCACTTCAATAATGTGATCCTCTTTGCCACCACGCTACGAATCGTTGTCGTTTGACCACAAAACGGCCTGCGAATTTGCGTACGCCCATTCTAAGAGTTGACACCCCTGTGCGTCCGACACAAGGAAAAGCCTCCCAAGGGAAGGAGGCTTTTCCTATGTGGCGTCACTTACGCCACCAGCGTCGCCAGCTCGCCGCTGTTTACCTTCTGCGCGGCATCCTTCGAGCGGATACCCTTGAGGTAGACCATCGTCGATTTGATGTCGCGGTGCCCGAGCCACTGCTGCACGGTGCGGATATCCACGCCGTCGCGCAGGTGGTTGGTCGCATAGGTGTGCCGGAACTTGTGCAGAAAGAAGTTCTGGCAGTAGGGGCCTTCGGCGCATTTGTTGCCGTGCTCGGTCGTGCAGCGGCCACAGTTGAGCCGGGCGCGCTCGGCGACGCGCTTCACCACCATATCCATTTCGCTATCCGGGTGCCCCTTGGTGTTGCCAAAGATGAGATCGTGGGGCCGGGCCTTCCCGCGCTCCTTCCGCTGCCGCAGCCGCTCCATCAGCGCGTGGGGAAGGGGCACGGCCCGCTCTTCCCAGTTCTTGGGCGTGAAGTCCCACTCGGGCTTGGCGGTGACGCGCACCAGGTCGTGGCGGAAGTCGAGGTCGAGATACTCGACGTAGCGTATCTCCTGGTCGCGGAAGCCGGAGCCAAGGATGAACTTCAGAACATCAGCCTCATCCTTGGTGGCTGCCTTGAACATCGCTGTCAGCTCCTCGGGCTCGTAAATAGGCCGGATGGTATCGACATAGCTGGGCCAGTCGCCTTTATCCATGAGCTTCATCCGCCCGTGGCGCTTGAAGAGCTGAAGCACGGTCACCACCTTGTCATAGACGGTGCGCGCTCCGAGACCCTGCTCGTAGCAGTGAGTCATGAAGTCGAGCACGTCGTCCCGCGTCGCATCCTCCACGTACTTCCTCTTGTAGGAGGCGCGCAAGAGAACATCGAGGGTGTAACGGTAGGTAAGCCAGGTGCGCTTCTTGCGTTGCATCTTTACGTAGCGGAGGTAGGCATCGATGGCTTCGCCGATGGGCGTCTTCGCCGGCGCCGCGGGCTCGGGCTCCGGCGAGGCGATCAAGCCTGCTCGAATAGCGCGCAGTTCAACCCACTTGCGGCGGGCGCACTCGATAGCATCTTCGCTGGTGGTTGCTTCGCGCAGGCGGCGGCACGATACCCACCACTCGATGAAGTACGAGCCTTCGGCATGAACTTCGACCTGGCCGTTGACGCGCACCTTGTCCTTGAGCCGTCCGTTGGCTTCGAGAACCACAGGGGCAAAGCGCCATTCTTTGCCGATTTTGATTTTCTTGAGGAGGTTGACGCGGTCCGCGTATTGAGGCGCGTTCTGAGGGGGGCTCGTGGTCTTCCGAGTAGGCATTGGGTCTCCTTCTCGTGAAGCCAGTAGCTTATCAAAAGCGGGTAAGAGCAGACACCAAACCAGACACCAAGGAGCTAAATGCTTTATTTTCCTATAGTCCGGTTAGAAGGCAGCACTCTGACCAACTGAGCTACGTCCCCATTTCTTTTCTTCGACTTACGCTAAGTCTCAGAATTTGCTGTCCATCGTTGCTGTCTATATTCTCTCCCGCTTCCATGCTTTCCACGGAATCTAACCGAATTCCGCGATTAATGAACAGCATGGACAGCATGAAATCTTGCCGACAATGCCGCTGCAGGCGACCCGCAACCCAGGACATCTGTCCATGTCCCGTGATTCAAATTGTACCAAACAATTCGGGCCTAGCCAGTGATAGGGCGACTCGAAAAACTCGCGTTATCGCGCAGGTGCAGATCTTCCGTATCAATGAGATCCGGCATTCGGCCATGTGCCGGTCCGCTGCGCGGCGATCCGGAAGTTTTACCGATTCCAGTCTTCGAGCGGCTCGTGCCACGTCGGCCTATCGAACAGCCGCTCGCCTCGCCGTACAACCCACTGCTGCGCCAACCACCACGTCGGGACGAGGATTGCGAGCAATAGGCATCCGCAGAGGGCCGCCAGCGCCATCTCGCCGATCGCGGGGCGAGAGGACCTTGGCCTGGGCGGCCATGGCCATCGCTTCTGCACTCCATCCTTGGGAGCGCGCTGGCATCTTGGGGAGAAGTTGCCATATGCACCTCGATAACCGCATCTTGCGAACCGAATCTTCCGGTGACTCAGGATCTTCCTTACTGCGGTGTGCGCGCTCAAACTGCGGCGCTATGTCCAGACAGAATTCTCCCAACTTATCCACAATGTCCAATTCCATCGTTGAAGCGAGTAATTCCGCTGGGAATAAGAGTTGATAGGAATAGGCGCTGAGCGAGGCTGCTCTTTATGCGAGGCAACGAGGAAATCGGGGACTGCAGAAGGTATCTCACGCCGCCTGCCTCGCCCGGACTGCCGGCAACAGAAAGAATTCGAAATAGTCCTTCTCGTCGAACCAGGCGCATTTGAACAGTTTCACAGGGAGTCCGGTGCGGGAAGACAACGCCAGCGCATAGACGCGAGTCCGTCCAGGATCAGCTCCAGGACCTACGTCTGCAGGACCAGGTTCAAGCCAAGTGGGGCGTCGATGCAGACCAACCCGGCGTGCAGGCGCACATCCGCGTATTCGCCCAAAGAGCCTGGCTCATTCGCAGGCCCACGACAGTCGGTACCGTTATTGGTAACGAATGTCCAGTCTCTCTCGAGGATGGCATCCGCGAGCGATCGGTATTGATCCGCATCAGGCGTCAACCTTCAAAAGGGCATGGCGCCACGGCGGCGAAGCCTTCGATGGCAAATGCTCACAATTCCATTAACCATGGCGGAGCATTGCTCGATTTCATTGCTTTGCCTCCCTCGCTGCATTCAAAGGCCGCTCATACTTCTTGTACACAACGTTGCTTCATTTGCCCAATCACGCCATGAATTGCTGCGAGCAGATTCTCGATGTCTTTCGCGCACAGCTGACCTATCGTGCCGATTCGGAAACACGCTTCCTGGCTAAGCTTTCCTGGATAGATTACGAACCCGAGTTCGCTTAGACGCGAGTAGAGCTCCTGGAAGCTAAACCAAGAGGCGGCCGGATAGCGATAGGTTGTGATGATGTAGCTCTGATCTTCGCGGGAAAGATATGGTTCGAAGCCGAGGGCAGCCATGCCTTCCGCGAGGATCTCGTGGTTTCTTGCATAGCGAGCGGCGCGTCCTGAGACGCCGCCCTCCGCCTCATGTTCCATGAGAGCCTGGTGGTAGGCGAGCAGTGCGTGGGTGGGCGGTGTAAAGCGGAACTGTCCGTCACGTTCCAGCCCGGCCCACTGCGCATGAAGATCGAGGCTGAGCGTACGCGCCTGACCCTTTGCCCCCAGCAGGGCTTCACGGCGAGCCAGCACAAAGCCGAATCCCGGAACGCCCTCGATGCACTTATTCGCCGAGGAGATCAGGAAATCAATGCGCCCCTTGTTCAGATCGATAGGGATGGCGCCAAAGCTGCTCATGGCATCGACGATGAACACCGCGCCCGCTCCGGCGACCACGGCACCGATCTCTTCGACGGGATTCACGATACCCGTCGTAGTCTCGCAGTGAATAACGGCCACATGGGTAATGCCGGCTGCGGCGGCCAGGTGTTCCGCTACGGCGCGAGGCGATATTTTCTGGTTTTCAGGCGTCTCGAGAACGTCGATCTCGATGGCGTGAATGCGCGCCATCTCCACGATGCGCCTGCCGTAAGCGCCGTTCACCAAAACCAGCAATCGGCTGTTGTGCGGAATGGCGGACGAGATGACCGACTCGATGGCAAACGTGCCGCTGCCCTGCATCAGCACGCACTCATAATCGCCTCCGTGCGCCGCGCCGCCGATTGCAAGAAGGCGCTCGCGGATGGCGCGCACCACGCCGATGAATTCGCGATCGCGCGAACCGAGATCGCGGAGCATGGCCTCCTTGACCGTCGCGCTGGTGGTCAAGGGGCCCGGCGTAAACAGCAACTTGGATGAGCTACCAGGGCGCATTCTTGTTCTCCCATTCATCGCCATCGCCGTAATCCCCATCGCCGTAGTTGAGCGGCGGCTGCGGAGCCATTGCGATAGCCTTAGGGGGTGCCGTGTACACCTTCTGGCCGCCCATGTAAGTAGCTTCCACGGTAATATCCTTGATCGTATCCGCTGGAACCTTGCGCAGGTCCTTTGCCAGCACCACAAAATCCGCCAACTTGCCTGGCGTGATCGAGCCTTTGATATTTTCCTCGTAAGTTGCGTAGGCTCCGTCCAACGTCCAGACTTTGATCGCTTCGTCTATGCTAACCGTCTGGTTCCCTCCGCGGACGATGCCGTCCTGGCCCTTGCGGGTCACCATGTCCTGAATTCGCAATAGAGGATAGGCTGCCGAAATTGGAGAATCGGAATGTCCGGCCACGTGAATGCCCATGTCGATGGCCATGCGATACGGCCACATCATTTTGAGGCGCTGGGCGCCGTAGGAATCGAGGATGTTTCCATACTCCCAAATATAAGAGTGGAAGACCAAAATCACGTCGTCCTTCTTCGCCCGGTCAAGCAGCGATTGGTTCATTACGCTCGAGTGCTCGATCCGCCAGCGCATATTGGGACGAGGATCCTTCGCCTCGGCGTTTTCGATTGCGGTCAGCACCATGGCGATCTCGCGGTCGCCGTTGGAGTGCGTGGCCACCTGCCAGCCGGCTTCCCACCATTTCAGGAAGTCGGCATTGAGTTGCTCCTGGCTGCGCGAGGGAGGAATGCCATAGTAGCCCGGCCGGTCGGAGTACGGCTGGCTCAGCCATGCCGTTCTTCCGCTCAGCGAATTGCCCTGGAAGTTCTTGATCGCCGTAACCCGCAACCGGTCGTCGCCAAAACCTCTCTCAATTCCGGAACCCTCAACTTTGTCGTAATACTGCGAATAGAACATGAAGCCGACGCGGACAGGATTGCCTTCATCGCGCAGCTCCTGGTACAGCCGGAATGACTCTGGGCTGCCTCCCGCAACGCCAACACTTGTAATACCTCTGGCCGAGTACTGCCGGAAGCAATTCATATATCCCTCGAGCTCTGCTTCGTGGGGAATGGCCATATGCTCGTTGGCTTCGTGCTGGCGGCCACGCGACAGCAATCCGCGTGCGCTCTCCCGGATCACGCCGTTGGGCGTGCCATCGGGATCGCGGTCCAGCGCTCCTCCCGGCGGATCGGGCGTGTCTTTCGTGATGCCCGCCTGATTCAATACGAATGTGTTCACCACCGTGATGTGGCCCGAACCATGAGTAATTTCAACAGGCTGCGTGGTCGAGACCGTGTCCAGATCGTGGCGATTGGGATGCCGCCCCAGCGTCACGTCGTTGTATCCATAGCCGCTGATCAGCCCTCCGGGAGGCGTGATCGCCGCCTTCCGCTTCAGTGCCGCCACCAGCTCGTCGATTGTTTTCACCTTGTCGCTGCCCAGCCACACCCGGTAATACGGCGAGTTTTCGTCGAAGATGGCCTGCGGGTGCAGGTGAGCGTCGTTAAATCCCGGCGTCACCGTCGCGCCTTTTAGATCGACCACTTCTGTGGATGGCGTCCTGAGCTTGAGGATCTCCTTGTTTGTTCCTATCGCGACAAAGCGTCCATTATCGACCTCGAAGGCCTGTGCAGCCGGATGTTCGGCATCGACGGTAATTACGTTTGCATTGATGTAAATTGTGCTGGCCGCATACGCGATATTCGTCGCCAGCGCCAGAAAGAAGCAAAGCCCCTTGATCATGAGTCTCTCCAGTGCCCCGGATACCCGATTCTCCCGGCCGTGCTGAAAGAAGCGAGTCCGGGCGTCAGAATGTCAGCCGTAGGCTGAGCTGGATGTTGCGCGGAGTGTTTTGCTGGCTCAGAGTTGATTCCTCGCCGAATGTGGAGGATGTAAAGCTCGTTGTAGGTCCGCCGAAGGTTACATTGTTGAACGTATTGAAGGCTTCCGCGCGGAAGATAACGTTGTAACGCTCTGTAATCTGCGTGTTTTTCTCCACCATTGAGTCCAGGTCCCAGGCGGCTGGCAGATTCACATCGGGCAAGTAGCGCGGCGCCGTCCCGAAGGCATAGGTAGGCGTTGCCGCAAATGCAGCCTTATTGAAATAGACGCCCGTTCCGCTAAGGCTGATGTGCGGACCGCCGGGCGCCTTGTACGAGATGCCGGGCACGCTGTTGGGACGCGAGAGCGTGCTCGAGCTATCCAGATCCGAGACGTTTGTATAGCTCACAGCGATGGGACGGCCGGCGTCGTATTGATAGATGGTGCTCACATCCCAACCGCCCACAAACCGTTTGAGGAAGCCCTGATTGAGAAACGGCTTGTCAGGTCCAAATGGCAATTCGTAGCGAGTGCTCCAGCGAATCACACTCGGCTCGTTCTGGTCGGAGAGCGAACGATCGCAGGAGACACAGTACGTGTTGGTTACCGCGCCCATGGTGCCTGCCACGCTGGTCATTTCGCCCACGTCGTCGATCGCCTTGCTGAAGGTATAGGCAAAGGTCTCCGCGAGTCCATACTTCATGCGGTGCTCGACTGTTAACTGCCCGGCGTGATAGCTGGAGTGCCCCGCTCCGATGTTATTTCCTTCCATGTTCTGGAACTGGGGGTGCGGACGCAGCAATTGCGACTCTTTGACGGTGGGCGTGTTGATGCTGGAAGCCGGATCGATCAATCCATAAAGCGGGTTTGGCACCAGCGTCAGCAATCCTGAGCCCAAGGCCTCGTCGCTGGTGGGCAATTGGTTCAACTGCTCGTTCACCATAAGGCTCACGCCTTCGTTGCCTGCGTATGCGGCCGTCACAACAAAGTTCAGCGGCAGTGAGCGTTGTATATCGAAGGACCAGTTCTCCTGGTAAGCGATGTCCTGGCGGCGCAGCGGGCTCTCCAGCGAATCGCCGAGATCGATGCTCAGGCCGGCAGCATTGCCCTGCGCAGCGGGAAGTCCGCTGGGGAAGGGGCTGGCGAGTTGATATCCCGCAAGCGGAGTCACTCCGTTTGCTTCCGCATCGACTGACGTGCTGGTGCGGATGGCTCCCGCCGCACTGGGATATTGTTGCCACGCGGCGGCAGGATGATGGAAGATGCCGGCGCCGGCATGAATGACCGTTTTGTTGTTGAGCTGGAAGGCGACGCCCAACCGCGGATCGAAATCCAGTTTGCGCGGGTTCTGCAATTGGCGGCTGGTGCCGCCCAGGCCCGGGATGCCTACGCCTCCGGTGAGGGTGAGCGATGGCACCTGCGCCTGCAGAGGAGAAATGCTGGTGAGGTTCATGTAATTCAGCAGGTTGTTCTTTTCAATGTCGCCGGTCTCGTAGTTATAGCGAAGCCCGTAGGTCACAATCAGACGCGGCCTGATGCTGTACGAGTCCTGAGCGAATACCGCGGCGTAGTCGTGCACCGATTGTGTCTCCGGCTCATAGCCTGAACTGACCGTGGCCAGGCCAAGCAGCAGGTCGGCGACGCCATTGCCGGAGTCGTTGATGACCGTAGTCCCCTTGCTGAATCCATCGGTGAAATTCGCGCCGGGGCTCGAACCGCCACTGGCGATCGACATCTGCTCGGGATCCCACAATTGGGTGGGGTAAGCCCTCAGATCGATGCCGTATTTCAACGTGTGCTTTCCCTTGACCCAAGTCATGGCGGCCGCGTACTGATACACCGACGAGTAGTTCCGCTCAAATGGGTAGTAGTTGCCCAGAGTGGTGTAGCTGCCCACGGCCGGCGGTCCACTCAATGTGAGCTGGGGCGTCTGGTCCGCCGTAATTCCCGGCGCAACGCTACCGTTGAATCCAAGCGATGCCGGGCTTTTCAGGACCGCTTCATTGCGATTCGATTCGCTGTGTGCCCATGAGAAGTGGTGGTCGAGGATCAGATTCGGCCGTATGACCCAGGTGTGGTCCATCATAAAGTTTTTGCCGGGAATGCGGTCGTTGGCATCTTCCGGAGAAAGTCCGTTGCTAAAGTAGTCGCTGTAGTTGATGTGGTTGGAAAAATCGGTGATGTGCCCGAATATGCTGTGATGCTCATTGAAGCGATGATCGATGCGTACGTCGACGCTGTCGTTGATATCGGTGTTAGGCGCATTGGAGAAGAAATTGTCGAGATCGCTGCCGCCGACTCCCGTCTGATTGGGAAGCGGATAGAGATTTACCAGCGCCTGCCCGATTGGATTTAGCGTGACGCCCGGAATATTGTTGATATTGTTGCCAGAGACAGTCTGCCGG
Organism: Acidobacteriaceae bacterium; assembly: GCA_030037545.1. GTDB lineage: Bacteria > Acidobacteriota > Terriglobia > Terriglobales > Acidobacteriaceae > Telmatobacter. The sequence goes on along the minus strand of JASHRF010000081.1, from coordinate 23,784 downwards.
CTGTAATTGGTTCCGGTGGTTGTGGTGTAGGGATTGTAGATGACGATCAAATTCCCGTTGGCGTCAAAGGTTTGCGAAAAGTCGCCAGTTCTTTCCAGCGCCGTGGGCACGGTTCCCAGAAAAGAGCCGGCGCTGGTGTCGCGCAGTCCTTCGTAGGAGACGAAAAAGAAGGTTTTGCTTTTCCCGTTGTAAAGCTTGGGCAGAATCACCGGCCCGCCGAGAGTAGCGCCATACTGATTGCGGCTGAAGTGGCCCTTTGGTGTTACCGGAACTGTATTGTCCGCGTTGAAGCCGTTAGCGTCCATGTCTTCATTTCGGTAGAACTCGAATGCTTCGCCGTGCAACTGATCAGTGCCGGTGTGCAGCGCGTAGGTGACCAACCCGCCGCTGGTCCGACCGAACTCCGGATCGTAGCTGTCGGTGTATACACGAAATTCCTCTACGGACTCGACACCGGGAATGCCCGCATCCTGGTTGTAGTACGCAGTGGTGTTGGCCGCGCCGTCGATCAAGACATCGGTGGTTGCGCCCTTGGCGCCATTGATGCGGAACGTGTTTGTGCGGCTTTCGCTGGTCGCGTCCTGTCCTGAGAGCCCGTCGTCTCCTTTGGTCACGCCGGCCGCGAAATCGATCAACTGCAGCGGATTCCGGATATTCAGCGGGATACCCTCCACGAACGACGGCTCAATCATCAGGCTGCGGTCGGCATCGGAGGTGTTCATTTCAGGTGGAGTGCTGGTGACGGCGATCGTCTGTTGCACGCCTTTCACCCGAAGCTCCAGTGTGAGATTCCTGGTTTCGCCGATTTCCAGTGTGATGCCGGTCATGGTTGTCGCGCTGAAACCGGCCGCCTCGGCCTTGATCTCGTAGGTTCCGGGCACGACCGGCGGCAGGATAAATGCGCCGCGTGCGTCCGTATTGCTCATCACGGCAACCTGGGTGCTGATGCGGGTTAAGGTGACCTTCGCTCCGTTGATAGCTGCTCGCTGCGGATCCACTACCCTTCCGCTGACAACGGCATTCTGCGCGAGCAGCGGAATGTTGAAGAGGATTGCCAGAACGGGGACGAGACGTCGAAACGAAATATGCATACGCAGCTCCCTTTGAAGACTTGTAGGAATCAGATCTCTTGGGCCGGTAGAAGCGATTCCCGAGACCAGAATCTTGGGCGACAAAACTTGAGGTGATAGTAGTCAGCAGAAATGCACGGCTGATTAAGGCAAAATGAAAGCAAGAGAGCTTAACGGTAATGAACGGAGGTTCATTCTGAATGCCTGAACGCAGTGAAGACACTGATTTTGGGTCGCCGTTTGGGTGACAGTCTGCTGTATATGCTCATGGAGCTGTTTGCCTGTCGGACGGTGCGATTGCCCAGTCGGTAATGCTCATCGCGGCGGCGAACTGAAATTTTCTGCGGCAGTGTTCTCGATGGCTGCTAGCGCAAATCAATTCCGCGGGTACAGTTTTCACTCACTCGCCACGCAGAGCTTCTCGCGTAAGCCGTCGTCCATCAATGGCTCGACAACGCAGACTGAGGGCCTGAGACCCCAGATGGGCATCAGTACGGCAGCCGCAAGAAAAGCGGCGCCAGCCAGGACGAAGAAGAGATCGTTCCACCCATAGCGTTGGCTCACATAAATCACGACATACGGCGAAAAGATGGCGCCCAGATGGCCGATGCCGTCGACGAGGCCGGAAGCCGTTGCAGCGGCCTTCGGCTCGCCGATATCCTGCGCTCCGGCGCCGGAAAGAAGGGTATCGGGACCGAACGAGAAGATGCCCGCTAATGAAATAGCAACCGCAGCTCCAATATGGCCGAACCGGATCAGCTCCGGCTCCATCATGAATACGGCCGCACACCCACACAGCATGACGGCCGACACGGGCGCGCGCCGCGATTGACAGAAGCGATCCGAAATATAGCCCGCCAGGACTGCTCCGGCAATTCCGATCAACTCATAGAGCGAGGAAAGATAACCCGAAGCCTGGAGCGTATATTTCAGCTGGTTCACCATGTATAGCGGCAGCCAGAACATCAACGCGTAGCGGCAGAGCTCTAGAAAAAAATAAGAAGTGCTGACCATCCATAGAGATGGCTTGCGCAGCAGCGCGGCTAGCACGCTCCAGTTCAAGCGCATCCGGTAGGCCGGAGCGTCCGGCAGAAGCACGGCCTGGTCCGCCGCATCTGGAGCCTCCCTGGCGCCGCTGAAAAACAGGATAGCGATGGCGAGCAGGAGCAGTGCCGGAAACAGAAAACCGCGCCGCCATTCCAGACGGGGCAGAAACCACGGCTGCACAACCGACCAGGTGGCAAATGCAGTCGCCAGGAAGCCTCCGAGCACGTAATTCGTGCTCCACCAACCCATTATGATTCCCCGATTATCGCCGTTGAACCATATGGCCATGGTCTTGACCAGTCCAGACCATCCCGTCGACTGAGCTGCGCCGTTCAGGCAGGCAAAAAAGAGCAGCCAGATGAGCGCGGCATGTACACCCATCAGCAGATTGCTGAAGGCTGCCAGAAGCAGTCCCACGCCCACCACTCGCTTGGCCCCAAAACGATCCGAAAGCGGTCCGCATGCAAATTGGCCAATGGCATAGAGCAGGCTGTAACCGAAAACCACGTTGGCCAGATCGATGCTCCGCAGCCCGGAGGCGCGCTCGATCAACGGCAGCACTACGCTCAGGTTCTTGCGGCAAAGATAAAAGCCGGCATAGGCGACCCAGGTAATCCAGAAAATCCGGCGCTGCCCGGCATTTATGCCCATCGCGGACCTGCTTTGCCCGCACGCAACACACCGCCCGCATGCCGTTCTCCGAATTCAGTTCGATCGCCAGTTTTCATTCTCCCAACATCCCAGCAAACCACCCCGGGCGAAACGTTCAGCGCGTTAAGCCTGCGCTTGCCTATCCGTTTAATGAACGGTTTAGGCTTTCGATGGCTGTGAGTAACCTTTCTTTAATATGGCTGGGCTAAACTCAAGACTTCCGCTTCCCGAACCGCCGATGCACAAGGATGAGATTCAACCGGGCGAATTGCTCCGCTACAGCGCAGAGTTGAATGCAGCGGTGGAGGCGGTATGCAGCAGCCAGCCATTTTGCAACAGCGCCAAGAGCCGCCAGTTTCTCTGTTACATCGTTCAACTGAGTCTGGAGGGCAGAATCGACGAACTCAAGGAACGGCTCATCGGGATCTCCCTGCTTGGCCGCGATGCCAGCTACGACACCGGTTCGGATGCCGGCGTCCGTGTGCGGGCAAACGACGTGCGCAAACGGCTTGCGGCGTACTATGCGGCTGGGTGCGCCGATACGGAGTTCACACTGGAACTTCCGGCCGGCTCCTATGTGCCGCGCTTCTACCGACCGCTCACTTTTGAGAGCGTTGAAAACGATGCAGCCTTTGCCGGTGCGCCGCGGTCCGGACTTCCTGCCGTCGAACCGCAACCAATCGAGGAACTTTCCCTGCAAGTGATGGCTCTGCCAACCCTGGTCGCTCTCTTTCTCTGTGTGGTCTGTGTTCGCTGGCAGCTTGCGCAGGACCATCCCTTTGTTACCTTCTGGAATACCATATTTCAGGAGCATCATGCGATGCTCTATATTTCCTCTCTGGCGCCTGGAGGGCAGCAGGATGTGGTTGCTGAGCGGCTTGAAGATACGACTCCGCTATTCAATCTGGCCGGGCAATTCCATGCCCGTATAGATCTCACTTACTCGCTGTCTCAGCCCGGAAATGAAAATAATGTCCTGATTGTAGTGGGGGCAATTCCGGTTTCCGCAGAGAGTGCGGATGACGGTCCTTCGTCCGCACGGGGGATTGCCGCCTTCGAAGATGACCGGCTCATTGTCAATTCCTCACCGTCCGGACGCCGCATTGTCGATCGCAATGCAGGCAACTCGCAGGCAGACAGGTTTGGAGGGGCCGGCTTGCTCACCATTACCAACGGCGCTCAGCCTTGGATTCACATCGACGGCACCGATGAGGCCGCCATCGATTCCCTTATTACTGCCATTTGCGAATCCAGCACCTTCCCCTATGGGCTCATGGATAGCTTTCAGCAGGGCGGGGTCACACAGATCGTTTTCCCAATGCGCCCTGGCGCGCAGGCCGTTGTCTTTCATGAACCGTTGCCGCTGACCCATACGGCCAGGAATGGACCGTCGTGAAAAAGGAAACGAGATCGCCGGCGTCCTCGCGCAACCAGGTTTTTCTCTCCGCGTGGGTTCTCTACGCCGGCTATTATCTTTGCCGTAAAGACATTGGCTCCAGCTCCACGGCTGGGATCTCGCACCTGGCCTTCAGCCTCATCTGCTTTGGCGCCGCCTATGCGATCAGCCAGTTTGCAGGCGGCACGCTGGCCGACACGGCCGGCGCACGGCGAACCGCATTGGCTGGCGCCGGCATCTCCGTTCTCTGCACAAGCTTTTTGGCATTTCGTTCAAATCCTGCCATCGTCTTCTTGCTGCTGCTTGGCAATGGACTCGGCCAGGGCTTTGGGTGGCCGGCACTCTTGCGGCTCATCGGCAAGTGGTTCGATCGCGGCGAGCGAGACCGTGTGCTCGGCTGGTGGAGTACCAGCTACATCCTCGGCGGCGTGCTCGCCACCTCGATCACCACCTGGCTTGTGTTTCACACGCGCGTGGCTGCGCTGACCGGCTTTCATCCCACTTATCTGGTTTGCTCGGCGGCATTGCTGGTTGCGTCAATCTACTTTTACTGGGGGACTGCACGACTGGCGAATCCGCCCGCAGCCGACTCGCTTCCCGCTTCTGGTGCGAACGCGAAAGTGCAATCCATGCGCAGCCGCACTGGCGAGTGGGCCACAATCCTGGCCAATCGGCAGATTCGATTCATTTCTCTGGTCTACTTCTTTCTCAAGATGACCCGGTATACCCTGCTTTTTTGGCTGCCGCTTTATCTCACGTCGAACCTTGGCTACACCCAGCATTCGGCTGAAAACTTCGCATCCTACTTCGAGTTGCTTGGTTTTGCGGGGCCGCTTCTCGCCGCTTGCGCGGTGCAGCGCTGGTTCGGTGAGCGGCATATGACCCTGGCCGCCGGCGTGCTCTTCGCTCTCGCTTTTCTCTGTGTTCTGCATCCACTGCTCGCCGGCAGCGGATGGTTCGGCACCGCTCTGTCAATCTCGCTGATGGGCGTTCTCATTTACGGCGCGGATGTGCTCCTCTCTGCCATGGCAGTTCTCGATGCCGTGCCCGTCCACCTGCAAGGCCGCGCGGCAGGATTCGTCAACGGCATAGGATCTATAGGGCAAACGCTTTCTCCGTTTCTCGTCACTTCTCTTGTCGCGCATTTCGGATGGACCAAGCTTTTCGACCTGTTCGTCTTTTTTGCTTTGGCCGCAGGCGTGATGAGCGCCTTCTGTTCCCGCCTCCAAACCGATCAAATTGCCACAATTAACCGTTCAGTGGCTTGATCGGGGCAGATTCCGGCCTACACTGCAGTTATGAACATCCAAGCAGACAGCTGCATCCGCTTTATTCCCCTTGCAAAGGCAGGCCGCGCACGATGAACTCTCCGCTTATCCGAGCCATCATGTTGGACTGGGCCGGAACCACGGTCGATCATGGGTCGATGGCGCCGGTGCTTGCTCTCCAGGCGCTCTTCGCGCAGCATGAAATCGATTTGTTGAATGAAGATGCCCGCCGCGACATGGGACTGCTCAAGCGCGACCATATCCGCGCCATTCTCGCGCTGCCCAACGTACGCGCCAAGTGGAGCACACTCACCGGCCAGGAACCTGGTGAGGCCCAAGTCAGCGTTCTCTTTGAGGAATTTGGCCCGTTACAGATGAAGATCATCGAGCGCCATTCTAAACTGATTCCCGGCGTTGCCGAAACCGTAAAGAACTGGCAGGATCGCGGCATTCGCATTGGCAGCACCACCGGATATACCCGCCAGATGCTGGCACCGGTATTGGCTCAGGCCGCCCAGGACGGCTATCGGCCCGATGCTTCAGTTTGCCCGGATGAAGCGAGTGCCGGGCGCCCTGCGCCATGGATGCTCATGAAGAATGCAGAGTTGTTGGATGTATACCCGCCCATCGCATGTGTAAAGATTGGCGACACAGTCATCGATATCGAAGAAGGCCGAAACGCCGGCATGTGGACGATCGGCCTTACCAGAACCGGCAATCTGATCGGCCTCAGCGCCGCTGATTGGGAGTCGTTGTCATTGACGGAGCAGCAGCAACGCCTGCGAAAGGCCACCGAAACGTTGCGCTCCGCTGGCGCCGATTTCGTCGCTGAAGACCTGCCAGCCTGCAATGCCATTCTTGCGCAAATCGAGGAAAAACTCGCAGCCGGATTGGAACCATTTGCGCGCGTATGAATCCGCGGATCGCGCGAACAAGCCATACATAGAGGTTCTGGGCAGTGGCAGCCGCCGCATCTCACGCGCAAGCCATCTTTGGCTTCTACGAGAGCGCCAATGCGCGTTTTGCGATCTCAGCCGGACAGTGATGCGACCGTGAAGTCCGGCTTTTCATAAGCGATATTCACGAGGGCGGCCGCCGCTTCTTCGTCATCGATAAACAGCCAAAAATTCTCACGGAATTCAAGGCCACGTAATGAATGCGTCTCCAGACGTTTGGTAACCCATAAGGGTCGGGCTCCGAGCCTCAATTAAGGGCCGTGCGAATTTCCTCCGCCAGGTCTTCACCTGCATCCGGATTCTCCCGGAAAAAATTCCCCGGCCCGCTCACATGAGACTCGCCGTCAGGAGGTTACGGTGCATGAGGCCTTACGAAATTGTGGCAGGCCGAGTTTTTATGAACAGCGCGCATATCCGCACTCATATCTCGGCTACAAGCAGAATCTTGAGAAGCCGATGAACGATCGGTTTGGTGGCCTGCTTATCATCAGGACGGTGGAATTGCGCCAAGACCTGTTATCGCCAATCGAGAATGGGGATTCCAACATCGAAGAGCGGCTGCTGGCGGCCCTCCAACCAGTTCAAGCAATTGCCTTCGATTCCTCCGGTTTGCCTGCAGCCATCTCACCGATCTGGTCGAGATTGACACCCGCTGTCTCGATGCGGAAAAACCAGGTCACCACGGCGCCAAGCACTGAGCTTACAATCAGGCCGTAGAGCAACATCCGTGTTCCGATCACGTCCAGCAGGACAGGAAACAGGAACGCGGTCGCAACCGCGCCGATTTTCGCGAAGGCTGCGGCAAAGCCGGCGCCTGAGCCTCGGATAGCGGTGGGAAAGACCTCGCCGGCCAGCAGGTAAGTCTGTGCATTGGGGCCAAAGTTGGTCATAAACTGGAAGAGCATAAAGCCGATAAAGATCAGCGCGATCTGAAGGCTGCCGGTCAGGCCGACGGAGAGCGAAGCGATCAGCAGACCCACAGCGCAGCCGATGAAGCCGATGATCTGAAGCCTGATCCGGCCCACCTTGTCTGCCAGCATCATGGCAAAGACAATACCGATAATCAGCAGAGTCGTGATCATGGCGTCGCCCTTGGCGCCTTCTGTAGCATTGACGATCAGATCGCTCATGCTGCGCACGTGCTCGGCCTTGTGCCCGAAGGCTGTGGCGAGAATGGTTGGCGCGAAGATGCCGATACCGTAGGTGCCCAGGTCCTGCAGAAACCATGGCACAGAGGCAAGAATGGTGGCGCGCCGTAGCGCTTCTGAAACAAGGACAGGAACGATCCGCCGCCATGCCCGTGTTCCCACGGACCGCCTTTTGCAACAGCACAACGTTCTGCGGATACCGCGGGGTCCGCACCAGGAGCCTCTGGGCAGCCAGGGTGGCGCGCTCGGTGGCCCCTCTTGAACGGGGCCGCTAACGCAGCCCCGGTTGATGTTGGGCCACCTTACGGTGGCAGCTACTTCCACATGTTGAGTTGATCCAAACGCCGACAGTTCTCTGCGTCAATGGAGAACGCCAAAAACACATCATACTCATCACAAATCTTCAGCCGCTGGGGAAAACGCTCCGGATACCTGCTTTTCACTATCGCCAGCAAGCCGCTGCGCGCACTGAGTGCATCGGCGATAATGCGCTCAGTGACCATTCGCAAGAGATCGCAGGACTGAAGTCCGTTTGCGGCAATTTATCCGGTCATTGGCGAACAAGCCACGGCGCATGAGCGGCTTGAAAGCGCCATGGTCATCACTCCGCATATGCGGGGAAAGCGACTTCAAAGGTTGTGCCCGAGTGCACTGCACTCGCGACGGACAGACGTGCGCGATGCATCTCGGCGATCCATTTAGCAATGGAGAGCCCCAAGCCGCTGCCCTCGACTTGGCCGCGCGAGGGATCCGCGCGATAGAAACGGTCGAAAATGCGGGGCAGATCTTTCTCCGAGATGCCGATTCCATTGTCGCGCACCGCGACGACAAGCTCATGGGCGGAAGAACTTAGGCTCACCTCGATTCGGCCGGGAGAGGGCGTGTACTTGACAGCATTGTCCAGCAGGATCCAGAACAGGCGGCGCAGGCTGGCGAAGTCACCCAGCACTCTAAAGTTCCTGGAGGGGTCCAGGTCAATGAAGAAAACATGTTGCCGCTCCGCCGCTAACGGCCGGGTGATTTCGCACGTCTCTTCGATCACACAACGCAAATCCACCATTACTAGCGCCACTTCAGCACGGTCCGCATCGGCACGGGCCAGCGTCAGCATGTCCTCCAGCAGGAGCGAGGTTCTTGCCGACTCCTCCACGATATCCGTAAGCGCCTGGCGGCTATCCGAGTCGATGCGGGGATTGCGCAGCGCAACCTCGGCGACGGTCCGCATGAACGAGACCGGCCCGCGCAGATCGTGCGATGCGTCAGTGGTAAATTGCCGGATGCGGCTGACCGCTCCTTCCAGCCGCTCGAGCATGGCGTTGCAGGTCACGGAGAGGCGCTGCAGCTCGTCGCTCGCGTGCGGCACGGGCAGCCGCTGCGACAGGTTGGTGATGCTGATGGTGCGCGCGGACGCGGTGATGCGGTCCACCGGCAGAAGCGCGCGCCGGCTCAGGAAGTATCCGCCCGCAGAGGAAATCAGGAGCAGCAGGGGGATGGAAGCTAGCAATCCCGTCAGGAATCGGTCCAGCACCACCCGGTTATCCTCTTCCGGAGCCGCATCTATCAGGTAGAGCTTTTCGTTTCCCAACGAAAACGGGCGGCCGAGCACCCACCAGGACCCGCCGGCTCCGCCGACCTGCTCGAACTGCTCCGCGCCAGTATTCTTTACCCGCGGCCAGGGAAACTCTTGCGCCTCCCCGTTGGGAACCGGATACGCCGGATGTCCCCGCTCATCCAGAATCTCGCAGAGTCCGTGGCCGGTGGCGCGCGCGAATCCGGCGAAGTCCCTGAGACGCTCCGCCTCACTGTGGCTCTGGCCGGCAAACAGAAGCTTTTCCAAACGCTCTTCGCGGCGCGCCAGCGTGCCGTAACGCTCGTTCACCAGCGTGTGGCGCAGGTTCCACCACATGGCTACGCCGAAGAGCAGCCAGCCCAGAAAGAAAATCCCGCCGAACCACAGCGTGAGGCGCAGCGAGATCGACCACTGCCTCTTCATGATTCCGTCCGCAGGGAGTAACCCACACCGCGCACCGTGTGCAGCCGTTCGGCCTCGCCAGGACGCGTCACCTTCGCGCGCAGTGATCGGATGAAGACGTACAGGCTGTCCTGGCTGACGTCGGAGTTCAATCCCCAGCCCTCCTCGATCAGCACGCGATGCGGAACAATCATGCCCGCGCGCCGGATCAGGCATTCCAGCAGCGCATATTCGGTCCGCGTCAGCGGCTCCACGCGGTCGCCGCGCCGCAGCGTGCAGGTTTGCGGCTGCAGCGCCAGATCGCCACAGCACAGCTCGTCTGGCGGACGCTCGGCCACGCGGCGCGAGGCGGCGCGCAAGCGCGCCAGGAGCACCTCCAGGGCGAACGGTTTCGTCAGGTAATCGTCCGCTCCCGCGTCCAACCCGCGCACCATATCCTGCGTCGAGTCGCGCGCGGAAAGAATGATTGTCTGCGTGTGCAGCCGGCCTTCGCGCAGCTTGCGGATCACGGTGAATCCGTCCATGTGCGGCAGCATGATGTCCAGAACGATCAGGTCGAAGCGATCCGTGCGCCCCAGGCGCAGACCCTCCTCTCCGTCGTACGCCAAGGTAACGGAGTAACCTTCCCCCTGCAGCGCGCGCCCCAGATGCCCAGCCAGGCTGCGCTTGTCTTCGACCACCAGTACCTGCATGGCTTGCAGTCTATGCCCCGACCTGTAAATTTCCGATGAAAAGCGAATCCGTAGGCTTGTTCCTTAGATTGCTTTTAGATTGCGTTGCCATACTGCCACCGTACCGATCGCAGGATATCAATCGAAATTTTGTCCCGGAGGCAGTTATGCTGCGCTTTGGCTTGCGCAATTCCGTCGTACTGGCATTGCTGGCTGTATGCTCCATCGGCACGCTCTTCGCGCAATCACAAACGGCATCCATCAGCGGCACGGTGTCCGACTCATCCAAAGCCGTGATCCCGGGAGCGCGCGTAGTGGTCACTCCTGGTGGCGCCGTAACCACAACCAATGGCACAGGGCAGTTCAGTGTCACAGGTCTTGCTCCTGGCACATACACCATCAGTATCACTTCTGCGGGCTTTCAGCCGCTGACGCAAAGCGCTACTCTGGCCGCTGGCGAAACGCAGACTCTCAGCGTGGTGCTCCAGGTTGGGTCCACCGGCGAAGAAGTAGTCGTATCAGCCCAGTCCGGTCCGCTGCAGACCATGACACAGGCCGTCAACGAGGAAATTACGTCGGCGAACATTGTCAATGTCATGCCACTGACCGAGATTGAGGCGCTGCCTAACGGCAATATCGCCGACGCCACTGGCCGGCTGCCGGACGTCACGCTGCAACGCAACGAAGGCCAGGGCGAGTACGTCCAGGTGCGCGGACTGGATCCGCGGCTGACCAATGTCACGGTCGATGGCGTGACCCTGCCCGCGCCGGAGGTGGTCGTCGAACAGGTCGATCTGACGACGATTCCAGACAACATGGTGGCGTCCATCGTGGTCAACAAGACCCTTTCCGCCACTCAGGATGCGGGCGGCATCGGCGGCTCAGTGAACCTGGTTACGAAGTCGGCGGGAGCGCAGCCCTATTTCAGCGCGGAATCAACGATGGGTTACACCCCGATCATGAATACCCGCTACGTGGGCAAGGTGAGCACCACCGCGGGGATGAGCTTTGGCGCAAACAAGCGCTGGGGCCTGATCGGCGGCTTCGAGGAGGATTACAACGGTGCCGGCATCGATAACATCCAGCCCACCCCGGCCCTCAACCCCGATGGCTCGACGACTCCCTATTACAGCAACGACACTGAGCGTATGTATCGCTTCCACGAGTATCGCTGGGGCTATACCAGTACCCTCGATTTCAAGAAGAGCCAGACCACCAACTTTGCGCTGCGCTTCTTGCTTTCCGATTTCGACGACTGGCTCGACAAGTGGTACTACGAAATGGGCCCCAAGGCCAAGTTCTATGAGTCGGACCAAGTGAGAACCCCGGAAATCGGCAGTCTGATTCTCGATGGCAATCACGTTTTCAAAAACTCCTGGGTTAACTGGGATTCGGCGGTCTCCCGCTCCCGCTTCCTGAACGCCGGTGGCGACCCGGTAGCGGAGTGGGACCCGGTGTCGTCCCTGAAGAGCTACGACGCGGCCAACTGCACCTACATCGGAACGCCCACCAGCATCTACCGGCCGGAGTGGTCGCCGGGGTGCGAGTCCCCCAATGCCAATCCGGCTGACAATAATTTCAATCCGGATAACTATGTCCTCGACTCCTTCCGCACTACTTCTGGCTCGGCCGTCGAACTGGACTTGCAGGAAATGGCGGGCGTGGGCATGAATTACCACCTCGGCTCGCGCCCGGCCACCTTCCAATTTGGCGGCGAATTTCGCAACGAGCACGCCTTTGAGCAAGCATATACGCCTGAATACGACCTCAGCGGCTCCGCAACCACCCTGACCATGGCTCCGTTCCTGAACGGGTTCCAGAATAACGACTACTATGACGGCACGTATTACATGGGGCCTGTCACAAGCTGGAACAAGCTGAACAATTACTTCCTGGCGAATCCGGGACAATTCACGCTGGATCAAGGCGCGACCCAGGAAGCCTCGCAGTCAGCCGACTTCGATCTCGTCCAGCACCTCAGCGCGGGCTACGTGATGAACACTATCAACTGGCCCAGGTTCAGCCTGCAGACCGGTTTTCGTGTGGAGGCCGTCGAGGTGCGCGCGCTCGGCTACTACGTGAGCACCGACATCAATGGCAACTGGCTTGGGACTACCCCGGAGAACTCCTCTGAGTCTTACGTCGTTCCCTTGCCCAGCGTGCAGGCACGCTGGATGGTGACCCCGATGACCGCCATCCGCGCCAACTACTCGCGCGGCCTTGCGCCTCCCAACCCTTACGACCTGGTGCCGTACGTTCTGGATAGCGGGGACGCGGGCGAAACTCCCCGCTACGACATCGGCAACCCTACCGAGCAGCCCACCCGCGCCAACAACTACGATCTGCTGCTAGAGCAGGAACTGCGCCCCTTCGGCGTCATCCAGACGGGGTACTTCTATAAGCAGCTCTACGACCCCATCGTCCAGGTTTACACCTCCTGCGAGATCACGGGCTCTCTCTGCGACATCCCCGGCCAGAACATCAACACGTACGATAATGACGCCCCGTACCTGGCGCAGCAGGATATTAACGCCAACAACGCGCAGGTCTGGGGCCTGGAGTTTGCCTGGCGGCAAAACATGAGCTACCTGCCCGGCAAACTGAGCGGCTTGCAAATGATGGCCAACTACTCGTATGCCGATTCGCATACCAACGGCATTCCGGGAAGCACGTATTCGCCGCCGCTCATCGGCACCGCGCGCAACGCCTTCAACATCGAGCCCGGCTACCTCATGGGGCGCTACTTCGTTCATATGGGCATCACCTTTAATAGCGATTACGACTATGCCTACCAGTGGTTCAACAACCAGGCCGACCCGGCAAACGACACTGCAGGCCCGTCGAACGGCCCCAATGGCGACAACTACGCCTATTCGCACCTCCAGGTGGACGCCCAGATGGGCGCGCGGATTTGGCATGGACTGCAACTGCATATCGATGGCCTGAACCTGACCAACGAGGTCTTTGGCTACTATAACGGGCAACCACAATATGTGACCCAGCGCGAGTACTACAAGCCGACTTACAGCGCCAGCCTGCGCTGGACTTCGGGCGGCGGCGAGCGCTGATACTCATTGGCTCCATTTGGCCTCTCAGCGGGGTACATGAAATCCTGCATCTCATGTGCTCCGCGCCTTTTGTGCAGGTGCTGTTCTATTAAGGATAAAGACACGTTCTCATGCTGAGATTCCCGATGACCCGGTCGCTGGTTCGATTCGCCTGCTTTTTCGCCTTGCCGTGCGTCTGTCTCGCGGCCCAGACCGCGCCGCCTGCATCGAAGCAGGCGCAACTGAAGTTTGTCGTCGTCCTCACCCGCCACGGCGTCCGCTCGCCCACCGGCGAACCCGGCCGCTACGCACAGTACTCGCGCGCGGCGTGGCCGCAGTGGGATGTTCCCCCCGGCTATCTCACCTCGCACGGCTTCGAGGACATGAAGCTCTTTGGCGCCTGGGATCGCTCGCTGCTGGCGCGGCAGGGTCTGCTCAGCGCCGCGGGCTGCGCGGACTCCGCGCAGGTCTGGTTCTACGCCGACTCCGACCAGCGCACCCGCGAGAGCGGCCGCGCACTGGCCGAGGGCATGTTCCCGGGCTGTCCGCCTGCGGTTCATGGGCTGCCCGAGGGCACGCGTGACGGCCTGTTTCACCCAACAGACGCCGACCCGCCAGCCCAGTCGTCTGGCGAAAACCTCGGGCGGCAAACCCAAGCGCAAGAGCTGGCGAGGCAGTATCGTCCGCAAATCGCCCAAATGGACCGGATCCTCGCCGTCTGTGGCCCTCCCTTGTCACCAAACCATCGACGTGTCTCGCTGTTCGCCGTTCCCGCCATCCCGTCCGACAAGCGCGGCCACTCCGATGATCTGCGCGGCCCCATGGGTACTGCGGCTAGTCTCAGCGAGAATTTTCTGCTCGAATACGTCCAAGGCATGCCGATGAGCGAGGTCGGCTGGGGCTGCGTCTCCAGGAGCACTTTGAACTCGCTGATCGCCATTCACAACGCGGCTGCCGACTATGAACAGCGCGCTCCCTCGGTCGCGCGCCGCGATGCCTCCGGCCTCCTCGACCGCATCAGCGCTGCCATGCAGCAGGCGGTCACGGGCCGGACTGTACCCGGCGCATCCAACCCTCCCGGCAAGCGCGTCCTGTTTCTCGTTGGACACGACACGAATCTGACCACCGTCGCGGCGCTACTGCATCTCACCTGGACAGCCGGAGGACGCCATGACGACACTCCCCCTGGCAGCGCCCTGGTCTTCGAACTGTGGCGCAGCAGTGTGTCGGGAGACTATTTCGTGCGCGTACTGTTCACGGCACAAACGCTCGAGCAGTTGCGCGGCGCCACACCGCTGAATCCGGCCCATCCCCCGCTGAGAGTGCCGCTTACAATCGGCGGATGTTCGAAAGCCAGCGCTGACACCTGTTCGTGGGCAGCCTTTTCCCAACTGTCCGGCCGCGCAATTGATCCCAATTATGCGAATCTGGTTGAGAATACGGAAAGTACCGGTAGTCGTACAGCCTTTTCACAGCCGGGACCGTGATGAAGGCGCTGAGACCAGAGATGTCTTTGCGGATTCGAAGCCGTTTTGCGCATCGTCCAGCACCAACGCGCTCTTCGTGCTAGAGATCTTGAGAAACAGGCTCATCGCGATAGCTCAAATCAACGAAGTTCGGGACGGCCGTGGGCATGTTGGCAGCGGCAAACATTGAGCATCTACCGAAGATGGAGAGAGATAGTTACTCCTGTTGACAAACCCGCTGACCTCTTTGTTGGTGCAGTCAGCTCCCGCGACCGGTCCTCTGCGACCAACCATATACACTCGTCTGCCGCGCTCAAGAAATTAGGATCCCAACAGCCCGCAGATTTATGGAGCCCTCAATCGAAAAGCCCTATTTGATAAAATGATTGCCTCGCCGGCTTCAGTACTATGAGCCGTCTCGCAAGCATCCGACCGTCGGCCCGACAAATGTCCGTACGCTGAGTCTCGAAGCAAGATGCAAATCCCCATTGATTGAGTGCCCAAATGGCAATTGTTTCCCCTCAAGCACGGAAATTCAAAAAAATGAAATGCGTGGCGGCTCCATTCCACGGGAAGTTCGAGCGTTTTTTCTCATCACCGCGAACGATCTTTCCGAATGTGATTGCGGTTTCCTGCGCGGGATTGTTATCGCTGCTGACGGCGTGTTCTGCCGGAACAAGCCCAAAGACGGGCAAGACTGCGGTCCCGCCTCTCGTGGTTGTCACGGCGCTTCAGCCACATACGGTTCCCATTTACACCGAATATGTAGGCCAGACCGAAGCGGTGAACACGGTTGAGATTCATTCGCAGGTACAAGGGTTGCTGCAACAGATCGCCTTCAAGGAAGGCTCGATCGTGCGGAAAGGGCAACTGCTCTTCGTCATCGATCCGCAGCCGTACCAGGCTTCGCTCGAGGAAGCGAAGGCGCTGCTTGCCGTGCAGCAGGAGACAGCCAACAATGCGCAGACGATTGTGAACCGCTATACCCCGCTGACGCAGCAGCACGCCTTGAGCCAGCAACAACTTGACAGCGCCGTGGCTACTGCGAAGGAGAACCAGGCGCAGGTGCAGTCCGCACAGGCGCAGGTTGATGCAGCACAGATGAACGTGAATTACACACGCATCACCGCTCCGATGAGCGGAGCGATCGGGGTTTCGCAGGTCAAGGTTGGGGATCTCATTCAGAGCGGCACGACGCTGATGAGCACGATTTACAGCATCTCTCCGATGTATGTGACATTCGCTATCAGCCAGAGCGACTATCTTGTCTATGCGAAGCGCCGGCGCGAACAGCCGAAGCAGACGCATCCAATTCAACTGATCCTGGGAGACGGAACCACGTATGCATATCCTGGCACGGTGAATATGGCCGCTCCGACCGTGAGCACAACCACAGGAACTTTGTCGATACGCGCGACGTTTCCGAATCCTGGAGGACTGCTGAAGCCGGGGCTGTTCGCGCGGGTACGCTTTGTAGCGCAAAATGCAACCAATGTTCTGCTGGTTCCGCTGGGAGCGATTCAGCAACTGCAAGGGACGCAATCCGTCTTTGTGGTAGGGACGGACAACAAGGTGCAGCAGCGAACGATTACGACCGGCGCGACCGTGAACAACATGGAGATCGTGAACTCCGGCTTGCAGCCGGACGACCGCATCATTGTGCAAGGCACGCAAAAGGTCCAACCGGGGATGGAAGTCCGTGCGCAGGAGGTTCCTGAGCAGATTCCGTCCGCGACAACAACAAACACTGAGAATTCAGGCAAGCCAACTCCTTCGCAATCCTCTCCACCCGCTTCCGCGAACAGTCCGGCGGCGAAGACGACGAAGGATCGATAGCCTATGTTCTCGAAGTTCTTTATCGACCGGCCCATCTTTGCCGCCGTTCTTTCGATCATCATTCTCATCGGCGGTCTGCTTGCGCTGAGCACACTGCCGATTGCGGAATACCCGCAGATGACGCCACCGACAATTCAGGTGTCGGCCACCTATCCGGGCGCAACCGCGCAGCAAGTGCAGGATTCGATCGCCACGCCGATTGAGCAGGAGGTGAACGGAGCGCAGGGCATGATGTATATGTCCTCTTCAAGCACTAACACCGGCTCATACTCACTGACGGTGACCTTTGCGCTGGGCACGGACCCGAACATGGCGCAGGTGGACGTGCAGAACCGGATTTCTCTGGCCACGCCGCAACTGCCGTCGCAGGTGACGCAGCAGGGCATCACGGTCAAGCAGCAATCAAGCAGTATGTTGATGATGGTTGCGCTCACCTCGCCGGGGAATGCTTATGACTCGACCTTCCTGAGCAACTTCGCCTTGATTCATGTCGTGAATGAGCTGACGCGCGTGCCCGGCGTGGGCAACGTGAACGTGCTCAGCGAACACCAGTACGCGATGCGCATCTGGCTGGACCCGGAAAAAATGGCGCAACTGGGAATCACCGCCTCCGACGTCAGCGCGGCGCTCAACAGCCAGAACGTGCAGGCCCCGGCAGGACAGGTGGGACAGCAACCCGCGCCGAAAGGACAGGAGCTGCAACTGACGGTGCAAGTGCAGGGCCAACTGACGTCGGTCAAGGACTTCGAAAATGTCATCGTTCGCGCCAATCCGGATGGCTCGCTGGTGCAGATCAAAGACATTGCCACGGTGCAGCTTGGATCGGAGACGTATACGACCTTTGGCGACCTGGATGGGCAGCCGGGTGTGATGATTGGCGTTTACCAACTGCCGACGGCAAATGCCTTGGATGTCGAGAAGGCGGTGAACGCGGAGCTGAAGCAGTTGTCGGCTACGTTCCCGGCAGGCGTTAAGTATCAAGTTCCGCTCGATACAACGGATTTCGTCACCACGTCGCTGCACGAGGTGCTGAATACACTGGTCATTGCGTTCGTGCTGGTCTTCCTGGTGGTGTATGTATTCCTGCAGAATTGGCGGGCTACGCTCATTCCTGCGATTGCCGTGCCTGTTTCGCTGGTGGGCGCAACGGCGTCCTTCACGCTGCTGGGCTTCTCGCTGAATACACTGACGCTGTTCGGGCTGGTGCTGGCGGTTGGGCTCGTAGTGGACGACGCCATTGTGGTTGTGGAAGCGGTGCAACTGCGCATGGAACAGGACAAAGTAGATGCCAAGGAAGCAGCCAGGCGCGCGATGGCGGAGGTATCCAGCCCCATCGTCGCCATTGCGCTGGTGCTGAGCGCGGTCTTTGTCCCGGTGGCTTTTCTGGGCGGAATCACCGGCCAGATTTACAAACAGTTCGCGCTGACGCTGGTGGTTTCAGTCTGCATTTCAGCTTTTGAAGCGCTGACGCTGAGTCCTGCGCTGTGCGCCATGCTGCTCAAGCCCGCAGGCGAGCACAAGAGCCTGTCGGCAAAACTCTTCAGCGGGTTCAATCGTGCTTTCGACGCAACGATCAAGGGATATGAGAGCGTGGTCGGTTCCCTGATCCGGCGAAAAGGGATTGTCTTCGCTGCGCTGGCAGCGATTGTCGTAGGCATGTATGCGCTCTTTCAGGTATTGCCCGGCGGCGTTGTCCCCAGTGAAGACCAGGGATACTTCATGGTGAACGTGGAGTTGCCGGGCGGCGCCGCGCTCAACCGCACCGAGGTGGTGGCAGCGCAGGCGGCAAAGATTCTCAAGTCCATTCCGGGTGTGAAGGACGTGGTCAGCATCGGCGGGTTCAGTATGCTCGGCGGCAGCGCATCCTCGAATGTGTGCAGCCTGTTCGTGATTCTGCAACCGTGGAGCCAGCGCACCAGCGCCAGCCAGCAGGTGACTGCAATCCTGGCGAAGGCGCAAAGCCAGTTTGCGGATATTCCGACGGCAGAAATTACAGGCTTCAATCCGCCGCCAATCCCGGGCCTTGGTGAGACCGGAGGCTTCCAGTTTGAGTTGCAGGACACTTCGGGCAGCGGAAACATCACCGCGCTTTCGAACACTGCCAATCAACTGATTGCGCAGGCAGGCAAGGTGCCGGCGCTTGCCGGATCGTTTACCACGTTTCGAGCCGACACCCCGCAGATTCAGCTCAACGTGGACCGGCCCAAGGTGATTACGATGGGCGTTCCGCTCACTGATGTCTTTACGGCGCTGGACACCTTTCTGGGCGGCGTATATGTGAACCAGTTCAACCAGTTCGGGCAAGTGTACGAAGTGATGATGCAGGCTCAGCCACAGGACCGCGCAGATATCAGCGACGTGTCGAAGTTCTATGTACGCGGAACACAGAACAATGTCACCAGCATGGTCCCGCTGAGCACCGTCACGACGGCGCAGAATACGACCGGACCGGACGTCATCAATCGCTACAACATGTACGATGCGGTTGAAATCGAAGGCAGCCAGGTTTCAGGTTACAGCTCCGGCCAGTCGATGGACGCCATGCAGGCCCTGGCGGCCAAGCTGCCGAGCGGGTACGGCTACCAGTGGACGGGACTTTCTTACCAAGAATCGACGACGCAGGGGCAATCGACGATTGTGCTCGGCATTGCCATTGTTTTCGTCTTTCTGGTGCTGGCCGCACTCTATGAAAGCTGGTCGGTACCGCTGGCCGTCATTCTCATTGTTCCGCTAGGCATTGCCGGAGCATTGCTGGCCGAGTGGCTGCGCGGACTGGACAACGATGTTTACGCGCAGATTGGATTCATCATGGTGGTCGGGCTGGCGGCCAAGAACGCGATTCTGATCGTCGAGTTTGCGCGGCTGAAGCTGGCAGGAGGCGCAAGCATCGAGAAAGCTGCGCTGGATGGCGCGAGCATCCGCTTCCGCCCGATTCTGATGACCTCGTTCGCTTTCATCTTCGGCGTGCTGCCGCTGGTGGTTGCCGCCGGAGCCGGATCGGCGGCACGCCATTCGCTCGGCACGTCGGTGTTCGGCGGCATGATCGCCGCTACTGTCCTGGGCGTGCTGTTTGTGCCGGTGTATTTTGTGGCGATCGAGCAGCTCAGCGAATGGCGAGAGAAGCGAAAGAAGCCAGCCGGTTCGCAGCAGCCGGAAGGAGCGAGAGGCTGAACCATGCAACATAGAATCGCGCGCCCGATTCCGATCATGATTGCAGAAGCGATGCTCTTTGCGAGTGGTTGCACGGTTGGACCGAAATACCAGCGTCCTGTGGTTCCTGTTCCGGACGCATGGCGGATGTCCGCCAGCGAGAGCGAGTCGATTGCGAATGAGAAGTGGTGGGAGCTCCTCAAAGATCCGGTCCTGCAGCAACTCATCCGCACCGCTCTTGCGCACAACACGGATATCCGCATTGCGGCTGCGCAGGTGGTGCAGGCGCAAGCGCAGGTCATGGTTGTGCGCTCGGCAGAGTTTCCGCAGGTCTCCGCCGCTCCTTCCGCGGAACGCGAGCGCTCCGTCGATCTCGAAAGCCATTCCTCTTCCACGTCGGCCAGCACGTTTAGCGACTTTACGCTTCCTGGTGGCGTCTCTTACGCCGTGGATTTCTGGGGTCTCTACCGCCGCGCTACGGAAGAAGCCAGGGACAATCTGCTGGCCACCGAACAGGCGCGGAGGAACGTCGTTATCGGCGTGGTCAGCAGCGTGGCGCAGGATTACTTTCAACTGCGCACCCTTGACCTTGAACTCCAGCAGACCAAGGATTCGGCCTCCGCGTATCGAGACTCGCTCAATCTGACGCAGAGTCTTTTCAAAGCCGGAGTGCAGTCGGAGCTGGATGTAAAGCAGGCGCAGACGGCGTTGCAGACCGCGCTGGCCGAAATTCCGGCGCTGCAACAGCAGATTGGGCAGGAAGAAGATGCGCTGAGCGTCCTGCTGGGCCAGAATCCCGCGGCGATTCCGCGCGGTATCAGCATCGAGCAGCAGCCATTGCCGCCTTCAGTTCCGCCGGGACTGCCTTCGCAACTGCTGGAGCGCAGGCCGGACATTCTGGAAGCCGAAGAGACTCTCGCAGCTTCCTACGCCGCCGTTGGCGTAGCCAAGGCGCAGTTTTTTCCGCAGCTCACGTTGACTGGAGCGGGTGGCGCAGAGAGTAACGTGCTTTCGCAGATCGCATCCACGCCAAGCCTCATTTGGAGTGTTGCCGGCGGTCTGACCCAGCCCATCTTTACCGGCGGCAGGCTGCGCGGCAACCTGGAAGTGGCCAAAGCGCAGCAGCAGCAGGCGCTGGTTTCCTATGAAAAGACCGTGTTGACCGGGTTTCAGGAGGTCAACGATGCGCTCATCGCCTATCAAAGGTCGAAAGAACAATTAGCTGCACAGGAGACGCTGGTGAAGGCCGAGCAGGATGCCTTGCGCCTCTCGAACCTGCGCTACCAGGGAGGAGTCGACACCTACCTCAATGTGCTTACAGCGGAAGAGAGCCTGTTTACCGGGCAGATCACGCTGGCGCAAAACCGCGATGCGGTTTGGGCGGCGTTGGTGCAGCTCTACCAGGCGCTGGGCGGCGGTTGGCAGTCGTAAGAAATGTGCCTTCAATCAGGAATGATTCCCCGCCACAAATATTTCCCCGCCTTGAAACTCCTCTACCGCGACCCCGCGCTCGCCGCCTCGCGCGACGAGGCTGGCGATGACGCCGTCGCCGAAGGCGTGAACAACCAGACCGGCGATACGCCGGAGACGCGCCGCCCATAGCAAGTATGGAGTCGTCCGTCGTTACAATCGCGAAGTATTTCCCCAACCCCAACGGAACTGGGAGCATACCTACCTGTGCCGGCGTTGCGGCAGGGTTCTCTTTATTGCCTGATTTCCCGCGGGCGAGGCAGGTAGCATCTTAACCCGTGCCGGCCGGAATGCTCCGCCCGTTCTGCTGCTATGAATCAATTCCACAGTGAGCGGTGTGGGCCGACGTTGCGTCAAGCGCGGACGGATTAAGCGGGATCGATTGTGAAGCAAACACGGAGCGACCGATGTGGACCGTGAGATGGTCGAAGTGCATTTTGCGAGACATGCCGTGCTCCACTACGGCCTTCTCAGGCGCGCAGCGTCTTCTCCCAAGAGGGATCGGATCAGCTCTGGCGCGACGTAGAAATTTGTCGCCTGCAACTTGCTGAGTGCTTGGGGTAAATCGAGCAGGCTTGCACGGGCGGCATTCCGTAACACTCCGAAAGTGCCAATCACCGAGAGCCTCCGGCACGTGGCTTCCTCACACGCAAGCGTTTCATCGGCGAT
The DNA here is from genome assembly GCA_030037545.1 of Acidobacteriaceae bacterium. Lineage (GTDB taxonomy): Bacteria > Acidobacteriota > Terriglobia > Terriglobales > Acidobacteriaceae > Telmatobacter. The sequence goes on along the minus strand of JASHRF010000081.1, from coordinate 1,967 downwards.
CACCCGATCCGCTCCAAGCTCAACGGCAACTGCGATAGCCTCACGTTCGCCGCGGTCAAGAAAACTGAGAGAGTGTTCGGGCGGATTACTCAATGTCCCGCACTTCCAACCATACCGGCGCCTGCGCAACCCATGCGCGCACGACATCGGGAGTATTGATGTCCTGTAGTTCGTCGCAGACAGAGAGGGGCGACCAGCACTCGACCATAAAACTCAGGCAGGACTTCGACTTGCCCAACCAGCACCAGGTAGTTAATTGGCGAGGTGTCGGCGACAACAATCATTGCTGGTTACACTGAATTGCCGCCACTCAATACAGTGTTATGCCGCCGCCTGCACCAATTCCGTCCACGACTTACTTTGCTGGCTGGAATTGGACGCCTCGGAAGCGTTTTCGGAAAGTCACTGGCGAGTTGGTTACTCGGCAAGAACCCTGGTTTGCCACTGAACCGGACAGAATTCAGCCAAGAGAGCGAAATCTCTCGAATTTATGCTAATGACAGTGATTCCGTTCCGTGCCGCGCTAGTGGCGATCAACGCATCGTTGGTAAGGCGTGCTCTTCCGATCTTTTCATATCCGTATTTCCGAGCTATGGCAGCCAATATCTTTCCAGCCAGGCCCCAGTCTCCTAGATTTGGAATCAGAACGCGGTTTGCTCTCTCAAAATCGCGCTCCAGCTTCTCCAAAATTCGTCGATCTGCCGGATTCGCGCCCGCATAGAGTTCCTCCAGGACAACTGAACTGAGCCAAAGAGGAGACTCCTGCGCCCACCTCTGCAACAGAACGGTTGAAGCGCCTCCTTGACGAAGTGCCGCGATATAGACCGAGGAGTCAAACAGTATAGGCATCCCTAGTCCGCTAAGCTCCCGAAGGCATCGTGAATCGAGATCCCGCTCTTTATGAACCTCTGATTAGCCTCGATGACCAACCGATTTCGCTCGTGCTCCGAGATAACATGATCGAGAGCACGGATGATCGTCTCAGTTTCTGTAGAGGCGCCGAGCGCTTTCTTGGCGCGCGCTAGTTGGATGGGGTCGAGTCTGAAATTTTTAGGCACGCTTTGACGCTTTGCAACAGGCATGGATTCCCTCTTCCTGAGAGTTTAGAGCATGTACATACAACTTGCAATATTGTACATGTTAGCAAATCACGGTTGGATCGCCGCCGGCTCGGCAGTTGCTGGTTGAGCCGCCACCGGCTCGACTTCGGCGGCGATGATACTTTGCTCGCCCGCAGACTGCCAGGTGGCGGATTTTCAGTGTATCGGACGGCGGCAAAACATTGTATTGTGTGGCGGCATTGGATTGTAACGGGTGGCGGAATTGGTTGCATTTAGCAATCACACCGGATGCTGGTCTCTATTTCCGGCGTTGTCCTCAAATTCCCGCGAAATTGCCCGGTCCTGCTCCAGGTTGGCCAGCGAATAGTGCAGATGGACGCCGTGTTTCTTGAGAAAGGCGTGGACTTGCATGCGCGAGGGAAATCCGAGCATCTGTCGAACCTGTCCATCGGAGAGCCGCCGCGAACGGTAGGTGCGCAGGTTGCGGTGTTTGCGAATGTAGTCGAGCTAGTCGTCGATCGCCTTAACCATCGTCAGCCGCGCCGGGGCCGAGATGATCGGCGCCTCGGACAGGGCCAGAAGGCCCATCTTCACGGCATTGAGCTCGATCGATTTTGCGCGGGCGGCGGGGAGAAGAAGATCGTAGCTTTCGATGGGCTTTCTGCGTCGTCTGCCGTCTTCGTACCATTCGAGGTAGTAGCGACCTTCCGGGTGGTGCTCGTCGCGCTTTGCGACCCAAACGTGATCGCGAACGATCCTGCCGTTGTGCTCCACCACGGGGGCGAACGGCCATTTCGAGCCCAGCTTGATTCTCTTGATGACGTTGACGCGGTCGGCGTACTGTTTCGCTCTGGCCATCTGTTCCAAGCCTCCGAGTGAGACCTGGCATAGATAGCCTGAGCCGCC